>RPQJ01000059.1 GCA_003819815.1 Lysobacterales bacterium
TATTTTTCGGTCAGGCGCAGGCCGGCCGACCGCGCGAGCGCCGCAAACCCGGGGAACGAGGTCGCGACATTGTCGACGTCGCGGATCTCGATCGGACCGCGGGCCCGCAGGCTCGCCACCGCAAACGACATCGCGACGCGGTGGTCGCCGCCGCTCTCGATCGTGCCCCCGCCGATCGGCCCGCCCTGGATCCGCAGCCCGTCCGGCAGCACCTCGTGCTCGACGCCGAGGGCGCCGAGCCCCCGGGCCATGACGGCGATGCGGTCGCTCTCCTTGACGCGCAGTTCCTCCGCACCGGTGACGACGGTTTCGCCCTCGGCGCAGGCGGCCGCCACGAAGAAAGCCGGGAACTCGTCGATCGCGAGCGGCACGAGGCGCTCGGGCACCCGCACGCCCACGAGACGGGCCGGCCGCACCTCGACGTCCGCCACCGGCTCGGCGCCGGCGCTGCGGTGATTGACGAGCCGCAGGTCGGCACCCATCAGCGCCAGCATCTCGAGCAGGCCGGTGCGCGTCGGATTGACGCCCACGCCCTCGATGACGAACGGCTCCCGGGCGCCGATGCACGCCGCGACGATGAAGAACGCCGCCGAGGAGAAGTCGCCCGGCACGGAGATGCGCGCAGCCTCGAGCCGCCGCGGGGGACGCACCGTCGCGACGCCGCCGCGCGCCGACACCTCGACGCCGAACGCCTGCAGCATGCGTTCCGTGTGGTCGCGCGTGACGGCAGGCTCGACCACGGTCGTCTCGCCCTCGGCATAGAGTCCTGCAAGCAGCGCCGCCGACTTCACCTGCGCGCTCGCGACCGGCATCTCGTAACGGATGCCGCGCAGCCCCTGGCCGCCCGTGATCCGCACCGGCGGCCGGCCGTCGCGCGTCTCGATGCGCGCGCCCATCTCCCGCAGCGGTTTCGCCGCGCGCTCCATCGGCCGGCGCATCAGCGACTCGTCGCCGACGAGTTCGGTATCGAAGGCCTGCGCCGAGAGCAACCCCATGAAGAGACGCATCGCCGTGCCCGCATTGCCCATGTCGAGCACGCCCGGCGGCTCGCGCAGGCCCCGGAGCCCCACGCCTTCGACGACGACCTTGCCGGGGCCGGGCCGCGTGACCTGAACCCCGAGGCCTGCGACCGCACGCAGCGTCGCGAGGCAGTCTTCGCCTTCGAGGAAACCTTCGACCTCGGTGCGGCCCTCCGCCAGCGCGCCCAGCATCAGCGCGCGGTGCGAGACCGACTTGTCGCCCGGGACGCGTGCCCCGCCGGCCACGCCGGAGGTCGGTTCGACGAGGTAGTCGCTCATGAAGGCCGCCGAAGGATCAGAGGATGGCGCGAGGATACGACCCGAGCACGCGGCACAGCGAGGCCTGCCCCTTGATCTCGGCCAGCGCCTGCTCGAGCGGCTCCTGCGTGGCGTGCCCCTCGACGTCGATGAAGAACACGTAGTCCCACTTGCGCCGCCGCGACGGCCGCGACTCGATGCGCGTCATGCTGATGCGGTTCCGCGCGAAGGGCTCGAGCAGCCGGAAGAGCGCGCCCGGTGCGTCGGTGTGCGCCGCCGAGACGAGCAGCGTCGTCTTGTCCTGGCCGCTCGGCGGGAACGACTTGCGGCCGATGACGAGGAAGCGCGTCGTGTTGTCGGGACGGTCCTCGATCTCGGACACGAGCACGTTCAGGCCATACACCTCCGCCGCGGCCATCGGGCCGATCGCCGCCGAGCCGTCCTCGTCGCGGGCGCGACGCGCACCCTCCGCGTTGCTCGAGACCGGCACGCGCTCGACGCCCGGCAGGTGCTCCGCCAGCCAGCCGCGGCACTGCGCGAGTGCCTGCGGGTGCGCACACACGCGCTGCACGGCGCCGAGTGCCGACATCTGGCCCAGCAGGTTGTGGTGGATGCGGAGCTCGACTTCGCCGCAGATCCCGAGCGGCGAAGTGAGGAACATGTCGAGCGTGTTGTTGACGGTGCCCTCGCTCGAGTTCTCGATCGGCACCACGCCGAAGTCCGCCGTGCCGGACTCCACCTCGTGGAAGACCTCCTCGATCGAGGTGAGCGGCAGCGCGCGCACCGAGTGCCCGAACTGCTTGTACACGGCCTGCTGCGTGAACGTGCCCTCCGGCCCGAGGAAGCCGACCTTGAGCGGCTCCTGCTGCGCGAGGCACGCGGACATGATCTCGCGGAAGAGGCGCAGGATCTCCTCGTCGCGCAGCGGCCCGCGCTCGCTGCGGTTGCGGTCGAGCGCGAGATGCAGCACCTGCGCCTCGCGCTCTGGGCGGTAGAAGTCGACGGTCTGGCCGGACGCATGCTTCGAGATGCCGACCTGCTGCGCCAGCCGCGCCCGCTCGTTGATGAGTTCGTGCAGCTCGGCGTCGATGCCGTCGATGCGCTCGCGGATCGCCTCGAGCGCGGGGCGCAGCGGCACGGACGACGGCTTCACGGCAGCCTCGGCCGTCAAGGAGGCTTTTGCGGCACCCGCACGACCCTTGCGTCCGCCGCGCTTCGGGCTGCCACCGGCCGGACGGCCGCCACGCTTCCGCCCCGGCGCACCGATGCGACGGGTGGCCATGTCAGACGACCCTCGCCGCGAGCACGCCCGGGATCGCCCGGAGCTTCGCGAGCACCTCGGGCGGGATCGGCGCATCCGTGTCGATCAGCGTGTAGGCGAGGTCGCCGCGCGACTTGTTGAGGAGGTCCGCGATGTTGAGCTTCGCGTCCGCGAGGCACGTCGAGATCTGGCCGACCATGTTCGGGACGTTGTCGTTCGCGATCGCGACGCGATTCTCGCCGACGCGCGGCAGCACCGACTCGGGGAAGTTGACGGAGTTGCGGACGTTGCCGTTCTCGAGGAAGTCGCGGAGCGTGTCCGCGACCATCACCGCGCAATTCTCCTCGGCCTCGCCGGTCGACGCACCGAGGTGCGGCAGGGCGACCACCTTCGGGTGGTTCTTCGACGCGCGCGTCGGGAAGTCGCAGACGTAGGCCGCGAGATGGTTGCGGTCGAGCTCGGCGAGCACCGCGGCCTCGTCGACGATCGCGGCCCGCGAGAAGTTGAGGATGACGCCGCCCGGCTTCATGAGCCGCAGCCGCGCCTCGTTCACGAGGGCGCGCGTCGCGTCGTTGAGCGGCACGTGCATGGTGACCATGTCGCTGCGCAGGAACAGGTCGTCGAGGCTCAGCGCCTGCTCGACGCCCGAGGAGAGCTGCCACGCACGCTGAACGGTGATCTGCGGGTCGTAGCCGAGCACCTTCATGCGCAGCCCGAGCGCCGCGTTCGCGACCTCGACGCCGATGGCGCCCAGGCCCACGACGCCGAGCGTGCGGCCCGGCAGCTCGTGGCCGACGAACTTCTTCTTGCCCTTCTCGACCGCGTCCTCGATGGCGTGATCGTCGCCCTCGAGCGAGCGGACGTAGCCCCAGGCCTGGCAGATGTTGCGCGCGGACAGGAAGAGCCCTGCGAGCACGAGCTCCTTGACGGCGTTCGCGTTCGCGCCCGGCGCGTTGAAGACCGGCACGCCGCGGCGGCTCAGCTTCGCGACCGGCACGTTGTTGGTGCCCGCGCCCGCCCTCGCGACCGCGAGCACGCTCGCCGGGATCTCCATCGCGTGCATGTCCGCCGAGCGCAGCATGACGGCGTCGGGATGGCCGATCTCGGAGGCGACCTCGTAGCGATCGCGCGGCAGGCGCTCGAGGCCGCGGACGGAGATGTTGTTGAGGGTGAGGATCTTGTACGACATCGCGGCGCTCAACCCTTGAGCCTCTGGAACTCCGCCATGTATTCCACGAGCGCGTCGACGCCCGCCATCGGCATCGCGTTGTAGAGGCTCGCGCGCATGCCGCCGACCGAGCGGTGGCCGGCGAGCGTCACGAGACCCGCGGCCTTGGCGCCGTCGAGGAACGGCTGGTCGAGGTCGGCGCCCGGCAGCGTGAACGGCACGTTCATCCACGAGCGGCAGTCGGGGGCGACGGGGTTGCGGTAGAAGCCGCCGGAGTTCTCGATCGTGGCGTAGAGCTTTTCCGACTTCGCGCGGTTCAGCTTTTCCATCCCGGCGAGGCCACCCTGACGCTTGATCCACTGGAACACCGCACCGGCGACGTACCAGCTGTAGGTGGCGGGCGTGTTGAGCATCGAGCCGTCGGCGCCCATCGCCTTCCAGTCGAACACGGTGGGCGTGTCGGGGCGCGCGCGGTCGAGCAGGTCGTCGCGCACGATCACGACGACGAGGCCCGCGGGACCGATGTTCTTCTGCGCTCCGGCGTAGATCACGCCGAAGCGTTGCACGTCGACGGGTCGCGAGAGGATGGTCGAGGACATGTCGGCGACGAGCGGCACGTCGCCCACGTCGGGCACCGAGTGGAACTCGACGCCGCCGATGGTCTCGTTCGGCGTGTAGTGCACGTAGGCGGCGCCCGGCGTGAGCTTCCAGCCGTCGCGCGGCGGCACCGTCGAATAGTTGCCACCCGCGTCGGCCGCGACGTTGACCTTCAGGTAGCGCTTCGCCTCGCCGATCGCCTTCTTCGACCAGGCGCCGGTGTTGACGTAGTCCGCCACGGCGCCGGGCTTCGAGAGGTTCATCGGGACGGCTGCGAACTGGGCCGTCGCACCGCCCTGCAGGAAGAGCACCTTGTAGTTCGAGGGGACCGCGAGGAGTTCGCGGAGATCCGCCTCGGCGCGCTCGGCGATGCCGACGAACGCCTTGCCGCGATGGCTCATCTCCATCACGGACATGCCCTGCCCGCGCCAGTCGAGCATCTCGTCGCGCAGCTGCTCGAGCACTTCGACCGGGAGTGCCGCGGGACCGGCGCTGAAGTTGTACACGCGAGTCATGAGAACCCTGCCTGGCGAAGGTTGTTGCAGTGCAGTGTAACAGCCGGCGCAACGGCGGTCAGCGCGCCGCTGTCGCGGCGCGAGACCCGAGACGTGAGTCGCCTCAGAGCGGAGGCGGCTCCGCCAGGGACGCCTCGGGGCCTGCGGCATCTGCATCGCCGCCCGCCGCGGCGTCTGGATCCTCCGCACCCTCTGCGCCCGTCGTGCCCTCCTCGCCCACGCCGTTCTCCGGCTCGACCGGCGCAATGCCGATCAGCCGCTCGCCGTCGTCGAGGCGGATGAGGCGCACGCCCTGCGTATTGCGGCCGAGCACCGAGATCTCGCTCGCGCGGGTGCGCACCAGCGTGCCGTTCGAGCTCATGAGCATCAGTTCGTCGGTCGTGGCGACCTGCGCCGCGGCGACGAGGCCGCCGTTGCGCTCGGAAACCTGCATTGCGATGACGCCCTGCCCGCCGCGGCCGTGCAGCGGGAACTCATCCGCCGGCGTGAGCTTGCCGTAGCCGTTCTCCGAGGCCGTGAGGATCAGGCCCTCCGCGTCCGGGATGATCAGCGAGATGACCGTCTCGTCGTCGGGCAGCCGGATGCCGCGCACGCCCGAGGCGGTGCGGCCCATCGCGCGCACGTCTTCCTCGGAGAAGCGGATCGCCTTGCCGCCCGACGTGCAGAGCACGACGTCGCGCGAGCCGTCGGTGATCGCCACGCCCACGAGCTTGTCGCCGGGCTCGAGGTCGACCGCGATGATGCCGGCCGAGCGCGGACGCGAGAACGCCGTGAGCGGCGTCTTCTTGACCGTGCCCTGCGCCGTCGCCATGAAGACGTAGTTGCCGGCCTCGTACTCGCGGATCGGCAGCACCGCGGTGATGCGTTCCTCGGCGTCGAGCGGCAGCAGGTTCACGATCGGCTTGCCGCGCGAGCCGCGTCCCGCCTTCGGCAGCCGGTAGACCTTGAGCCAGTAGAGCTGCCCCAGGTTCGAGAAGCAGAGCAGCGTGTCGTGGGTGTTCGCGACGAAGAGCTTGTCGACGAAGTCCTCGTCCTTCATCGCCGTCGCCGACTTGCCGCGTCCGCCGCGGCCCTGCGCACGGTACTCGCTCACGGGCTGCGCCTTCGCATACCCGCCGTGCGACAGCGTGACCACGACGTCCTCGGGCGTGATGAGGTCTTCGACGGTGAGGTCCGACTCGTCGACTTCGATGCGGGTACGGCGCGCGTCGCCGTACTGGGCCTTGATCGCGAGCAGTTCGTCGCGGATCACCGCGAGCAGGCGCTCGGGACGCGCGAGGATGTCCGAGAGGTCGCGGATCACGTCGAGCAGCTCGCCGTACTCGGCGAGGATCTTGTCCTGCTCGAGCCCGGTCAGGCGGTGCAGGCGCATGTCGAGGATCGCCTGGGCCTGGACCTCGGAGAGGCGATAGCCGGCCTCGCGCAGGCCGTACTCGGCGCCGAGGCCGTCGGGCCGCGTCTCGATGGCGCCGGCGCGCGCGAGCATCTCGGGCACCGCGCCCGAACGCCACTCCCGCGACATGAGCCCCACCTTCGCCTCGGCGGGCGTCGGCGAGGCCTTGATGAGCGCGATCATCTCGTCGATGTTCGCGAGCGCGACGGCGAGGCCCTCGAGGATGTGGCCGCGTTCGCGGGCCTTGCGCAGGTCGTGGACGGTGCGCCGCGTGACCACCTCGCGGCGGTGGCGCAGGAAGGACTCGAGCAGGTCCTTGAGGTTGAGCAGCTTCGGCTGGCCGTCCTGCAGCGCCACCATGTTGACGCCGAACACGGACTCCATCGGCGTCTGCTTGTAGAGGTTGTTGAGGACGATGTCCGCAACCTCGCCGCGCTTCAGCTCGATCACGACGCGCATGCCGTCCTTGTCGGACTCGTCGCGCAGCTCGGAGATGCCCTCGATCAGCTTGCCGCGGACGAGGTCGGCGATGCGCTCGAGCAGGCGCGCCTTGTTCACCTGGTACGGCAGCTCGGTGACGATGATCGCCTCGCGGCCGTGCGAGTCGATCTCCTCGATCTCGGTCTGCGCACGCACGACGATGCGCCCGCGGCCCGTCGTGTACGCGTTGTAGATCTCGCGCGCCCCGTTGATGATGCCCGCCGTCGGGAAATCCGGGCCCGGCACGAACTCCATGAGCTCGGGGATCGTGATCCCGGGACGGTCGATGAGCGCCACGCAGGCGTCGATGACCTCGCGCAGGTTGTGCGGAGGGATGTTGGTCGCCATGCCGACCGCGATGCCCGACGAGCCGTTCACGAGCAGGTTCGGGACCTTCGTCGGCAGCACCGACGGCTCGGACTCGGACTCGTCGTAGTTCGGGACGAAGTCGACCGTCTCCTTGTCGATGTCGGCGAGCAGCTCGGAGGCGAGCCGCGACATCCGCACCTCGGTGTAGCGCATCGCCGCGGGCGCGTCGCCGTCGACGGAGCCGAAGTTGCCCTGGCCGTCGACGAGCAGGTAGCGCATCGAGAACGGCTGCGCCATGCGCACGATCGTGTCGTAGACCGCCGTGTCGCCGTGGGGGTGGTACTTGCCGATCACGTCGCCCACGACGCGCGCGGACTTCTTGTACGCCTTGTTCCAGTCGTTGCCGAGCTCGCGCATCGCGTAGAGGACGCGGCGGTGGACGGGCTTCAGGCCGTCACGGACGTCGGGCAGCGCGCGGCCCACGATCACGCTCATCGCGTAATCGAGGTACGACTGCTTCATCTCGTCTTCGAGGTTGACGTACAGGAGTTCGCGGGCGATTTCGGCCATGGAGTCGACGTATTGGAGGGGGGCCGGCGAACCGGCCAAAAGATGGGAAATGTTACCATACGCGACCGTCCGCTGGCCCGGTTCCCATGGAGTCCATCGACACCCTCGTCACTGCCCGCTGGGTGCTGCCCGTCGAGCCCGATGCCCGCGTCCTCGACGACCACTCGGTCGCCGTCCGGGACGGGCGCATCGTCGACGTGCTGCCTGCCGTCGAGGCGCGCGCCCGGTACGACGCGGCCGAGACGCTCGACCGTCCGCACCACGTCCTGCTCCCCGGCCTCGTGAATGCGCACACGCACGCGGCGATGGTCCTGCTGCGAGGCCGCGCGGAGAATCTCCCGCTCGAACCGTGGCTCAGGACGGCGGTCTGGCCCCTGGAAAAGCGCTGGGTGGACCCGGAATACGTCCGCGACGGCACGGAGCTCGCGATCGCGGAGATGATCCGCGGAGGCGTCACCTGCTTCGCCGACATGCACCTGTGGCCGAACGTGGTCGCGCAGACGGCGGCCGCGGCCCACATACGCGCGAGCGTGGGCCTCGTCGTCACCGAGGCGGAGACGAGCTGGGCCTCGACCGCGGACGAGTACATCGACCGGGGCATGCGCCTCCGGGACGAGTACAAGGGCGATCCGCTCATCTGCACCCACTTCGCGCCACACTCGACGTACTCGACCTCGGACGCGACGCTCGCCCGCGTGCGCCGTCTCGCCGACGAGCTCGACCTGCCGGTCACGATCCACCTCCACGAGACGGCCGGCGAGATCGAGCGCAGCCTCGAGCGCCACGGCTGCCGGCCCCTTGCCCGGCTCGCGCAGCTCGGACTCGCGAGCCCGCAGCTGGTCGCCGTGCACATGACGCAGGTCGACGCCCGGGACCTCGACATGCTGGCGGCCGCGGGTGCGAGCGTCGTGCACTGCCCCGAGTCGAACCTGAAGCTCGGCTCGGGCATCTGCCCGGTGGCGCAGCTGCTCGGCCGCGGCGTGCGCGTGGCGCTCGGCACGGACGGCGCCGCATCCAACAACGATCTCGACCTGCTGGCCGAGGCACGCATCGCCGGGCTCCTCTCGGCCGGAGTCGGCGCGAGCCCCGGCGCGCTCGTCGCTTCGGACCTCGTCCGCATGGCGACGATCGAGGGCGCACGCACGCTCGGCATCGGCGAGGTCACGGGCAGCCTGCTGCCCGGCAAGTGGGCGGACCTCTGCTGCATCGACCTGCGTGCGCCGCGCAGCTGGCCCGTGCACGACGTCGCGACCGCCGTGGTCTATGCCGCCTCGTCGCATCAGGTGACCGACACATGGGTCGCGGGCCGGCGACTGCTCGCCGAGGGCCGCCTGCGCACGATCGACGAATCCGACGTGCTCGAACGTGCCGCGGCCTGGAGCCTGAGGCTCGACGCCACCGCCGCCGTGGAGGCCGCCGCCAATGGCTGAAGCCATGAACGCCGACCCTGCCGAAATCGCGCGGTTCCAGGCCGCGGCGAGCCGCTGGTGGGACCCCGAGGGCGAGATGCGCCCGCTGCACGACCTGAACCCCGTGCGCCTCGCCTACGTCGAGCGCGCAGGGTCGCTAGCGGGCCGACGCGTCGTGGACGTGGGTTGCGGCGGCGGCCTGCTCTCGGAATCGATGGCCGCGCGCGGTGCCGAGGTCGTGGGCGTCGATCTCGCGTCTGACCTGCTCAGGGTCGCCGAGCTGCACGGGCTCGAGTCGGGCATCAAGGTCGAGTACGAGCTCGGGACGGCCGAACAGCACGCCGAGGCGCACGCGGGCCGCTACGACGTCGTGACCTGCATGGAGATGCTCGAGCACGTGCCGGATCCCGCGGCGGTCGTCGGCGCCCTCGCGCGCCTCGTGCGGCCGGGTGGCGACGTATTCGTATCGACGCTGAACCGCACGCCGCGCGCCTACCTGGGCGCCATCCTGGGCGCGGAGTACGTGCTCAGACTGCTGCCGCCCGGCACGCACACCTACGAGAAGTTCATCCGCCCGTCCGAGCTGAACGCCTGGGCGCGCGCGGCGGGGCTCGTGCTCGAGGACGTCGCGGGCATCGCCTACGACCCCTTCACGCGCAAGGCCTCGCTCACGACGGACGCGCGGATCAACTATCTCGCGCACTTCCGCAGGCCAGGCCCCGCGTGATGCGCCAGGCCGCACTGCTGCTCGACCTCGACGGGACGCTGCTCGATACGGCGCCCGACATGGGCGGAGCGCTCAACCGGCTGCGCGAGGAGCACGGCCTCGAGCCGCTCGACGCGGCGACGATCCGGCCGGTCGTATCGCACGGGGCGATGCGGCTCGTCTCGCTCGGCTTTCCGGGCGCCGCGGGCGACGAGTTCGAGCGACTGCGTCTCCGCTTCCTCGACCTCTACGCGCAGCACCTCGCGCTCGGCACCCGGCTCTTCCCGGGCTTCGACACGGTGCTCGAACTCGTCGAGACGCGCGGGCTGCCGTGGGGCATCGTCACGAACAAGCCGGGCTGGCTCACCGATCCCCTGCTCGCCGCGCTCGGTCTCACGGGCCGCGCAGCCTGCGCCGTGAGCGGAGACACGCTCACCGAGCGCAAGCCGCACCCCCTGCCGCTCCTGCACGCGGCCGGCCTCATCGGCGTCCCACCCGAGCGTTGCCTCTACGTCGGCGACGCGGAGCGCGACATCCAGGCCGGACGAGCGGCCGGGATGGTCACGCTCGTCGCGGCGTACGGGTACCTTTCGTCGGAAGACGACCCGGTCCGCTGGTCGCCGGACGGCATCGTGCACTCGCCCGGCGAGCTTCCTGCCTGGCTCGCACTCGAAGGCCTCGACGAGGCGATGCATGGCTGAGGACGCGCCCGCCCCGGGCGGCGCGGGGCCCGCGGCGGAGGCCGTCGAACACGGCGCGCCGCCGGGCTCCCTGCGCTGGTTCGCGATGCTTTTCAGCGGGGCCGAACGGCGCACCTCGCTCGAGGCGCTGTACGGATTCGAGGCCGAGCTCCGGCGCATCGTCGCCTCGACGTCGCACGAGGCCGCGCACGCCCGGCTGCAGTGGTGGCGCGGCGAGATCGACCGGCTCGTTGCCGGCCGCGCCACGCACCCGCTGGCGCGGGCGCTCGCAGGCGCCGCGGCCGGCACCCGCGCAGACTTGAATCTGCTCCACGAACTCGTCGTGGCGGCCGACCTCGATCTCGCCCGGCTCACCTACGTGAACTGGCAGGAATTCGAGGCCTATTGCTGGCGCTCGGCCGGAGCGCTGCAGACGGTCGCGGCCGGCGTGCTGGCAGGCGACCGCGACCTCGCACCCGAAGAACGGGAGTTTGCGCGGCGGCTCGGTTCCTCGGTGCGGCAGGTCGAGATGCTTCACGACCTCGATCGGGACGCACGCGCAGGTCGCGTGTACGCGCCGCTCGAGGCACTCGACGCTGCGGGGGTCGAGCCCGCCGCACTTGCGCACTGGCCCGGTACCGCGGTCGTCACCGCGTTTCGTGCCGACTGGTGCGCGCGGGTCCGGAGCGAGTTTCGAGCACTGCCTCGCGTGATCGCGGACCCGGCGCAGCGCAACGCGCAACGTCACGGCCTCGTACTCGCGGCACTGCACGAGCGCTGGCTCGGGCACGTCGCGCGAGCCCCGGCGGCGAACGTGCGCCACCCGGAGCTCGGCCCCGTCACGCGACTCTGGACCGCCTGGCGCACGGCCCTGCGCCACGCCTGACCGACGCCATCGATACGCCGAAACGAACGGAGACCGCCCCTTGCCGACCGACCAGGAACTTCGCGCCTACGTCCCCCCGTCCGGCCTCCTCGACGGCCGCGTGATCCTCGTGACGGGCGCGAGCGGCGGCCTCGGCGGCGCGCTCGCGCGCGCTTGCGCGCGGCTCGGGGCGCGCGTGGCGCTCGGCGGGCGGAACGTGCGGAAGCTCGAAGCGGTCTACGACGCGATCGTCGCGGCCGGCGGGCCGCGGCCCTCGATTGCACCGCTCGACTTCGAGCGAGCCGACGCGACACATTACGACGCGCTCGCCGAGGCGATCGGGCGGGAGTTCGGCCGGCTCGACGGCCTCGTGCACTCGGCCGCCATCGTGGGCGAGCGGGCGCCGCTCGACCATTACGACGTGCCGACCTGGCTCAAGGTGATGCACGTCAACGTCACGGCACCGTTCATCGTTACGCGCACGCTGCTGCCGTTGCTGCGCGCCTCCGAGGATGCCTCGGTGGTCTTCGCAACGAGCGGCGTGACGGTGCGCCGCCACGCGTACTGGGGCGCGTACGCCGTCTCGAAGTCCGCGCTCGAAGGTCTCGCGGGAGTGCTCGCCGAGGAGTGCGAAGGCACGACGGCGATCCGCGTGAACAGCGTGAACCCGGGCCCGATGCGCACCCCGATGCGGGCGCGTGCCTTCCCGGGCGAGGATCCCGCGACGCTGCCCATGCCCGAGCAGGTGCTGGCGCCGTTCCTCTATCTGCTCGGCCCGGCGGGCCGCGGGATCAGCGGCCGCCGCTACGACGCGCAGTAGCCCGGCCGCCTCGCGGCGGGCCGCGTTTCGGCGTGCGCTGCTTCGCGCGTGGGGCCTTGCCCTCGCCGTCCCGCGTCCGCCCGGCGAGCGCCAGCAGCGCGTCGAGTTCGGCGCCGCGAAGCTCGCGCGAGCGGCCACGCGGCAGGTCGCGCGGCAACGCAACCGGCCCCCAGCGCACGAGCATCGTGCGGCTCACCTTGAGACCGGCCGCGTCGAAGAGCGAGCGGATCGCGCCCCGCGGCACCGGACGTTCCGAGGCGAGGCGGAACCAGACGTTGGTGCCCGCACCGTCGAGCTTCTCGACCGCGCTGAATGCCACGGGCGTGCCATCGTGGTCGAGCGTGAGCGGTATCGTCGGCCAGTCCTCGGTCTCGCGAGGACGCAGCACGCGCACGCGGTACTCGACCGGCAGCGTCGTCGCCTGCCGCGCGATCGCCGAGGCGAGCGTGCCATCGCTCGAGAGGATCAGCAGTCCGTCCTCCCCGTAGCCGAGCGCGTTAAGCGGCAGCCAGCGGCCACCGCGCAGCGTGGGCAGCCGCGTCTCGACCGCGGCCCGGTCGTCGCCTTCGCGGCCGAGGAGCATTTCCTGGCCGGGCTTGTGATAGGTGATCACGCGCGTGGTCGTCCGCGCGGCCAGGCGGCGCGTGACGTCGCGTCCGTCGACCACGACCCGGTCGCGCGGGCCCACGCGCTGGCCAATCTCGGCGGGCTGGCCGTTCACGAGCACGCGCCCGGCGCGGATCCAGTCCTCGACCTGGCGTCGCGAGCCAAGCCCGTGCTGCGCGAGCAGCTTGTGGAGGCGTTCTTCCACGGCGGCGCGGCCGCGGGGCCGTCAGCGTTCCTGGCTGTCTTGCGGACCAGCCACGAGCGTCGGGAGCTGCGGCTCGTGGTCGTCGTCATCCGCCTCGGTCGAGTCGGACGGTTCGTCCAGCGACTCGTCCTCGGGTGCCGCGAGCGCAAGCCGCTCGATCGCCGGGACCGGCGCGCCGCCCGGGAACTCGAGCTGCACCTTGATGTCGTCGAGGTCGCGCAGCTCGGCGAGCGTCGGCAGGTCGTCGAGGCTCTTCAGGCCGAAGTAGTCGAGGAACTCGCGCGTGGTGCCGAGCAGCTCCGGCCGGCCGGGCACCTCGCGATGGCCCACGACGCGCACCCAGTTGCGCTCGTGCAGCGTGCGCATGATCGTCGTGCTGACGGTCACGCCGCGGATGTCCTCGATCTCGCCGCGCGTGATCGGCTGGCGGTAGGCGATCAGCGCGAGCGTCTCGAGCAGCGCGCGCGAGTAGCGGCTCGGGCGCTCCTGCCACAGGCGCGAGACGACGTCCGCGAACACGGGACGCACCTGCACGCGCCAGCCGCTCGAGACCTGGCGGACTTCGTAGGCGCGGCCAGCGCAGGCGGCCTCGAGCTCGGCGAGCGCCTCGCGCACGGCTTCGGGCGTCGGGCGCTGGGTTTCCTCCCAGAGCTCGAGCATCTGCTCGACCGTGACCGGGCGACCGGCCGCGAGCAGCACGGCCTCGAGGACGACGGAGAGGGGTTGTTCGCTCATGGTTCGGTCCGGTGTGCGGTCTCGGGACGGTCGTTGTCGACGACCAGCGTCACGTGGCGCGGCGCGCCGGCGCGCACGTGGATGGGGGCGTACGGCTCGGCCTGCACGATCTCGATCAGCCCCTCGCGCAGCAGCTCGAGGATCGCCGAAAAAGTGACGGTGACACCCATGCGGCCTTCCTCGGGCCGGAAGAGCTGCGTGAACTCGGCGAACGCCTGCGACTTGAGCGCGCCGAGCACGTCGGACATGCGCTGGCGCACCGACAGCCGCTCGCGGCTCACCTGGTGGTGCGCGAACATCTCGGCGCGCGTCATCACGTCCTTGAGCGCCACGAGCATCTCGCGCAGCGAGACCTCCGGCAGCATCCGCACCACGCGCCGGTCGGTGAGCTCCGCCGAGGCCTGGAACACGTCGCGGTCGAGGCGCGGCAGCTCCTCGATGTCCTCGGCCGCCTGCTTGAACCGCTCGTACTCCTGGAGCCGCCGCACGAGCTCGGCACGCGGGTCGGTCTCCTCGGCGGCGCCCTCGCCCTGCGGGCGCGGCAGCAGCATCCGCGACTTCACCTCGGCGAGCGTCGCGGCCATGAGCAGGTATTCGCCCGCGAGCTCGAGCTGCAGCTCGCGCATCAGGTCGATGTACTGCATGTACTGCCGCGTGATCTCGGCGATCGGGATGTCGAGGACGTCGAGGTTCTGCCGCCGGATGAGGTACAGCAACAGGTCGAGAGGGCCTTCGAACGCCTCGAGGAAGACCTGCAGCGCATCGGGCGGGATGTAGAGGTCGCGCGGGATCTGCGTGAGCGGCTCGCCCTCGACGACCGCGAACGGCATCTCGGTCTGCTCGTGGACCGCCGCGGGCGCGGGTTCGGCCGCCGGTGGTGGCGGACCGCTCTCGACGATGCGCAGTTCTGGCTTGGTCATGTGCCGCTCCTCGCCGAGGGGCTCAGGTCCGATAGGACAGGCCGATGGCCTGCTTCACGTCGTCGATCGTCTGGCCCGCGACCTCGCGGGCCTTCTCGCAGCCCTCGGCGATGATGCCGCGGACGAGGTCGGGGTTGTCCTCGTATTCCAGAGCGCGCTGGCGCATGCCGGAGATCTCCTCGACCACCCGGTCGATGAGGGGCTTCTTGCACTCGAGGCAGCCGATCGAGGCGCTGCGGCAGCCCTGCTGCACCCAGGCCTGCACGTCCGGGCCCGAGTAGAGCTTGTGCAGGTCCCAGACCGGGCACTTCTCGGGATCGCCCGGATCGGTGCGGCGGACGCGCGCCGGGTCGGTCTGCATCGTGCGGAGCTTCGCCGCGACGCTGTCCGGGTCCTCGCGCAGCCCGATCGTGTTGCCGTAGGACTTCGACATCTTGCGCCCGTCGAGCCCGGTGACCTTGGGCGTCGTCGTGAGCAGGACCTCGGGCTCGGGCAGGATCGAGCGACCGGTGCCCTCGAGATACCCGAGCAGCCGCTCCCGGTCCGCCAGCGTGAGCCGCGCGTTGCCGTCGAGCAGCGTCTGCGCACGCTGCAGCGCGTCCGCGATGCCCTGCTCCTGGTAGCTCCTGCGCAGCTCGCGGTAGAGCGCGGCGTTCCGCGCGCCGAGGTTCTTCACGGCACGCTCGGCCTTCGCCTCGAAATCGGGCTCGCGGCCGTAGATGAAGTTGAAGCGGCGGGCGATCTCGCGCGTGATCTCCACGTGCGCGACCTGGTCCTCTCCCACCGGGACGTACATCGGGCGGTACAGCAGGATGTCCGCGCTCTGCAGCAGCGGATAGCCGAGGAAGCCGTACGTGGCGAGGTCCTTCTCCTTGAGCTGCTCCTGCTGGTCCTTGTAGGTCGGCACGCGCTCGAGCCAGCCGAGCGGCGTGATCATCGAGAGCAGCAGGTGCAGCTCGGCGTGCTCGGGCACGCGCGACTGGATGAAGAGCGTCGCGACCGCCGGATTGAGCCCCGCCGCCAGCCAGTCGACGACCATCTGCCAGGTGTTCGACTCGATGTCGCGCGTGTCCTCGTACCCCGTCGTCAGCGCGTGGTAGTCGGCCACGAAGAAATAGCAGTCGTACTGGTACTGCAGCTCCGTCCAGTTCCGGAGCGCGCCGTGGTAGTTGCCGAGGTGCAGGGCCCCCGTCGGCCGCATGCCGGAGAGCACGCGCCGAGGCGCGGTTACCGACGAACTCAAGCAGTCTCCCCTGGCTGATATCCAGCCAACACAGCCTTAAATATCATGCACTTATGTAGCTTTTCTCGAGCGAAAAGAATACCGCGCGGCCCCGGAGGCACGCGCCGGAGGGGCGATTATACGCAGGCCGGCGCGGTACCGGGCTGCCGGGAACGCGCCGTCCCGGGCTGGGTTGCCCGCCCGCGCCCCGCTCACTCGAACGCCGCGACGTCGCCCTTGCCGCGACGGACCACCACCGGCGCGGGGCCCGACAGATCGACGACGCTCGTGGGCTCGAAGCCGCAGTGGCCTCCGTCGATCACCAGATCGACCGAGTGGCGCAGCCGCTCGCCGATCTCCCTGGCGTCGGTCAGCGGGACCTCGTCGCCCGGCAGGTGGAGCGTCGAACTCATGATCGGTTCGCCGAGCTCGGCCAGGAGGTCGCGCACGATCGCGTTGTCGGGGACGCGGATGCCGATCGTGCGCCGCTTCGGGTTCTGCAGGCGTTTCGGCACCTCGCGGGTCGCCTCGAGCAGGAACGTGTAGGCGCCGGGCGTGAAGGCCCGCAGCGTCCGGTACTGGCTGTTGTCGACCCGGGCGTAGCGGGCGATCTCCGAGAGGTCGCGGCAGACCAGCGTGAAGTTGTGGCTCTTGTCCGCTTCGCGCAGCCGCCGGATCCGCTCCATCGCGTCCTTGTCGCCGATGAGGCAGCCGAAGGCGTAGCAGGAGTCCGTCGGGTAGGCGATCACGCTGCCGTCCCGCAACGAGGCGACGGCCTGGCGGATGAGGCGCGCCTGGGGATTCACCGGGTGGATTTCGAGGACGAGGGCCATTTCGCGGCGCCGAGCGTTGGGCGCATGGGTCGACTTGGCTATGATACGCGCCCCGACCCGGCCCCGAGGCCCAGAGTTACCTTCCGCATGCAGCTGCTGATCGACCTCCTCCCGGTCATCGCGTTCTTCGTCGCCTACAAGCTCGCCGACATTTACGTCGCCACCGGGGTGCTGATCGTCGGCGTGCTCGCGCAGACCGCCGTGAGCTGGATCCGTCATCGCAAGGTGAGCCCGATGCTGCTCACCTCGGCCGTGCTCGTGCTGGTCTTCGGCGGACTCACGCTCGCCATCCACGACGCGACATTCATCAAGTGGAAGCCCACGATCGTGAACTGGCTCTTCGCGGGGGCCTTCCTCGCGAGCCAGTTCCTGTCGAGCCAGACGATCGTGCAGCGGATGATGGGTGAGAACGTGACGCTCGACGCGCCGAGCTGGCGCCGACTGAACCTCATGTGGGTCGCGTTCTTCATCGTGGCGGGCGCACTCAACATCTACGTCGCATATCGTTACGACGAGGCGACGTGGGTCAACTTCAAGCTCTTCGGCCTGATGGGCCTCACGCTGGTCTTCGCACTGGCACAAGGCCTGTGGATCGCCCGTCGCGCCGAGTCGGACGCGGGCGGCACGGCCTGATGCTGTACGTGATCGTCGGCAGGGACGCTCCCGACTCGCTCGCCGTGCGCCAGCGCGTGCGGCCCCGGCACCTCGAGCGCATGCAGGGGCTCGTCGCCGAGCGCAGGCTCGTGATCGCCGGGCCCTGCCCCGTCGACGATGCGCCCGCACCCGGCCCCGGCGGCATCGCGGGCAGCGTGATCATCGCGGAGTTCGCCTCGCTCGAGGAGGCCCGGCGCTGGGTCGAAGCCGACCCGTACGTGACCGAAGGCGTGTTCGAGTCGGTCGAGGTACGACCCTTCATCAAGGTGCTGCCGTGACGACGAGCCGTGTCGAACGCATCGCCGAGCGACTGCGCGGCGCGCTCGAGCCCACGTTGCTCGAGGTAGTCGACGACAGCCATCATCATGCGGGACACGCCGGCGCCGCCGACGGCCGCGGCCATTTTTCGGTGATCATCGAGTCGTCGCGATTCGCGGGGCTCGGGACACTGCGGCGCCACCGGCTCGTCTACGACGCCGTCGGCGACCTGATGAAGACCGACATCCACGCTTTGTCGATCCAGGCGCTCGCCCCCGGCGAGGACGCTGCCCATTCCTGACTGCATTCACCACCAGAGGCTACCGATGCGTAATTCCAGACTGATCCTCGTCCTCGCCATCGCCGGCGCGCTCGCCGCGTGCACCAAGCCGGCAGAGGACGCCGCGAAGCCCGCCGCCGAGGCCGCACAGGCCGCGAGCGCGACGGTCGCGACCGTGAACGGCAAGAAGATCAGCGGCGAAGTGTTCGACGTGTTCATGAAGGCCGTCACGGGCGGCTCCGAGGAGCCGCCTACCGACGAGCAGAAGACGCAGATGCTCGACCAGCTCATCAACATGACGCTGGCGGCACAGGCCGGCGAGAAGGACGGAATGCTCAAGGACCCGTCAGTCGCCGCGCGCATCGACCTGCTCCGTACCCAGATCCTCGCCGAGGCGGCGACTGAGAAGTACGTGAAGGCGAACCCCGTGTCCGAGGCCGACCTCAAGGCCGAGTACGACGCGCAGATCGCGCAGATGCCGAAGGAGTACAAGGCCCGGCACATCCTGGTCGAGAAGCAGGAACAGGCCGAGTCGATCATCCGCGAGCTGCAGGCCGGTGGCGACTTCGAGAAGCTGGCCAAGGCCGAGTCGAAGGACTCGAGCGCCGCGAGCGGCGGCGACCTCGGCTGGTTCTCGCCGCAGTCGATGGTGAAGCCCTTTGCCGACGCAGTGATTGCGCTCGAGAAGGGACAGATCACCACGACGCCGGTGCAGAGCGAGTTCGGCTTCCACGTGATCAAGCTCGAGGACATGCGCAGCCCCGAGGTGCCCGACTTCGAACAGGTTAAGCCGCAGGTCGAGATGTTCGCGCAGCGCAAGAAGCTGCAGGCCTACCTCGACGAGCTCCGCAAGACGGCGGACGTCCAGAAGAACTGATCACTGTCAAGCGCTCTTTGTCGCTGGAGCGGCCGGTTCTCCCGACGGGGGAGCCGGCCGTTTCTTTTGGCGCGGGGGGCGCCTCGGGCGGTCGTTGCAAGTGTCCCGTCCGCGATCTGTCGATCGAGGGGAAGACGGTTCGTGCGCACCTGAAGGTCGATCGTCGGCGGTCGGTCGGACCCGCCCTTCACCACGCCCTGGCGTGTCGTCTTGCACGCCCACTGGTTCTAACTGCTTATCGAGGTAAGCAGCCTAAGTAGTTGTTTTCGTAATTTTTGCAGGTCGCCGAACCCGTGTCCATTAGCGCGACATAAGTCGTTCCTGAACCAGCGTCTGCTCATCAGGCCAAAGGCACCGGTTCCTTTACATAGGTTGCCGGGCACCGGCCTTACGCCGCGAAGTTCCCTATCCGACACCGCGCTTTAGCCGCCCCCACTACCCCTCTGAATTTGCTCCACTTTCGATCCGACCGATCCTGGGCGGGGATCCGAGAGGCGGACTCAGCTGGGCTACGTAAGTCTACGAATATGTTCAACTCTTGACCGGCGAAGCGGGCTCTATATAGTCCGACCCCAGAGTTAACAATAACTACCCATGTCAGCGGCGCTAGCAATCAGGGCGGAGTGGGCCAAAGACGGGCCGGGAATGAGCGAGAAGGTCAAGAAACCGTTGATTGCGGCTTGCCGGCACCTGCTGCACCCGCTCGTCCGGATTTTGATTCGCCATGGGGTGTCTTACGGCGAGTTTTCGGACGCGGTACGCGGTGCTTTCATTGACATCGCGAGTGTCGACCTGATTCCGGTTGGACGCCCGCACAGTGATTCCAGACTCTCAATCCTCACCGGCATTAAGAAAGAGGAGATCCGTCGGATTCGCGCGCAGGACGCGAACGACGATTCCGAAGTTGGCCTGAACAGAATCGCAAGGGTTCTCCAAGCGTGGAGTCAAGACCCGGAGTACCTCGGGCCGTACGGGTTACCTCTCGAGATCCCTTTATATGGGGACACGATTTCTTTCGAGCATCTCGTGAAGACGTACGCGGATGGCGTCACGCCGCGCGCTTTGCTGGACGAGCTTCTTCGAGTAAACGCCGCGCTTGAAACGGACGACGGCTACGTTCGGCTACTTAACCGAACCTACCTTCCCTCTCCTCTTGATCCGGTCGGACTCGAACGTCTCGGTAACGTCGTCAGCTATTTCATCGATACCGTTGACTTCAACCTACAGAAGAAGAAGCAAGGAGAAGGACGTTTCGAGCGGTACGCGATAACCATGGAAGGGCTTTCCGCGAACGGATTCCAGGCATTCGATGCTCTGATTCGCGAGAAAGGACAAGAACTGCTCGAAATATTGGATGACTGGCTTGGCGAGAACGAAATCAAAGGCGGACATCGACTGCCGCCGAATGAGTCGATCCGAACGGGAGTTGGGATTTTCCACTTCGTTGAGAAGGACCCAACGATCCCGGATGAGAACGAAATACTCGTTCAAATAGCGAAACGATCCGGAACTTACGAATTCAAAGACGAAGGGGAACGCCAATGATTGATAAGGGTAGCGTTCGCGCAATTGCGATAGCAGTGTCATTGGCTTTGTCACATTCCGTGGCTATGACCGCTGCGGCTGACTCCCCCACTACTTCGCTTCAGAAATCTAAGCGCGCCATCATCGGTGGCGACACCGACGCGATCATCGGCGGCGATACCAACGCGATCATCGGTGGTGACCAGCGCAAGTCGAAGCGTGCCATCATCGGCGGTGACACCGACGCGATCATCGGCGGCGATACCAACGCCATCATCGGTGGCGACCAGCGCAAGTCGAAGCGCGCCATCATCGGCGGTGACACCGACGCGA
>RPQJ01000060.1 GCA_003819815.1 Lysobacterales bacterium
CTTCAAGTCCGGCGACATCGGCGTGATGGACGAGCGCGGCTACATCCGCATCGTCGATCGCAAGAAGGACATGATCATCGTGTCGGGATTCAACGTGTACCCGAACGAGGTCGAGGCCGTGATCGCGATGCACCCGGGCGTCGTCGAATGCGCCGCCGTCGGCGTGCCGGACGAAAAGTCCGGCGAAGCCGTGAAGGTCTACGTCGTGCGCAAGGACCCGAAGCTCACCGAGGCGCAGCTCATGGAGTTCTGCAGGCAGCAGCTCACGGGCTACAAGAAGCCGAAGTACGTCGAATTCCGCGACGAGCTGCCGAAGTCGAACGTGGGCAAGATCCTGCGGCGCGAGCTGCGGGACGCGCAGGCCGCGGTGCAGGCGAAGAGCGCGTAGCGTCGGAGGCGGCGCGACCAGCGCGGCCTTCCGGGGAGGCGTCCGGCAAGGACGCCGTGAACCCTCCCCTGGGGGCTCTGGGCGCCGCGTCCATGCGGCGCACAGCCTTGCCGGACGCCTCCCCGGAAGGCCGCGCCGATCGTCCGGCCCCGGCTGATCCCTTGGGCGGAGTCTCGCGGATCCGTTGACGGTGATTCACTACCGGGGGGCGATGCGGAACAGGTGTCCGCGGCGGAAGCCTTCGTCGAAGGAGGCGCGTGGGTATCGCACCTCGTGCTTGCCGAAACGACGTGGGTGCTCGATGCCGTGCTCGATCGCACGCCCGCTCAGCTCGCGGCCGGAGTCGAGATGCTGCTCAACCACGAGCATCTCGCGATACAGGATCCGGACGTCGTAGGGCGCGCGCTGACGCATTTCCGTGCACGGCCCGCACTCGGGTTCTCGGCGTCCTTGCCAGGCGGCACTGCCCGGAGCCCGTGACACTCGTGAGTGCGAGCTCCGTGCGCTCAGCGCCCCTGGAACTTCGGCGGGCGCCGCTGCATGAACGCGCTCATCGCCTCGGCCAGGTCGTCCGAGTGCAGGAACGCGGAATTCCAGAGCGCCACGTAGTCGAGCGCGGCATCGACGTCGCGGCGCACCGAGTAGCCGAGCACCTTCTTCGAGCCCTGCACCGCGAGCGGCGAGTTGGCCGCGATCTCGTCCGCGATTTCCCGGGCCCGCGCGTGGAGTGCCGCGGCATCCGGCAGCACTTCGTTCACGAGCCCGATCTGGAGCGCACGGGCGGCGTCGATGTCGCGCCCGGTGTAGATGAGCTCGCGCGCCGGCCCGTCGCCGATGACGCGCGGCAGCCGCTGCAACGTGCCGACGTCTGCGACCATCGCGATCTTCGTCTCGCGCACGGAGAACTTCGCGTCGACCGCCGCCAGCCGGAAATCGCACGCGGTGATGAGGTCCATGCCGGCGCCGATGCAGGCGCCGTGCACCGCCGCGATCACGGGCTTGTCGGTGTCGGCGAAGCAGCTCGCGGTGTGCTGGTAGCGACGGACGTCGTCGTACAGCGCGCGCCGCTTGCCGACCGGCGATTCGCCCCGGCCGGAGATCGAGCCGCCGCTCGCGAGCGGCGCGGCGTGGTCGAGCAGGTCGATGCCGGCGCAGAAGCCCTTGCCGCGGCCCGCGAGCACGATCACGCGCACCGCCGGGTCCGCGTCGAGCGCGGCGACCGCGGCCGGGATGGAGTCCCACAGAGGGCGATCGAGAGCGTTCAGCTTCTCGGGCCGCGCGAGCCACAGCGTCGCGACGCCGCCCGCCGACTCGATCTCGAGGTGTTCGTATTTCATCGGGAGGCCCGTCCTGTGCGGCTGCGCTTGATGACGCGCGCCGCGTCCGTCGCGCGGCGGAGCAGCGTGTCGGTGGCGCCGGGGGCGAGCGCCGCGAGCTTCTCGAGCAGCGACGTGCCCGGGGGCACCGCGATCTCGGCGAGTCGGAAGCGCACGGCCAGGAAGATCGACCAGACGACCCAGGAAGCCGGCATGGCGGGTCCCGGCCACATCTCGGCGGTCACGGGGTCCTGCGCGGCGGCCGTGGCCATCGGCGTGTCGACGATACCGGGCAGCACGAGCGACACGTGGATGCGTTCGCCGACGAGCTCGGTGCGCAGCGCCTCCGTGAGGCCCACGAGCGCGAACTTGGTCGCGCAGTAGCCGCCGAGCGGCGTGAACCCGCGGCGTCCGGCGAGCGAGCCCACGTTGACGACGTGGCCGCGTCCCTGGCGGCGCATGAGCTCGACCGCCTCCTGCATCACGTGCAGGGCGCCGATGAGGTTCACGTCGAGCATGCGCTGCAGGTCGCTGGTGCGCAGGTCGACGACGGCTGCCGGGATCAGCACCCCGGCATTGTTCACGACGATGTCGACGCCACCGAAGCGCTTCGCGGCGCGCCCGAAGCACTCGGCGACCGCAGCCCGGTCCGTGACGTCGGTGGCGACGACCAGGGCCTGGGCGCCGAGCTTGCGGCAGTCGGCCGCGACCTTTGAAAGGACGCGCGCGCGCCGGGCGACCAGCACCACGTTCGAGCCTGCCGCCGCGAACGCGAGCGCAGTCTCGCGGCCGATGCCGCTCGAGGCCCCGGTCACCAGCACCGTGCGGTCCCGGAACGAGAAGATCGGGCTCTGCATGGTCGAACGCTCCCCTGCGTGTGGAGGAAGCGACGAGATTACCGCAAGACGTCGGCGACGGGCGTGTAGGGCAGCTCGAGGTCGCGCGCGACGGCCTGGTTCGTGATCTTCCCCGCGTGGACGTTCAGGCCGTTCGCGAGATGCGGATCCGCCTGCATCGCGGCCTTCCAGCCGAAGTCGGCGAGCCTGCGTGCGAAGGGCAGCGTCGCGTTGTTGAGCGCGAACGTCGACGTGCGCGGCACGGCCCCCGGCATGTTGGCGACGCAGTAGTGGATGACGTCGTCCACGACGTAGGTCGGGTCCGCGTGGGTCGTCGCGCGGCTGGTCTCGAAGCAGCCGCCCTGGTCGATCGAGATGTCGACGAGCACGGCGCCGGCCTTCATGCGCCGGACCATGTCGCGCGTCACGAGCTTGGGCGCCGCGGCGCCCGCGATCAGCACCGCGCCGATCACGAGGTCGGCGTCGATCACGAGCGCATCGATGTGCTCCTGCGTCGAATACTCCGTGCGCAGCGACGGCCCGAAGATCGACGAGAGCTCGCGCAGGCGCTTGACGGAGCGGTCGACGACCGTGACGTCGGCGCGGAGGCCCACGGCCATCTCCGCCGCGTGCGTGCCCGACACGCCGCCCCCCAGGATCACGACCTTGGCCGGCGCGACGCCCGGCACGCCGCCGAGCAGGATGCCGCGGCCGCCGTTGGCCTTCTGCAGGCAGTACGCGCCCACCTGCACGGACATGCGCCCGGCGACCTCGCTCATCGGCGTGAGCAGGGGCAGCGAGCCGTCAGGCGCGGTGACCGTCTCGTAGGCGATGCAGGTGGCGCCGGACTTCACGAGCGCTGCGGTCTGCTGCGGATCCGGCGCGAGGTGCAGGTAGGTGTAGAGCACCTGCCCCGGGCGCAGCATCGCGCATTCGACGGGCTGCGGTTCCTTCACCTTGACGATCATCTCGGAGCGGTCGAACACCGTCGCGGCGTCCGACGCGATCTTCGCCCCGACCCGCTGGTAGTCCGCGTCGGCGAAGCCGATGCCGGCCCCGGCGCCGGTCTGAACCAGCACCTCGTGGCCGGACTCGACGAGCTCGCGGACGGACGCCGGCACCAGGCCGACGCGGTATTCGTGGACCTTGATTTCCTTCGGCACGCCGATGCGCATGGTCTGTCCCCCCTCGGGCAGTGGTTCGTTTGACGACCGAGCATACCCGCCGCGCATGGCAGGACCCTGCAAAAGCGGGCCCCGAGCGGCGTTATCGAGCAATATACTTGCGTCAACAGCGACAAAACGGAAGGAGTCTGCGAATGAAGCTCGACCGCACGGACCGCACGCTGCTCGCCGAGCTGCAGCGCGACGGCCGCCTCACGAATCGCGAGCTTGCCGAAAAGGTGAGCCTGAGCGAATCGGCGTGCCTCCGGCGCGTGCGTGCGCTCGAGGAAGCCGGCGTCATCGACCGCTATACGGCGCTGGTGAGCCAGGCCCGGGTCGGCCTGCCGGGCAACGTGTTCGTCAGCATCACGCTGAACCGCCAGGAGCAGGGGGACCTTGCCGCGTTCGAGGCGGCCGTCAAGCGCGTGCCCGAGGTGATGGAGTGCTACCTGATGACCGGCCAGCAGGACTACCTGCTGCGCGTCGTCGTCACGGACCCGGCCGACTTCGAGCGACTGCACTCGCAGCACCTGACGCGCCTGCCGGGCGTCGCTCGCGTACAGTCGAGTTTCGCATTGCGCACCGTCCGGAAGAGCACGGAACTGCCCGTGCGGGAGTAAAGGTGTCGCCGGTCCTGTCCGATCGCGTGTGGCCGCGGACTGCTGCGCCCCGGAGGCGCAGTCTCGTCGCCGCGTTCGCGTCACTGCTGCTGTCGGTGCCCTGCGGATCAGTCGGCGAGGCCGCGGCCGCCGACGGCGGCACGCGGGCCATCGACGAGACGGTCGCCGAGCCCGAGGCCCTCTACGCCCAGCCGTCGTCGCTGGACACCGTCGGCCGCATCGTCGTGCCGGGCGAGATCGACGGTCGCGGCCCGTACCGATTCGTGCTCGACACCGGGGCGAACCGGTCCGCGATCGCCGCGCGCACGGCGCTCGCGCTCGGGCTCGTGGCCGATCCGTCGCGGCCGCTCGGCGTGCACGGCGTCACCGGTTCCGCGGTGCTGCCCGCGGTGCAGGCAACGAGCCTGCGCTTCGGCGAGATCGTGGTCGACCGCCCGCGGTTGCCCGTGCTCGGTGACGACGTATTCGCCGACACGGACGGCATTCTCGGCGTCGACTCGCTGCAGGACGCGCGCATCGAAGTCGATTTCACGAAGGATCGCGTGACCATCCGGCCGTCGAACGCCAGGCGCGCGAAGCGCGATTACCTCGTCGTGCCGGCGCGGCTCGAGCGCGGCGGCCTGCTGCTCGTCGACGGCCGCGTCGGCGACGTCAAGGTCAAGGTGATCCTCGACACCGGCGCCGAGCGCAGCCTCGGCAACCTCGCACTCCTCGAGGCGCTCCGGGCGTCGACCGGCGACGAAGTGATCGGCGTTCCCACGACGGTCACGGGAGCGACGCCCGCGATCGCGCAGGGTCACTCGCTCGAGGCGCCGGCGATCGCGATCGGCGAGGCGACGCTGCGCAACCTCGTGGTGACGTTCGGCGATTTCCACGTGTTCCGGGTCTGGCAGCTCGAGACCGAACCGACGCTGCTGATCGGCATGGACCTGCTCGGCTTCCTGCAGGGCTTCGTCGTCGACTACCGGCGCCGCGAGTTTCATCTGCTGCCTCAACAGGCCGGCAAACCGGCAAGCCGTTCGTGCGGCATCGGGGATTGCCGCCTGTTGCTGCCGCGGGGACGCTGAGCCGTCAGCCGGATTCGACGGCGGCACCGAACGCGTAGCCGTGCCGCGTGATGACGGGCGCGTCCTTCGCCGCGACGAAATCGCGCAGCCCGTCGTCGTAGAGCGACGCGTACGGCGCATGGCTGCTCGCATTGAGCGGCGGCTGGCGCGCGAGATACTCGGCGCGGGCGCCGTCGAGCGGGACGCCGATCGTGGCGAGGAACCGCGCGAGGTCCTCGCGCAGCGTCTCCATCCGGCCGATCGTGACGCCCGCGACGTCGCCGTACATGCGCTGGTACAGCCACGAGTAGAAGCCGAGCGGCGAACCCGCGAGCGTGCCGAGGCAGCGGCGCGTCAGGTTGATGCCGCGATTCGGGAACTCCTCGGGCAGCGCCGCGGCGACGCGAGCGCAGCGTTCGGCGTCCAGCCCGAGTCCTGCGAGATTCCGGACCGTGTCCGAGAAGCCCAGACGACCGTGTTCGCTCGCGGCGAGGAACAGCGGGTTCGGCGCGGGCTTGCCCGCCTGGAACGCGTACCACGAGACGTAGTAGTCCCAGGGATTGCGCACGAGCCCGAAGATCGGACGGCCGGCACAGGCGCGCGGCAGGTACGCGCGCGGCAGGTGATAGCCGACGAACTCTGCGTCCGGGAAGTGACGCAGCAGGAACTGGTTGACGAAGGTGCCGCCCGACTTGTGCAGGTGCAGGAAGACGAAGTCGCGCGTGACGATCACCGGGGCGCGGTCTCCTGCGCGAGCCCAGCTCGATAGATCGCCTCGAAGCGGGCGGTGACCTCTGGCACCGGGACGCCGAGCCCGCGGTCGGCGCGATCCAGCAGCTCGCGCAGCGGCCCGGACGGCAGGAAGTCCACGATCAGGTGAGTGCGCGGCAGCGCGGGGTCGTCGTTCAGCACGCCATGGATCGCGGCGTTGTTGAGCGCCCAGACCTCGCCGGGCGCCATGTGGTAGACGTGCCCGTCGGCATACATGGTGACCGCCGGCGAGGTCGTCACGGCGACGTGGAAGCGCAGCGTGCGGACGAAATAGGCACCCGAGTCGGCGTGCGCGGGCACGACCGCGCCGGCCGCGAGCCGCGCGAGGACGCAACGCAGCGGCGTCGCCGGGATCGTCTCCATGACGAGACGGCGCAGCGTCGGCAGCCGGGCGAACGGCTCGCGTTCGTCGATCTCCGGACGGCGTTCGGCCGGAGCGTAGCCACGCAGCCAGATCGCCTCGGCGCGATCGTGCACGCCACCGCGACCGCCGCGGCTGCCCCACAACTCGGCGGGCAGTGCATCGACTTCGGCGCGGACCTGCAACGCGTCTACGGCAATCGGCAGCCGGGCGCAGCCGGCGCCGATCCACTCGAACTTGTCGATCTCCGGCAGGGAGGCAAGGTCGTGCATGGCGGAATTCTAGCGGCTCCTCGCAATGCCGGGCCTGCCGCGCGATACTGCGCGCCCGGACGGATCGGCCGGAGTCGGAGATCGAATCGTGCTCGACTGGATCGTGGTGATGGGGCTTGCCGCAGCGGTCGACGTGCAGGCGGTGTCGAACTGTGCCGCCCTCGCGGACGACCGGGCACGCCTCGCGTGCTACGACGAGTTGTTCCCGCCGCGCGCCGCAGCTTCCCCGGCGCGTGCTGCGACGTCGACGTCGACGTCGGCTGCCCCGGGCACGTCTTCGGCCGCGGCAGTACCCGCCGCCGTCGCGGGCGCAGCGGCTGGGGTGGCAGCCGCAGTGCCACCGGCGCCGATCGCGGCGGCGGCACCGGAGGCTCCAGCCCGGGCATCCGGGGCCACGGTGGAGCCCATTGCCCCGGCGCCAGCGGCAGCAGCCCAGGCGGCCTCGCCGGCGTCGCAGGAAGAGACCTTCGGACTCACCCCCGAGCAACAGCAGCGCCGCAAGCCCGAGAAGCCGCCCGAGATCGAGAGCGTCGAGAGCCGCGTCACCGCAGTGAAGCCGCTGCAGTACGACCGGTTCCGGCTGACGCTAGAGAACGGGCAGGTGTGGTCGCAGACCGAACCGACGCCGCGCCAGCGGTTCTACCCGGGCGACACGATCACGATCCGCAAGGCGGCGCTCGGCTCGTACATGGCAACGGGCCCGAAGTCCTCGGGCGGAATCCGGGTGCGCCGCGAGCAGTGAAGGGGCGCGTCAGCCGCCGCTCGCCGGGGCCGCCGCCGGGTTCGCGTAGTGCTTCATCTTGTCCATCGCGCGACGCGAACCGTCCGCGTCCTCCTCGATGGAGGACTTGGCCCGACAGACCTTGACGGCCTTGCGGGATCCGGTCGGCCGCTCATAGCGGCAGCTGAACTGCTCGACCGCCTCGTCGGCCGCCTTGGCTGCGGCGTCCGAACCGACGGCCTCTTCCGCCACGGCAGGCATCGCAGCAGCCGACATGAGGCCTGCCGCGAGGCAACCCATCCAGATGTTCTTGAAAGTCATAATTTTTCTCCTGCGGCACCGGCGGATGTGGGGTTCGTCCGGCAGCGCCTGACGTAAGCGGATCGTACCTGCTCCTCACTCGACCGGCCAGCGCCCGAGCCGCTGCGCCACGTCGGCAACCACCGGCAGGACCCGCAGGATCGCACCTTCGTTGCGGCGCCACTTGTCCGGATCCGGAGCGGACTGGGTGTACCGCGAATTCGGCAGGCCGGCCGAAACGTACGCCTCGAGCGCGTCGTCCATCGCCAGCCCCGCGAATTCGATCAAACGACGCGTCTCGCGCTGCGGGTCCGCGACGAAGTCCTCGTAGCGCACCTCCGTCCAGCGGTCCGGCGGCATGGCGCCCAGGTCGTCGAGTATCGTCCGGTTTGCCTCGCTCCACTGGAAGGCGGCGATCTCCTCGACCGGCCGGCCGCGCAGAGCCCCGTAGCCGGGTGGCAGCAACAGCGACCAGTCGCCCTCCCAGTCCGGGAGCTGCCGGTACGTCACCCAGCCGCCCGAATGCCACGCCTCGATGATGCTGCTCAGGTTGGCGCGTGGATCGCGGTGCAGGAAGACGAAGAGCGCGTCGGGGAAGACCTCGAGCAGGAACGGCACGCGCAACGCGTTCTTGGGCGTCTTCTCGAGCAGCCGGACCGACCGGCCCGCCACTGGCGCCTTGCCCGACCGGTCGCGCAGTTCGCCCGCGAACCGACGGCGCAGTTCGTCGACGAGGTCCGGTGTCGCGTCCGACGCCGTGAGCCGATTCGACGTCACCGTGCCGCCGCCCGGGCGCCATCGGTCGATGCTCTCGATGAGCGCGTGGCTCTCGTCACCGATCGTGTACAGATCGCGAGCTTGCGCCAGCGTCTCGAAGAGCAGGGTGCTGCCGGCGCGCGGTGCGCTCAGGATCACGACCGGGCGCTCGATCGGGGTCCTCGCCGTCGCAGGGGACGGGGCGGCGGCCCGCTGCACGGCCGGCGTCGAACGCGCAGTGGCAGCGCCCTTGAGCAGGTCGGCCGTGAAGCCTACTTTCGGCGTCGCTGCGGTCGAGGCGGGGGTCGTGCTTCCGGGCGCCGGGCTGCCCGCGCCCGATGCCGGGGTCGTGCGGTTGAATTCGGCGGCATCGCGCGTGCGGCCGGCGGACGGGCCGAGCACGTGCTCGAGGATGCGCGTGTTCAGGACGTGCTCCGCCATCACGCCGACCGAGGCCACGGCGACCGGCGCGCCGCGCACCTTGCCGTGCAGGTGCTCGATCAGCTGCTCGTAGTGCCGCCGGCCCTCGGCGGAGTCGCCGAACAGGCTCCACAGCGAGCGCCAGTCGCGCGTGAAGTCGACGACGGCCTGCACGAAGGGACCGATGGCGGCGACCGCCTCGGGGCTCTCGTCCGCAGGCGCGAGGTCGCCCATCAGGTCGAACGCGAGCTGCTCCACCTCGGCAGGCGGCATGACGGCCGCGACGTTGTAGCGTTCGATGAGCAGCGTGACGCGTTGCGACGTTTCGAACGGCACGAGCCGGCAGCGCGGGTCCGGCTGCTCGAAGCTCCCCGTCTGTGCCTGTGCGACGAGGCCCCAGAAGTACGACGTGCCCGTCGTGTCGGCCACGAGGTGCACCCTCGGCTCGTCGGTAGGGTTCAGCACCTTGTGCTGCCGCCAGTTGTCGAAGATCCACGCCTCGCCGGAGGCCATGTGGACTTCCTGATCCTCGCAGAAGAAGCGCACCTCGGGCCGCGTGAAGATCGGGACGTGGATGCGCGTGCGGTAGAACCAGTGGTAGTTGACGTCGCTGTGCTGGGGCACGGCCTCGCCGGGCGCGATGCGCATCAGCCGGCAGCGCGAGATCACGGTGCGGAAGCTCGCGAGCATTTGCTGCAGATAGGGGCTGTTGCGCAGCGCAGGCGTCATTGCCATGGCCCCGCCGACGGCATCGTTCTGGCCGCCGCCGACGGTGATCAGGCGCGCGGCCGTGTTGCCGGCGTAATCGTTGGGGTGCCGCGACCAGGCGTCCGGCGGCATTGCGGCTACCTCGGCGCGCAGGCGCTCGACGTCGAAGCGCAGGGGCAGCCGGTAGAACGGGTTTGCTAATTTCATGGTGCGTCGTATCCCCAGTGACGTGCCCAGGGTGCCAGTACCCCGAGGGCCGCGCCGAAGTGTCGTTCGTAGTGCCGCCAGCGGGCGACGGCGGTGGTGTACACCGGCTGCACGACCTGCGCGTAGCTCGGCGTGTGGATGCGGCCGCGCGAGCGCGCGTGGCCGGCCGGATCGAGCAGGCCATCGTCCCACGCGACGCCGAGGAAGGCAGCCAGGCGTTCGGCATGCCCGCGGACGTCCGTCACGAAGTCCTCGTAGCGCAGCACGTGCAGCGGGGGCGTGAAGGCCTCGACCTCTGCGAGCCACTTCCGCATCAGCCGGTCGTAGATGCGCGCGCCGTTCGCGAGCGTGTGGAATCCCTCGGTGCCGTCGGCGATGCGGAAGTTCTGCATGAAGCACGACAGCACGACGTCGCACGGGTGCCGCACCGCCAGCACGAACTTCGCGCCCGGGAAGACGCGTGACGCGACGGCGAGCCGCGCCATGTTGAGGGGGTAGCGGTCGACGAGGCGGGCGTCGTCCCGCAGCTCGACGTGTCGCGCGGCCTCGCACCAGTACGCGTCACGGCATTCGGCGGCCAGGACTTCGTCCATCCGCGCGAGACCCGCGTCGACGCCGCCATGCTGCTCGAGCACGGCGAGCATCGCGTCGACCGCGGGCTTCTCCTCGAGCGCCTGAAGCGCAGGGTGCGCGTCGAGCATGTTCTCGAGCAGCGTCGTGCCGGAGCGGGGGAAGCCGACGACGAAGATCGGCGCTCGCTCGGCGGATGCTACCGGCGGGGACCAGGCTGCAACTTCCTCGCGCCCGTACGTCCGCAGCAACCACGAGCCCTGGTCGTCCGCGGCGGGGCGGCCGTCGCGACCCCCTGACTCGATCTCGAGCATCAGCTGGTTCGCGTGCTCGAACGCCTCGTAGGCGGCGTCGTGCTGCGCGAGCTCGTGCAGGGCCTTGCCGAGTTCCGTGGCGGCTTCGGCGGCGACGGGGCCGGTCGGCTGCCGACGCAGCAGCGCCTCGAGCGTCGCCCTCGATTCATCAAATGCCCGGCAGCGTCGCTGCAGTCGTCCACGGACCAGTTGCCACAGCGGGTCGCCACGCGTCGCCGGTCCCACCGATTCCAGCTGCAGCGTTGCCGAGTCGAGCCGGTTCTGGCGTTCGTAGAGGTAGGCGAGCTGCATCGCGGCGTGGTGCGAAGACGGGTCGATCCGTCGCGCCTCGTCGAGGCAGCGCTCCGCATCCGCGTCCCGCTGCAGCCCCACGAGGGCGAGCGCCAGCTCGATCAAAGTCGCGGGTTCCCTCGGCCCTGCGCGAAGCAGCGCATCCGCGAGTTCGCTCGCCTGCTGCGAACGGCCGCCAGCCTCGACGAGGGCTCGAGCGAGCAGGGACGCGGCGTGGGCATCCCGTGGCTCGAGCGAGAGCGCGGCCTCGAGGTCCGCGGCTGCGGCGGCGGCATAGCCTCGTTGCAGCCTCGCATGACCCAGGGTGGCACGCATCCGTGCGTCCTTCGGCCAGCGTCGCGTGGCGCGCTCGAGCCGCGGAATCGCCTCGTCGACGCGCCCGAGCGCGATCAGCGCCAGTCCGAGATTGAGCGCATGCGACGCATCGTCGGGTTTCTCCGCAGCAAGCGTCTCGAGCAGCGGCAGCGCCGCCTCGTGGCGCTGCTGGTGCAGCAGCGCGACCGGCAGCAACGCGCGCGCCGCCGCGTCCCGTGGATAGATGCCGAGACGACGGCGGCAGAGGAGCTCCGCGGTGAGCGGGTCACCGCCCTGCAGCGCTGCGAGCGCATCCTGGGGAAAACGCGCGCTCATGGCTGCGGCGCGGCGGCGGCCGGACCGGCAGGCGGTGCCGTCGCTTCGACGAACAGCGAATAGTGTCGGCCCTCGCTCGTCGCACCCGCAACCTCGCTCGCCTCGTCGACGCGCAGGTCCGGCAGGTCGCTGCCCATGTACGTGCTGCGCGCGACGTCGACGAATCCGGCGCGCGCGAGGAGCCTCGCGAGCGTCGCATAGTCGTAGGCGTACTTGTGGCTGTCGAGGAAGGTCGCCGGATCGGGACCCGCGCCCGCATAGGAGAGGAATTCCTCGAGGTGGGTGCGGCCCTCGGGCAGCCCCTGCCACGTCCGTCGACGCTCCGTAAAGAACGCATCGTCGCCTGCGGCGTAGGCCCGGATGTAGCGCTCGATGTCCGGCACGACCAGTCGCAGCCGGCCGCCGGGTCTCAGTACTCGCCGGCACTCGGCGAGGAAGCGCAACGCCTGGTTCGGGTAGTACAGGTGCTCGAACAGGTGCGAGGCGAAGATGACGCGCACGCTCGAGTCCGCGAACGGCAGTCCACGGGTCAGGTTGAGCGAGAGCGGGGCGGGGTGCACGTCGACGTTGATCCAGCCCTCGAGGCGGCGAGCGCCTGCGCCAAGGTGCAGCTTAGGGTCATCCAGCAAGCCGGCCCGCCTGAGTTCCTCGAGCTGCTGCGCCAGTTGAATCCGGCGCGCCTCGCCGAGATGTTCCCTGAGCGAGCCCAGGGCTGCCACGATCGACTCGAGGCGGTGCTCGAGCGGCACGCCTGCATCGAGCGGCCCGAGCGCGTGAGGCCCGAGCGCTGCGACGTCCCCGGCCAGCTCCGCCGCGGCCGTCGCGAGCAATCCGAGCTGGCGCCGGACGTGCGCCATGCGATCCCCGGCTTGCGAGCCGCGAGCGTCCGCTGTCGCGGCGGCCACCAGGATTCCGGCGCGGGCGAGGGTATCGATGAGCTGGTCGTAACCCTGTCGGTGCGGCTCCGCGACCCGCGCGCGCAATGCGCCCGGATCCTGTGGCTCGACGAACTGCAGCAGCACCTCGATGACGGCCGGGTCGCGCGTCGTGATCGGACCTTGCGCGACGTGCGCATTGTGGAGACGCGCGCCGCCACGGACGAAGCGGGCGACGGCATCGGGCGATACGACCAGTTCCGGCACGGCAGGCGCCCGCTCAGTAGAGCGCGTAGCAGGAGATGATGTACTTGTCGCCCGAGCGCGGCGGCAGGGCCGCGTGCTGGTACATCCAGTAGGGCGGGAACATCAGCATCCGTCCCGCCCGTGGCGCGACACTCGCGCCGAGGTCCGGGAACACGGTCTCGCCGCCCTCGGCCACGTCGTTGAGGTACCAGAGGAAGACCATGTACCGGTTGCAGACCTCGCCGAGCGAGTCGAAGTGCAGCTGGAACCGCTGGCCGGCCGTCGCCGCGTAGCGCTTCATGATCAGCGGGCTCAGCTTGCGTACCGGCGAGATGGGGAGCGAGAGGCCGAGCCGCGCCTTGTACTCCTCGAAGTGGCTCAGCACCTCGCCCTCGATGTAGCGGTTGAAGGCCTGGTCGGCGTGGGCCGAGACGTCGAGCTCGGTCCACGCGCTGTCGTCGAGCCCCGGACGCACGCCGGCTCCGTTCGGCTGGTGGAACCGCGAGAGTTCGTGGTAGGTGGCGATGATCCGGTCGCAGACCGCGGGAGCGAGCGCGTCGTCCCAGGTCACGATGTAGTCGGCGAGTGAGCGCATCCGGAAAGTATCGCCGTCGGGAAAAGGCGATGCCACCCCTTTCGTCGCGCAAAGAAAAAGCCCCGGGGACTTGCATCCCCGGGGCCTGAGGGTTCCACCCTCCGCGGCCTCGCGGCCGCGGAGGAGGAGAGGCTGGTTACAGCTTCCAGTTCACGCGCACGAAGTAGAAGCGGCCGATGCCGTCGTACGTACGCACGTCCGTGGTGCCGTTGAAGCCCGAGTAGATGATCGGGGCGAGGTTGTCGGTCACGTTGTTGATGCCCACCGTGAACTTCGTACCCCAGGCCTCGGCCATGTAGCCGAACTCGACGTCCGTGGTCCACTGGTCGTCGATGTCGCGCGGGCACAGGTCGTCATCGGAACGCTGCGACACGTCGCAGTTCGTGTTGTTCACGAACTCCGTGACCTCACCCACGTAGCGGGTGGAGACTGCGGCATCGAAGTCGCCCATGTTCCACAGCAGCGTGCCCAGGCCGCGCCACTCGGCGAAGTGACCGTCGCCGCCCGCGGACGAATCCGTGAACGTGCCGGCGCGCTCCTCGAGGGTGGTCGGATCGCCCGCGATCTGCTCGTTGTCCCAGCTCAGCAGGTACGTCGCGTCCATGCGGAACCGGAAGCTGCCCCAGTTCGTCTCGCCGAAGTTGTACCCGAAGCCGAAGTCGAGGCCGTCCGCCTCGAGGTCGCCGACGTTCTGCGTCGTGTTGGTGACCGAGGCCACCTCGCCGAACGCATTACGCTCGAACAGGTTGCAGAACAGGCCCTCGGTGAAGCACTTGCGCAGGATCGTGTTGGTGCCGATCGTGCCGATCGTGCTCTCGAGGCTGACGTTGTAGTAGTCGACCGAGAACTCCATCGCCGAGTTGTTCCAGTCCGGGTTCCAGAGGAAGCCGGCCGTGTACACCTCGCCGTCCTCGGGCAGCGTGTCCGGGTTGCCACCGACGATGGCGCCCGTCTGGCTGTCCGTCTGCTCGAACGTGCCGTCCGCCACGACGTTCTCGCAGGCTCCGGCCGCGAACGGATTCGAGGCCAGGATAGCGGCCGTCAGGTTGTTGCAGGGATCGTTGAACGAATCCGCGCTCTCGCTGAGGCCGTCGTACAGGTCGTTCAGGCTCGGCGCACGGAAGACGGTCGCGTAGGTGCCGCGGACCAGCAGGTCGCTGATCGGACGCCACTCGAGGCCGACCTTCCAGTTCGTCGTGTCGCCGAAGTTGCTGTAGTCCGCGTAGCTCGCGCCCAGCGAGACGTTGAGCGAGGACACGCCCGGCAGGTCCTTGACGACCGGCACGAGCAGTTCCGCGAACACCGTGTCGACCGAGTACGAACCGCGGGACGCCGTGGCCTTGTTGCCCGAGGTCAGGCCCTGCTGCTCGAGCCAGTCCGGCTGGTCGTTCTGCTCGTAGCGATCGTAGCTGTAGCCGAACGCCGAACCCACCGCGCCCGCCGGCAGCTCGAACAGGTCGCCGCTCAGGTTGAAGCCGGCGTGGATGTTCGTCTCGTCATAGATGCCGTGACGTTCCGGCACGAGGGCCGCGAGGGCCTCCGGGTCGGACGGGGCGAAGATGTTGTAAGGGATGCAGTCGTCGATGACGTTGCCCGGCGTGCCGCACTTCACGGTGCCGTCGGTGTCGAGGAACGATGGGCCGAGCGCCTGCGCCAGGCGCGGCGAGTAGAGCTCGCCCTTCGAACGCTCGTTGACGAGTTCCGTGCCGTAGGTGCCGAAGAGTTCCCAGCTCCAGTCGGTGAACACGTCGCCGCGCAGGCCGGCGGTGGCCTCGAAGCGGTTCGTCGTGAACTCGCCGGTACGCGGGCCCACGTCGAGCAGGCGCTTGCGCGAGTCTTCGATGTCCTCGCCGAACGGGTTGAAGTAGCTGTCCGCGGACACGACGACGCCGGCGCCGATCGGGGCCGGACGGCCGTCGAACGGCTCGGGCGCGATCAGGAACGACGACTCGGTGAAGTGCTGCGTGCCCTCGAAGAACGCCTCGAGGTTGTCCGTCAGGTCGTACGAGCCCTGCACGAACAGGCCGTAGCGCTCCTGCGGGGTCACGACGACGTTCGAGCCCTGGAAGTTGTAGCTGTCGTTGTTCGGGCCGCCGCCGACGTAGCAGCGGAAGTCCGCGCCCGTGGCGCCGGACGCGCCGTCGCGACGGGTAACGGCAAGACGGCTGGCGGTCGTGCTGCAGCGCGCATCCGGCACGAAGCCCGAGGCGAGCAGCGCGTCACGCGACACGTTGAAGTAGCCGTTCGGGATGCGGCTCGAGCCGAGCGAGATCTTTTCGCCGTAGTACAGGGCCCAGGGCTGCTCGGAGAACGGACGATCCGGCGAACGGACCGGCTTGCGGTCGTTGAAGTTGCCGCCGATCATGAAGTTGCCGCGGTCCGAACCCGTGCCCAGCGTGAACGTCACGACGTTCTGGTCGGCGTCGCCGCGCTCGGTGATGCCGAACTGGTAGGAGGCTTCGACGCCCTCGAACTCCTGGCGCGTGATGAAGTTCACCACGCCGCCGATCGCGTCCGAGCCGTACGTCGCCGAGGCGCCGTCCTTCAGGATCTCGACGCGCTCGACGAAGTTCATCGGGATCGAGTTGATGTCCGCGCCGAGGATCGAGCGGCGGCCGTTGACCAGCACCAGGGTGCGGTCCGAGCCGAGGCCGCGCAGCGAGACCGTGGTCGCGCCCGTGCCGCCACCGTTGTTCACCTGCGGGTTGGTCGCGGCGCCCGCGATCGAGGGCGCCCGGGTGATGATTTCACCCATCGTCGCCGCACCACCGAGGCTCAGCGACTGAGAGTCGAACGTGAAGACCGGGGAGGCCGTCTCGACGTCCACGCGCTTGACGCGCGAACCCGTGACGACGACTTCCTCGAGCTCCTGCTCCTGCGCGAAGCTCACCGTAGTGTATGCAGCGGCAGCGGTGGCGCCGGCTGCAAGCAGCGCGACCCGCACTGCATGCGCAACGTTGCGATTGGCCATCAGTTCCTCCGACGAGGTGTAGAAAAGATCCAGTGACTGAACCACGTCCGCCCTTGTGGCGGTTCGTGAGCTACGACATCCCCCGTGATCCCCCGCTGCCGTTGCGCGGCGGTCACAAGTGGAGGCGGATCCTACACGGGGAAATACCTACTGTGAAGGGCTTGTTGCGCCCAGTACACGATGTTTCGCGCCATTGCCGCGGCTGCGATGAACAGCGTCGCACGCGGACGTGGCGTTGCGTGAGGGCGACAGAGACCCGGAGTGTTGCGTTGCCGCGACGCAACAATGGCGATTCAGGCTTGCAGGTCGCGCCCCGCGCCGCCGGGAAGGCATGGAACGGCCGGACTGCCCGCGTTCAGGGGCCCGTGGCGCAGCGGCCCGGCCGCTCGGGCCAGCCGGCATCCGGCCGGACCACCTGGTCGCCCACCGAAATCCGGAGCGTGCGGGCGGTGCCGCCCGCGAGTTCCACCACGAGCTCGACGGGCCCGCCGGCCTCGATCGTGGCGAGGCTGCCGGGAGTGGCCCGCTCGTGCAGGTGCACGATGCAGCCCTCGGCATCGACGAACAGCATGTCCAGCGGGATCAGCGTGTTCTTCATCCACATCGAGGCCCGCTCGGCGCGGGCATACACGAAGATCATCGCCTGGTCGGGCTTCAGGCTGCGGACGAACATCAGGCCCTGTGCGCGTGTTTCCGGGGCGTCGGCACGCCAGGCATCGAACACGTGGCGCCGGGCGCTCCGCGTCTCGATCACGATGGTTTCGCGGGGAAATGCCTCGAGGGGCAGCGGACCATCCGCCCGTGCCGGCCCTGCCGCAGGGAAGAGCGCACCGCAAATCCACAGCGCCATGAGCAGCGCCGTGGCGACAGTCGGCCTGCCGCCGTACGCAGGTCTTCGGGTCACGGCGCCTGGCCCGCGGTCGTGACGCCGGAGGGCTCGCTTGCCGGCGGGTCGTCGACCGTCGCGATCACGTCGAATCGAGAGACCAGCACGGCGCCGTCGCCGCCGACGGCGCGCGCCGGCTGGGTGCAGTAGCCGCGGCCCTCGAGCCGATAGCGGTGCGGGGCACCGGGCACCGGCGTCTGCTTCAGCTCGTCGAAGGCGCACTTGTCCTCGCCCTGGGTCGCGTAGAACTCGCCGGCCCCCTCGCGCACGACGGTGACGTTGACGGGCACGTTGCGCGCCGACTCGCCCGGCCGCACGGGCGCGGCGCCGAGCACGATGAGCAGCGGACCGCTGCCCGGCGCGTTGCCCTTGAAAATCAACCGGATGCCGTCGCGCTGCGGCCGGACGCCGCCCAGGCAGTGGATCGTGTCGGGGCCCCAGCCGAGTTCGGCGTCGATCGCGCCCTGCAGACGCGCCTGCAGCAGGCCGCCCGCGACCGGGCGGCACTGCAGTTCGTCGGCCGCCGATTCGTTCGTCGCCGCTGACGCCGCGGGATCGGAGGCTGCCGCGTCGCCCGTCGCGGCGTCGTCGCCGGCGCGGCTGCAGCCGCTCGAGAGGACGAGCAGGGCGGCGAGTAGCGTGCCGGCCAGCCGTACGCGGGGATCAGAGGGCCTGGGACGAGTCGACGAGCAGCGCCTTTGCGAGCTGACCATGCAGGTATCCGATGCCTCGCGCGAGGTGCAGCGTGCCCGTGAGCAGCAGCAGCCCGAGGAGCGAGATGAGGGGCAGCAGGGCCTCGTTGGGCCCTCCGACCACGCCGTCGATGTGAATCAGGCCGGCATGGTAGAGCAGGACGACGATGGGCGCGAGGACGAGCATGACCGACACCAGGAGCCCGACGACGGCGAACGTGAAGTAGAAGATGCCGAGCGGCAGCATCAGCACGAAATAGAGCAGGGTGCTCCACGTCCGCGGATCCTTGAGCATCGCGACGACGCGCGCGAGGAACGGGCGCTCCCGGTCGGAATAGCGCGGACGACGTGGCATGCGGGTGCCCAGCAGTGCCTCGACGATGCGTCCCTCGGCCAGCGCGAGCACGCGCGCGATGCCGATGAACAGCAGGAAGAACGGGATCCCGATGATGAGCACCGCCAGTCCGAGCGACATCGACAGGCCGGTGACGGCGAAGGTGAAGTAGGCGACGCCCGTGATGAGCGCGAGCAGCAGGTACAGCAGAGACAGGTAAGTGCGTGTATCGGTGTACACGCCGAAAAATCGCCCGAGCGTCGAGGCGTGCACGCGCGGCTGCGGTGCACGCAGCGCGCGCTGGATCGTCGCTTCGTTCGCCCGATACGCGTCGGCCACCTCGTCCGGAGCTCCGTAGCTCGTGACGATGCGCGCGAGCACGTCGGTCTCGGCCTCGCCGGGGTGCTGCGCGAGCTCCGCGCGCAGGTGCTCCTCGGCGTCGTAGAGCGCATCCTGGACGAGCGCCCGGTCCGCGTCCTGCAGGGCGGCCCTCAAGGCCTCCAGGTACTGTTCCACCGTGCGTGGCGTGGCTGCGGTCATGGCGTCGTCTCCGGTGCGGCGGACCGATCGAGCGTAGCGTCGACGAAGTCGCGGGTCTGGTGCCAGGTGCCGCGCCAGGCGGCGAGCGCCTCGCGCCCCAGCGGCGTGATGCGGTAGTAGCGGCGGGGCGGCCCGGAGTACGACGGGACGACCCGGCTCGACAGCATCCCGGCGGCGCTCAGGTTCCGCAGCACCGGGTACAGCGCGCCCTGCTTGAACGGCCCGACGGATGCGGGATCGCCCGTCAGGCGACGCGCGATCTCGTAGCCGTAGAGATCCTCGTCCGCGTCGGCGAGCACGGCGAGGAGCACCAGTGAGGTCAGTCCGGCGCTCAACTCGCGCTGGAACTTGCGGGTCTGCAGGCCGGAATCGTCGACGCCGGGATCGCCGACCGGGGGTTCAGTCGCCATGGGATGTCGCCTGGCTAACTTGGTGAATAGTAGTAGACATCGAACACTAGTACTCAGTCAACATTATTATTCGGTCAGAACATCAGGCTGCCGGTCAGGTACTCGGGCCCGACGGCAATTGCGGGGATCCACCCCCCGCTGCGGATCGTGCGGTGTCGGTCGGCGCCACCACTCGGTAACATCCCGTCGATACAGACGGGGCAGGGAACGGGATGTCGACCGAGCAACAGAGACTGTTCGCGCCCAGGCGCTACCTCAGCCGTCTCACCCGCGGGACGCTCGCCATCATCATGGCGGGAGGGCGCGGCGAGCGGCTGCGCCACCTGACGGAGGACCGCTGCAAGCCGGCCACCCCGTTCGGGGGCAAGTTCAAGATCATCGATTTCGCGCTCTCGAACTGCGTCAACTCGGGGATCCGCCAGATCTCGGTGCTCACGCAGTACAAGGCGCACTCGCTGATCCAGCACATCCAGCGCGGCTGGGGCTACCTGCGCGGCGAGTTCGGCGAGTTCGTCGAGATCATCCCGGCCCAGCAGCGCAAGGGCACGGACTGGTACATGGGCACGGCCGACGCCCTGTGGCAGAACATGGAGATCATCCGCGCACACCGGCCGCTGCACGTGCTGGTGCTCGCCGGCGACCACATCTACAAGATGGACTACGGTCCGATGATCGGCTTCCACGTCGAGAAGGAAGCCGACATCACGGTCGGTGTCGTCGAGGTGCCGCGCGAGCGCGCTCGCGAGTTCGGCGTGCTCACGGTCGACGAGTCGAACCGCGTGCTGCGCTTCCAGGAGAAGCCGACGGATCCCGAGCCGATCCCGGGCCGCCCCGACGTCGCGCTCGCCTCGATGGGCATCTACGTGTTCAATCCGCGGCTCCTCGAGCGCCTGCTGCGCGCGGACGCGGAGGATCCCGCCTCCGCGCACGATTTCGGCAAGAACATCGTCCCGGACGCGATCGACAAGCTGCGCGTCTTCGCCTATCCCTTCGAGGACGTGCGCACGAAGGCCCAGAACTACTGGCGCGACGTGGGCACGGTGGACGCCTACTACGAGGCGAACGTCGAGCTCGTGAGGGTGTCGCCCGAGCTCAACATCTACGACGAGCAATGGCCGATCTGGACCTACCAGGAGCAGCTGCCGCCCGCGAAATTCGTCTTCGACGACGAGGACCGGCGCGGCGCCGCGA
>RPQJ01000061.1 GCA_003819815.1 Lysobacterales bacterium
ACGCGATCATCGGCGGCGACACCAACGCCATCATCGGTGGCGATACCAACGCCATCATCGGTGGCGACCTGCGGAAGTCGAAGCGGGCCAGCATCGGCGGTGACACCGACGCGATCATCGGCGGCGACACCAACGCCATCATCGGTGGTGACCAGCGCAAGTCGAAGCGAGCCATCATCGGTGGCGACACCGACGCGATCATCGGCGGCGATACCAACGCCATCATCGGTGGAGACATCAGCGCAGCCCGGGCGGTCGGCCTTGTGGCCTATGGACCGATACAGAGCATCGATCTGTCCAAGTCGACCATTGCTATCGCAGGCCAAACCTTCATTGCCGGCCGTAATCTGCAGGGACTTAAGTATCGAATTGAGACTGGCGAAGTTATTGTCGGCGCCGTCTTCGGGCAAAAGGGACGCGGCAATAGCCTCAAAGCCGATAGAGTTGTACTGACGAATTCCGTGTACATCCCGGGGGTTACGCGAATCCTTGTTGCAGGCAAGATCGATCGCGTGAATCCGGCGGACGCAACTCTTTCAATCGGGAGTCTTAAGGTAAGTTTCGCCCAACTTCTCGGACGAAAGTCAGTCGAGATCAAGCCTGGGCAGCGGATAATGGTTAGCGGAGTTCAAGCTAGTGCGGCTGCCGCGCTAGAAGCCAACGACCTCGTGGCGCTCGATTAAAGACTCGCCGCATCCGCAGTAACCACGTAGGAATGTGACGATAATGGCCCGACGTCTCGCAGACGTCGGGCCATTTTTTATTCCTTCTTATCGAAAGCAGAGCTAGATTCTATCGCCAGCGGAGGGCCTTCAAAATAGAACACTCCCAGCGCCACGCGGCTGTCGTTGGCGGGATTCGCATCTGGGGGGAGCTCATTCGAAGCTAGCCAGTCGTCCACGGATTGAACGAAATCCGATGTCCGCTCCCTGGCGATGTGGCGAAATAGCGGAACAGCTTCAGGTGCAAGGCGGTCCGAATATGCCAGGCGCTGGATAAACGGAACTGTATTGGATCGATCAGTGTTCCTCGCGAGTCCTTCCAGAACCGGAACCACGAAGTGAGTGAGGCCGACAAGCAGTTCGGCACCCACGTCGCCCGGAACAAAATGGCGTTTGAGAGCTCTCAGATTTCCGTTCTCGTCGAGAGTCACCGCTCCAGCGTCTATAAGCTCAGCCCGGACCGCGCCAGGCGGAAGGTCGCCTCCCACAATTCTGACAATTGAATTGAAGCTAAGTTGTTCGCCGGCAAAAGGTAGAGCCCGCGGTTCGCCGCTGTCGGTCAAGTAACGCGGATCAGAATGCCAGACCTGCAGCACTCGAGCGGCATGGCCTGCGTGATAGCGGGACTCCTCCTTCGACTCGACGGCGCCTTCTGGAGACTCCAGCTCCATCTTGATCCGAGTAACCTCTTTGCGCGGCAAGCCCGTGCGAATCGCCACCCGAGACACATTCGTCTTCCGTCCGCGACCGTCACGCTCCCCTAGCGCCTCTTGAACGAATGCCGAGCGCACTATCTCATCGAGCTGGTCGTACACGACCCCCGAACGCATTAACATCCGTACGAGCGGCCGTATACACGCGTTGGCTGCCTTCAAGACTCCGAGCTGAAAAGCGCTATTCATGGTTCTAGTTATTCGTAAGACCGCGCTGGCAGTGCAGTCCAGCCAAGAACGCTATCTAACCAACCTTCAAGAACTTCCGCCGGTAATGATCCAGCTCCTGGATCGACTCCTTCACGTCGTCCAGCGCAAGATGACGCGAGGCCTTCTGCACGCCCGCAAGCACCTCCGGCGCCCAGCGTCGCGCAAGCTCCTTGAGCGTGCTCACGTCCAGGTTGCGATAGTGGAAGAATTTCTCGAGCATCGGCATCTCCCGGGCCAGGAAACGCCGATCCTGGCAGATGCTGTTGCCGCACATCGGCGAGGAGCCGGACTGCGCGTAAACGGAGAGAAACTCGAGCGTGCGCTGCTCCGCGTCCCAGGCCGAATACTCGCTCCGTCGCACGCGGTCGAGCAGGCCCGAGCTGCCGTGCGTCTCGCGGTTCCATGCGTCCATCTGGGCGAGCAGCGAATCGGGCTGGTGTATCGCGATGACGGGACCCTCTGCGACAATCTGCAGGTTGTGGTCCGTCACCACCGTCGCGATCTCGATGATCCGGTCGCGATCAGGATCGAGCCCGGTCATTTCGAGGTCGATCCATATCAGATTGTCGGACTTATCCGTCATGGCCGTTCGCAAAGCATCCCTACTCGAATGGTTTGTCCCGCATTCTAGCAAAGGATAAGCTCGGGCCCGCCTTTGCGACCTCCGGTATGCATACGTTTACCCTGCTTTTCCTGCTGGCGCTAGCGGCGCGGACAGTCACACAACTGTGGCTCGCCGCCCGGCAGATCGTATTCGTCCGCGAACGCAGCCGGCACGTGCCCCCGGATTTCGCAGCGGTCGTATCGGATACGGAGCACGGCAAGGCCGCCGAATACACCATCGCAAAGCAACGCCTCGGGATGGTCGACCATGCGTACGACGTGGCGGTGCTGCTGCTACTGACACTGGGTGGCGGCATCGCGTTCATCGGTGACTGGGCCACCCGGCTCGCAGGCCCGTCGCTGCTCGGAGGCACACTGCACGTGATCGGCGTCTTCGCGGTCGCCGCGCTTGCGGGACTGCCCTTCTCGATCTACCGCACGTTCCGGCTCGAGGCGCGGTTCGGTTTCAACCGAACCACGCCGGGCGTCTTTCTGGCAGACCACCTCAAGGGTTACGCACTCGGCCTGCTGCTCGGGGGACTCGTCACGGCTGCCGTGCTCTGGATCATGCAGGGCGCGGGCCCGCGCTGGTGGCTCGTCGCGTGGCTCGCCTGGATCGGCTTCTCGCTGCTGGTCACTTGGGCGTGGCCAGTGCTCATCGCGCCGCTCTTCAACCGCTTCGCGCCGCTCGAGGACGCCGCGCTGCGCGAGCGCATCGACGCGCTGCTCGCCCGCTGCGGTTTCCGGGCGAAGTCGGTGTTCGTCATGGACGGCTCGCGCCGGTCGGCGCACGGCAACGCGTATTTCACCGGGCTGGGCCGCGAAAAGCGCATCGTGTTCTTCGACACGCTGCTCGCCCGGCTCACGCCGCCGCAGGTCGAATCGGTGCTGGCCCACGAACTGGCCCATTTCAAGCTGAAGCACATTCCTCAGCGGCTCGCGGTCAGTGCGGTCACGAGCCTTGCGGGATTTGCGCTGCTCGGGTGGCTCGCCCGCCAGGCGTGGTTCTACGAGGCACTCGGCGTACCGCAGCCGAGCGACGCGGCGGCCCTCATCCTTTTCCTGCTCGTGACGCCGGTCTTCACGTGGATCGCGACGCCCCTGCTGGCCGCGTGGTCGCGCCGCCACGAATTCGAGGCGGACGCGTTCGCCGCACGGCACAGCGACGCCCGGGCGCTCGCCGACGCGCTCGTCGCGCTCTACAAGGACAACGCGAGCACGCTCACGCCGGACCCGCTCTACTCCGCGTTCCACGATTCGCACCCGCCGCCGGCCGAGAGGGTCGCGCGCCTGCGCGGTCTTGCGGCCGGCGCCGCGAACGCCCCGTGACCGACACCGAGGGCACCGGAACCGTCGTCGAGTCGTACGGCCGCCGCGTCGTCGTCCGGCGTCCCGACGGCGAACGTGTCTCCTGCAAGCTGCGCCGTCGCGGCCTCGACCTGGTCGCGGGCGACGAGGTCCGCCTCGCATTCGCCGCGGGGGACGACGAGTGGGCCGTGGTCGAGCGCCTGCCCCGCCGCAACCTGCTCGGGCGGACCGACAGCCGCGGCCGCACCGAGGCACTGGTCGCGAACCTCGACCAGCTCGGGGTCGTGGTCTCGCCGCGGCCGGCCTGCGATCCTTTCGTGGTCGACCGCTACCTCGCCGGGGCGGCCCAAGCCGGGATCCCGGCGCTGATCGTCTCGAACAAGTGCGACCTGGCCGCGGAGTCCGACACCCTGGGGTTTCTCGAGCCGCTCAGGGCGATGGGTCTGCCCGTGATCTCGGTCTCGGCGCGCACGGGCACCGGCATCGACGAACTCGTGGCGCGGCTCTCAGGGCGCCGCAGCCTGCTCGCGGGGCAGTCGGGGGTCGGCAAGTCGTCCCTCACCAACCTGCTTGCCGGAGACGCCGCCCAGGCCACGGGAGCGCTGTCCCACGCCTCGGGCGAGGGGCGTCACACGACCACGTCGTCGTCGATCCTGGAGGCTCCCTGGGGCGAGCTCGTGGATTCCCCGGGCGTCCGCGACTACGCCCCGCCGGTCTCCGAGCTCAAGGACGTGCAATCGGGGTTTACCGAGATCGCGGCACTCGCGTCCGGCTGCCGGTTCCTCGACTGCCTGCACCTCAGGGAGCCGCACTGCGCCGTGCAGGCCGCGGTCGGGTCAGGCCGGGTGGACGCCCGGCGCTATGAGAGTTACCGGCGCCTGGTGAACCTGACGCGCCAGCTCGACGACCGGCGGGGCTGGCACGACTGACGCCCTGCAACGGTGCAGCCGGGCCACCCCCGGCGGTATGATGCTGCATTGCATCCATCGTCGTCGTCGAGCTGCAGAGGAGTGAGGCGCGTGCGCAGAATCATGGTGGGCGTCAAACGCGTGGTGGACTACAACGTCCGGGTCCGCGTGAAGCCGGACAACACGGGGGTGATCACCGAAGGGGTCAAGATGAGCCTCAATCCCTTCGACGAGATCGCGCTCGAGGAAGCGCTCCGGATCAAGGAACGCGGGCTCGCCGACGAGGTGCTCGCGGTCAGCATCGGCCCGGCCGACACGCAGCAGCAGCTCCGCACCGCGCTCGCGATGGGCGCGGACCGCGCAATCCTCGTCCAGACCGACGCCGCGGTGGCCCCGCTCCCGGTCGCCCGGATCTTCCGCCAGCTGGTCGACAAGGAGCAGCCGTTCCTGGTGCTGCTCGGCAAGCAGGCGATCGACGACGACAACGGCCAGGCCCCGCAGATGCTCGCGGCGCTGTGGGATCGCCCGCAGGCGGTCTCCTGCTCGAAGATCGACATCGCGGACGGCAAGGCGACGGTCGTGCGAGAGGTCGACGCCGGGCTCGAGACGCTCGAGGTCGAGCTGCCGGCCGTCATGAGCGTCGACCTTCGCCTGAACGAGCCGCGCTACGTGAAGCTGCCGGACATCATGAAGGCGAAGAAGAAGCCGCTCGACACGATGAGCCTCGGTGACTTCGGCATCGGCGAGGCGTCCCCGTTCCGCAACGTGCGGGTCGAGCCGCCGCCGCAGCGCACGAAGGGCATCATGGTCAAGGACGTGGGCGAACTGGTCGAGACGCTTAAGAAGAAGGGGTTGGTGTGATGAGCAGGATCCTGATCGTTGCGGAACACGACGGCGCGAAGCTCAATCCCAGCACTGCGAAGTGCGTCACCTGCGCGAAGCAGGTCGCCGGCGCGTCCATCGACGTGCTCGTGCTCGCCGCGGACGGCGCGTCGGTAGCGTCGCAGGCCGCGGCCCTCGCGGGCGTTGGCAAGGTGCTGCTCGCCGACAATCCGGCCAATGCCGAGCCGCTCGCGGCCGTGCTGGCCCCGCAGGTGGCGAAGCTCGCAGCGGGCTACACGCACGTGTTCGGGCCCTCGACGACGTACGGCAAGGACCTGATGCCGCGCGTCGCGGCCCTGCTCGAGGTCGGGCAGCTGAGCGACGTGATGGCCGTCGACGGCCCGCACGCGTTCAAGCGGCCGATCTACGCGGGCAACGCGGTGCTTTCCGTCGAGGCCCCGCAGGACGCCGTGCTGGTCGCCACGGTGCGCGTCGCTTCCTTCGAAGCGGCAGCGACGGGCGGCAGCGCCGCGGTCGAGAAAGTGGATGCGGGCGTTCCGTTGCCCACGCACACGCGCTTCGTCTCGCGCTCCGGCGCGACGACGGGCCGCCCGGACCTCCAGTCCGCGGCGCGCGTGGTCGCGGGCGGCCGGGCGCTCGGCAGCGCCGACGGCTTCAAGATCATCTACAGCCTCGCCGACAAGCTCGGCGCCGCCGTGGGAGCCTCGCGGGCCGCGGTGGACGCGGGCTATGTGCCGAACGACCTGCAGGTCGGGCAGACGGGCAAGATCATCGCGCCGGAGCTCTACGTGGCGATCGGCATCTCGGGCGCGATCCAGCACATGACGGGCATCAAGGACGCGCGCACGATCGTCGCGATCAACAAGGACGGCGAGGCGCCGATCTTCGAGGTCGCGGACGTGGGCCTCGTGGGCGACCTGTTCGCGATCGTGCCGGAGTTCGAGAAGGCCCTCGGCTGAGGCGAACCGGAGCGGGCTCCCGGGCCCGCTCCGATCTTCCCGTCACGGCGGGGTGCGGACCGGCGTCAGAGCACGCTCAGTACGTGCTCGGCGCTCGAGACTTTGAACTCGCCCGGGCCCTCGACCAGCACCTGCTTCGCGACGCCGTCCTCGACCACGATGGCGAAGCGCTTGCCGCGCATGCCCATGCCGAAGCCGGTCGCGTCCATCTCGAGGCCGAGCGCCTTCGCATAGTCGCCGTTGCCGTCGGCGAGCATCAGCACCTTGTCATCGACGGCCGACGCCTTGCCCCAGGCCTTCATCACGAACACGTCGTTGACGGCCATGCAGGCGACCGTGTCGACGCCCTTCGCCTTGAAATCGGCCGCGTGCTGCACGAACCCCGGCAGGTGGCGTGCATCGCACGTCGGCGTGAACGCACCCGGGACGGAGAACAGCACCACCTTCTTGCCCTTGAGGAGATCGTCCGCCTGAAGCTTCTGCGGACCGTCGGGTCCGGGGATGGTGAAAACGCCCGCAGGCATCTTGTCGCCGGCCTTGATCGTCATCGTTGCTGCTCCTGGTGGATGTGGCGGAAAAAGCACATGGTAGCAGCCGTTCGCGCCGGTCGGCGGCGCGGATTCGCGTCGGTCCACGCCGTCGGCGAGCCGGAGTGCAGTCGGGTGCAGCGGTTCGACTCTTCAGGCGGCGGCGGGTCCCCTCACGAACCGCGGTGCCGGGCGCAACCGCTCGTGCAGCGACCCGAGAAGCCGCTCGGTGGTTTCCCAGTCGATGCAGGCATCCGTGACGGACACGCCGTAGCGCAGCTCGGACCGGTTCGACGGGATCGGCTGGCTGCCCGCGTGGAGGTTGCTCTCGAGCATCAGCCCCACGATCGAGCGGTTGCCCTCGAGGATCTGGTTCGCGACGTTCTCGGCGACCAGCGTCTGCAGGGCCGGATCCTTGTTCGAGTTGCCGTGGCTGCAGTCGACCACGACGTTGGCCGGGAGGCCCGCCTTCTCGAGTTCCCGCTCGCAGAGCGCGATGCTGACGGAGTCGTAGTTCGGCCGGCCGCCGCCGCCGCGCAGCACGAGCTGGCCGTAGTGGTTGCCGCGCGTGCGGAACACCGCGGACTGGCCCTGCTGCGTGATGCCGAGGAAGTGGTGCGGGTGGCGGGCCGACTGCAGCGCGTTGATCGCGACCGCGAGCGAGCCGTCCGTGCCGTTCTTGAACCCGACCGGCGTCGAGAGCCCGCTCGCCATCTCGCGGTGGGTCTGTGATTCGGTCGTGCGGGCACCGATCGCGGTCCACGTCACGAGCTCGGAGAGGTACTGCGGCATGATCGGGTCGAGCGCCTCGGTGGCCGCCGGCAGCCCGAGCTCGGCGAGGTGGAGCAGCAGCTCGCGCGCGAGGCGGATGCCCTTCTCGATGTGGAACGAGTCGTCCATGTCGGGGTCGTTGATGAGCCCCTTCCAGCCAATCGTCGTGCGCGGCTTCTCGAAGTACACGCGCATCAGCACCAGCATCGTGTCCTCGACGCGGCGCGCGAGACCCTGGAGCCTCGCCGCGTATTCGCGCGCCGCGGCCGGGTCGTGGATCGAGCACGGGCCGACCACCACGAAGAGCCGCGGGTCCTCGCGGTCGAGGATCCGGCGGACCGCGCTTCGGCTGCGGTAGACGAACTCCTCGGAGGCCGGCGGCAGCGGCATCGAGAGCTTGACCTGCTCGGGCGTCGGCAGCAGCTCGCTCGAGAGGACGTTGATGTTCTGCAGGCGTTCTTGCATCGGGGCCGTACCGGGGGTCGAAAAGCCGGCCGGTATCTTACACAGCGCTACATCGACGTGCGCACCGTCCAGAGCTCCGGGAAGAACCGCAGCTCGAGCGCCTTCGAGAGGTAGGCCACGCCGCTCGTGCCGCCGGTGCCTCGCTTGTAGCCGATGATCCGCTCCACCGTCTTGAGGTGCGCGTAGCGCCAGAGCTGGAAGCGGTGGTCGAGGTCGACGAGCTTCTCGGCGAGCTCATAGAGATCCCAGCGCTCCTCCGGGTGCCGGTACACGTCGAGCCAGGCAGCCTCGACGGCCGGGTGCGGGACGTAGGGCTGGCGGAAATCCCGCTCGAGGCATCCGGTCGGCAGTGGATAGCCGCGCCGCGCCAGGAGCCGCACGCACTCGTCATAGAGGCTCGGCCGGGCGAGCAGCGCCTCGAGGCGCGCGTAGACCTCCGCGTCGCGGCGGTGCACCTCGATCATCGCGGGGTTGCGGTTGCCGATCAGGAACTCGAGCGCGCGGTACTGGTAGGACTGGAACCCCGACGAGCGGCCGAGCGAGTCGCGGAATGCCGAGTAGTCGTACGGGGTCATCGTCGCGAGCACGTCCCACGACTGCGCGAGCTGGGCCTGCACGCGCGCGACCCGCGCCAGCATCTTGAAGGCCGGGCCGAGCACGTCGTGCCGCACGTGGTCCACGGCCGCCACGAGCTCGTGCAGGCAGAGCTTCATCCAGAGCTCGGACGCCTGGTGGATGACGATGAAGAGCATCTCGTCGTGGCGGTCCGACTGGGGATGCTGCGCGTCGAGCAGGCGATCGAGCGAGAGGTATTGTCCGTAGCTCTGGGAGGCGCCGAGGTCCCAGTGGACGCCCTCCCCCGCGACGTCCACGTGCGAGCCGAGCGACGGGCGCTCTCCGGGCCGCTCCGTCACGGCGGAAACACCCACGCGGGCACGTTGCGCCAGCCCTTCAGGAGTTCCGCGTCGAGCGCCCGCCAGTGCGGCTCGATCGACTCGACCAGGCCCCAGAAGCGGGGCGAGTGGTTCATCTGGCGTCGGTGGCAGAGCTCGTGGACCATGAGGTAGCGCACGACCGGCGGGCGCTGGAACATCAGGCAGACGTTGAGGCTGATCGTGCCGGCCGACGAGCAACTGCCCCAGCGCGTGCGCTGGCGACGAAGATGCAGCCGCGCGTAGTCGATGCCGCACTCCGAGGCGACGTGGTCGAGGCGCGGCCGCAGCTCGCGCCCCGCAAGCACGGCGAGCCAGCGGAGCAGCGCCTGGCTCACGCGGTGGTCGTGGTCGTCGGGCGTGCGCACGTGCAGCGCGCCGTCGCGCTCCACGATCGAGACGCGCTGCGCATGCGAGTACTCGACGCTCCAGCACTGCCCGAGCAGCGGGAGCTCGACCTTCGCGGGACGCCGCTCGGCCTGTCCCGGCCCGTGGTGCGCGTACTCGCGCGACCGGCGTTCGGCCCAGTCGCGGTGCCGGGAGACGAAGCGCTGGATCGCGGGCACGCCCGTGCCCGGCGGGACGACGACCTCGATGCGTCCGCCCGGAAACACGCGCATCGACAGGCGCCGCGCGCGGCGGCTGATGCGCACCTCGAGGCCGTGCGCCGCGTCGTGCGGCGACCACAGCGGAATCTGCAACGGATGGTGCGCGGCGTCGCGCGCCACGCCTGATTTCCCCCGGCTCGTCATCTCTAGAGTTCCCTCAACCCCGCGGTCACGGGCAGCCGTGCTGCGCGGATCCCCGGCAATAGCCCACCCACGAGGCCGAGTATGAGTGAGTACGCGAGCCCGGTCATCAGCAGTCGAGGAGTTACCGTGAAGGCGAACGTCACCTGGCTGAAGCTCGCCCAGTTGAGCGTCGAGGCCTGGTAGCCGTTCAGGCCGAAGTACACGAGTGCCCCGCCGACGACGCCGCCGAGCAGCCCGAGCACCATCGCCTCGAGCAGCACCGACACGACGACCGGCGTGGCACCGAAGCCGAGCGCCCGCAGTGTCGCGATCTCCCGGGTGCGCGTGGAGACCGCTGAATACATCGTGTTGAGCGCGGCGAAGACCGCGCCGATGCCCATCAGCACGGCGATCGTCGTGCCGACGTAGTTGATCAGCGTCACGAGGATCCGCGACTGGTCGGCGAGGAACTCCCGCTCGCTCTGCACGGTGACGTTGACGCGCGGGTCGGCGTCGAGATGACGCTCGACGTCGGACAGTGCCGATGGCGACTCGAGCTGCAGCCTCACGACCTGCACCGTGTTGCCGCGGCGATAGACGCCCTGCAGCACCGTGAGGTCGGTCCAGACCTCGGATTCGGCCAGGCCCCCGTTCGCCTCGAAGACGCCGACGACGCGCCACGTGTGCGAGCCCCACACGACCTCGCGGCCGAGGTCCACGTTGCCGAACTGTGCGTACGCGCCCCGGCCGATGATTACCTCGTCCTTGCCGGGCTCGAACTTGCGGCCCGCCACGAGGCGGAAGCCCTCGCGCACGCCGAACGCCCGGTCCGTGACGCCGCGGAACGGCACGTTGGCCGAGGTCCCCGTGCTGCGCATCGGCAGGTCGACGATCGTGTAGAACTCCGGCGACGCGACCGGGCCGCGCTCGTCGCGGGCGATCCCGGGAGCCGAGCGGATCACGCTCACGGCCTCGCGGTCGAACGCGCTCGACAGCTCGTCGGAGGAGCCGCCGCGCAGCACGAGTGCCACGTCGTCGCGCCCCGAGAGCTCGAGCGCCGCACGGAAGCCCTCGCCCATCGAGAGCAGCGAGACGAGCACGGCGACGACGCCCCCGATGCCGACGACCGCCACCAGCGACGTGCCCAGCCGCGCGGGCAGGTTGCGCAGGTTCATCGCGGTCACGGCCCAGAGTTGCTGCAGCCAGGGCGTCATGGTCAGTCGCGCCGCAGCGCCTCCACGATGCGCAGGCGCATGGCCTGCAGCGCGGGAACCGCGCCCGCCACGAGGCCGAGCCCGAGCATGATGGCGACGCCGACCGCCACCGCGTCCGCCGGCAGCCGGAAGCCCGGAAGGTACTGGCGGAAGACCGGCTCGAACTGCACGCTGAGCCACCACGCGCCCGCGAGCCCCGCCGTGCCGCCGAGGAGCGTGATCAGCACGGACTCGGCGAGCACGAGGCCCAGCACGCCGGCATTGGTCCAGCCGAGCGTCTTGAGCACCCCGATCTCGTTCGTGCGCTCGCGCACGGACTGGGCCATCGTGTTCGCGGTGACGAGCAGCATCGTGAAGAACACCGCGAAGACGATCGCGCGCAGGATCGCGCCGATGTTGCCGACCTGGTTCACGAACGACTGCGCCATCGCCCGCTCGGACGATGTCTTGGTCTCGTAGGGCGAGTTCGCGAACTGCAGGTCGATCTCCCGCCCGATGGACTGCGCCCGGTCGGCGTCGGTGACCTTGACGACGTACCAGCCGACGAGTCCCTTGGCCTGGCCCTTGGCCTCGTCGAAGTAGTCCTGGTGCAGGAAGATCTGGCGGGTGTCGCCGCCCTGCGGCTGGTCGTAGATCGCGCGGACCGTGACGTCCCACGCGTCGCTGCCGTCCTCCTTTCGCCAGATCGCCGAGCGCAGCGGCACCGCATCGCCCACCTTCCAGCCCGTGAGGTCCGCGAGCCCGCGCCCGATCAGGATGCCGGTGCGGTCGGCGACCCACGCGAGACGCTGCTCCTCCGGGATCACGAACTCAGGGTACATCCGGAGCATGGCCTCCGGATCGACCGGGAACGCGGGAATCTGGTTGCGCTCGTCGCGGTACCAGGCACCGAACCAGGTCTGCGGCGACACTTCGACCACGCCGTCGATCGCCTCGATGCGGTTCTCGTAGCTCGCCGGCAGCAGCTGCGTGAACGAGACCTTGTGCATCGTGAGGAGGCGGTCGGCGCCCGCCACGTCGACGCCCGACTGCAGCGAGTAGCGCAGCGACTCCGCGAGCCCGAAGAGCAGGAAGGCGATCACGATCGAGGCGAGCGTGAAGAAGACGCGCAGCCGCCGGCGACGCAGGCTCGCGGCGAGGAGCGGCAGGTAACGCCCGATCACGGTGCGTCTTCCCGCAGCAGTCCCTTGTCGAGGTGGATCGTGCGATGCGCGCGCTCGGCTGCGTGCGGGTCGTGCGTCACCATCACGATCGTCTTGCCCTGCTCCTGGTTCAGCGCCTGCAGCAGGTTCAGGATCTCGTCGCCCGACTTGCGGTCGAGGTCGCCGGTGGGCTCGTCGCAGAGCAGCAGCGTCGGGTCGGTGACGATCGCCCGCGCGATGCCGACGCGCTGCTCCTGCCCGCCCGAGAGTTCGCGCGGCCGGTGCCGGGCGCGGTCCGACAGCCCGACCAGCTTGAGTGCTGCCGCCACGCGGACCGCGCGCTCTCCGCGCGAGAGGTCCTTCAGGAGCAGCGGCAGCTCGACGTTGCGCTCGGCCGAGAGCACCGGCAGCAGGTTGTACATCTGGAACACGAAGCCCACGTGATCCGCGCGCCAGCGCGCGAGCGCCGTCTCGCCGAGTTCGTCGACCCGCAGGCCGTCGACCTCGAGCACGCCGGACGTCGGCCGGTCGAGGCCGCCGATCAGGTTCAGCAGCGTCGACTTCCCGGAGCCCGACGGCCCCATCAGCGCGACGAAGTCGCCCGCCGCGATCTCGAGCGACAGGCCGTCGAGCACGCGCACGACTTCGGCGCCGCGCCGGTACTCCTTGACCAGGTCGCGGATGCGGACGATCGGCGTGGTCACGATCCCTCGGCCTGCAGCTCGACCGCAGCGCCCGCCTTGAGCCGGCGCGGGGCGTCGACGACGACCACCTCGCCGCCCGCGAGCCCGCGGGCAATCGTCACGCGGCCGTCCTGCACCTCGCCGAGCGCGACCTCGCGGCGCTCGACGCGGCCGTCCGTCACCACCCAGACGGCCGCGGCCTCGCCGTCGCGCACGACCGCGGACTCCGGCAGCGTCGGCGGCGCCACCGTGGCCGGCGACTCGTCCTCGAGGAAGCGGACCTTGATGCCCATGTCCGGCAGGATGCGGGGGTCGAGCTGGTCGAAGGCGATGCGCACGCGCACGGTCGCCTTCTGGCGGTCGGCGGTCGGCACGATGCTGATGACGTGCCCCGGGATCTTCCAGTCCGGGTAGGCGTCGAGCGTCGCCTCGACGCGCTGGTCGTCGCGGACACGATTGATGTAGGCCTCGTTGACGTCGACCTCGATCTCGCGGGAGTCCATGTCGACGATCGTGGCGATGCCCGTGCGCGTGAACCCGCCGCCCGCCGAGATCGGCGAGACGGTCTCGCCGGGCTGCGCGTCCTTCGAGATGACGACGCCCGGGAACGGCGCGCGGACGAGCAGGTCCTCGACGCCCTGGCGGCTCAGGTGCACGCGGCTCGCGGCAACCGCCATGTCCGCACGCGACGCGGCCAGCCGCGCCTCGAGGGCGGCGACCTCGGCCTCCGACGTGTCGAGCGCGCTCTGCGCGACGAGCCTGCGCTCGACGAGGCTCTGGTTGCGGGCGAATGTCCGCCGCGCGTCGGCGAGCCGCACCTCGATCTCGCGCAGGCCGCGCCGCGCGGCCTCGAGCGTGCTCGTGGCGACCTCGAGCTCGGCCTCGGCGGTGGCGGGGTCGAGCTTCGCGAGCACCTGACCCTCGCTCACGGTGGCGCCTTCCTCGAAAAGCACTTCGGTGACGCGGCCCGTGACCTTCGAGCTCACGGTCGCGAGGCGGCGCGCGACGACGTATCCCGACGCGTTGAGCACGGCGCCATCCGCGGCGCCCTGCGCCTCGACCACCACCGTCTGCACCGGGACCGGCGCACGCGAGTACCGCCAGCCGATCACGGCGGCAACGACCGCCAGCGCGGCGAGCACGAGCCCTGCACGGCGCCAGCGACGCGGCGTGGGGCGGTACCGGTCGGCGTCCGTGGCCTTGCCGGCCCGGAGGCTCGCCAGGGCGTCCTTGTCGAGTGCCATCGTTGACTCTTCTTGCTTGGTTGTCTTGCGTTCGCGCGCGCGTCGCGCGGGACCGATAGAATGGCGTCGTTGCGCGTACACCGGCCGCGGCGCGCGAGGCCGCGAACCTTATCACAGTGCCCGTGGCATGAATCCTGCCGTCGTCGACATCGGTCTCAACCTCGCCCACGACAGCTTCGACGCCGACCGCGACCACGTGGTCGAGGCCGCTCGGTCGGCCGGCGTGTCGCACATGGTCGTCACCGGCAGCACGCTGGGGAGCTCGCGCGCCGCGATCGCCCTCGCCCGCTCGCAGCCCAACGTGTTCCGCGCGACCGCCGGAGTCCACCCGCACCACGCACGCGAGTTTCCGGACGACGACGTGCCCGCGCTCCGAGAGCTGCTGCGCGACCCGCTCGTCGGCGCCGCCGGCGAGTGCGGGCTCGACCACTTCCGCAACTTCTCCTCCCCAGCGGACCAGGAGCGCGCGTTCCGGCTGCAGCTCGAACTCGCGCTCGAGGTCGGCAAGCCGGTCTTCCTGCACCAGCGCGACGCCCACGACGCCTTCCTCGCCATCCTGCGCGATTACCGCCCGCGCCTGGCGGCCGGGGTCGCGCATTGCTTCACGGGCGACCAACGCGAGCTCGACGACTATCTGGCGCTCGACCTTTCGATCGGGATCACCGGCTGGATCTGCGACGAGCGCCGCGGCCTGCACCTGCGCGGGCTCGTCCGCCGCATCCCCCTCGACCGCCTCATGATCGAGACCGACGCCCCCTACCTCCTGCCGCGCGACCTGCAGCCGAAGCCGCACGGCCGCCGCAACGAACCCAAGTACCTGCCGCACATCCTCAAGGTCGTCGCGGCCTGCCGCGGCGAGCCCCCGGAGCAGGTGGCGGCCGCGACGACGCGCAACGCGCTCGCGTTCTTCGGGTTCGAAAAAGATTCAGATAATCTCGCTAATTAACTGTTTTTAAAGGATATATGGATACCTCAAGCACGCTGGAACTGGTACGCCGCCGCTGGGACGACTCGATCATTCCGGAGCTCGTCGAGTACGTGCGCATCCCGAACAAGTCGCCCATGTTCGACCCCGACTGGGAGCGGCACGGACACATGGAGGCCGCGGTGCAGCTCATGTACCGCTGGGCCGTACAGGAAGTCCGGGATCTTCCCGGCGCCAGGGTCGAGATCCTGAGGCTGCCGGGCCGCACGCCGCTGCTGCTCGTCGACGTGCCGGGCGCGGTCGACGACTGCGTGCTGCTCTACGGGCACCTCGACAAGCAGCCGGAATTCACCGGCTGGTCTGACGGCCTCGAACCCTGGAGCCCGGTGCTGCGCGACGGCAAACTCTACGGCCGCGGGGGTGCCGACGACGGCTACGCCCTCTACGCCTCGCTCACGGCGATCCGCGCGCTCAGGGAGCAGGGCCTGCCGCATGCGCGCTGCGTCGTGCTGATCGAGGCGAGCGAGGAAAGCGGCAGCCCCGACCTGGTGCACCACATCGACGCGCTCGGCAGCCGGCTCGGCACGCCGACCCTCGTCGTCTGCCTCGACGCCGAGTGCGGCAACTACGAGCAGCTCTGGTGCACGACGTCGCTGCGCGGCAACCTCATCGGCTCGTTGCGCGTCGAGGTGCTGGCCGAAGGCGTGCACTCCGGCACCGCGAGCGGCATCGTGCCGTCGAGCTTCCGGATCCTGCGCGAGCTGCTCGCGCGCCTCGAGGACGCGAACTCCGGCGCGATCCTGCTCGAGGAGCTGAACGCGCCGATCCCGCCGGACCGCCTCGCGCAGGCCCGGGCTGCGGCCGCAGTGCTCGGCGACTCGGTCTACGCCAAGTTTCCGTTCGTGCCCGGCATGCGGCCCGTCTCGAACGACCCGTACGAATGCCTGATCAACAACAACTGGCGCCCGACACTCTCGATCACCGGCGCCGACGGCCTGCCGGCGTTCCGCAGCGCGGGCAACGTGCTGCGGCCGCAGACGACGCTCAAGCTGTCGTTCCGGCTGCCGCCCACGCTGGCCCCGGGCCGCGCCGCAGAGGCGATCAAGCGCCGGCTCGAGCAGGAACCGCCGTACGGGGCCCGGGTGAGCTTTGCCGTCGAGTCGGCGATGGGCGGCTGGAACGCGCCCGCGCTCGCGCCCTGGCTCGAGCGCTCGATGCAGCAGGCCTCGCGCGACTTCTTCGGTCGCGACGCGATGTACATGGGCACGGGCGGCAGCATTCCGTTCATGGGCATGCTGGGCGAGCGATTCCCGGGCACGCAGTTCCTGGTGACGGGCGTGCTGGGCCCACAGTCGAATGCGCACGGCCCGAACGAGTTCCTGCACCTCGAATGCGCGCGGCGCCTGACGGCCTGCGTGTCCCGCGTGCTCGCGGACCACGGGGTGCGCGAGGGGGCCCGCCGCGCGGCCTGACCTCAGCGTGCGAGCGGGTTCGGCTGCGCGGCCTGCTTGAGCCGGTCCCAGACGGGCGCGAAGGCGGCCGCGACGCCGCCCGGCGAGCGCTCGACGGGGGGGAACTCGTCCTGCAGCGCGTCCAGCCGGAGCACCGTCGCCGGGCGTCCTTTCGGGAAGTCGCCGCGCATCGAGAACACCACGCGGCCCTCGACGGGCGTGTCGCCCGCGAGGTGCTTCACGGCCATCACGCGCTCCTCGAGCATCGGCAGCGGGTTCGCGAACGTGAAGTGGCGCTTGGGGCCGAACACCGACCACTGCCCCATCTTGTCGCCCGCGAACACGACGCCCATCACGTCGAAGAGGTCGATAACGAGCAGCCCGCGCTGCGTGAGGAGCAGGTAGTTCAGGTGGATCTGGTCGCCGGTGCCGGTGGGCAGCAGCACGTTGCGCAGTTCGTCGTAGGCGACCGAGGAGATCACGTTGTCGATCGCGAGGCGCGCACGGCGTTGCCGCAGCCACTGCAGGACGAAGTAGACGGCTGCGCCCACGGCGCCGAGCGCGAACAGGACCCAGACCCACGCGGGCAGGCCGAACACGTTTTTCATTCTTTCCCCATCAGTATCGAGCGCAGCACCTCGAGCCGCGGCGGCACCTCGACCTGCACCGATGGCAGCTCGAGGAGTGCCGCGAGTGCGGACGGCACGGGTACGACCTCGCCGATCAGCGGCTCGACGACGTCGTTGAACTTGGCGGGGTGCGCGGTCGCCACCACGACCCAGCGCTCGCGCCGCCGGGCCGCGTCGAGCCGACGGTAGACGTGGGCCGCCGTGGCCGTGTGCGGACACCACGTCTGGCCGAGCTCGCGGTGGTCGCGGCGGATCGTCGCGCGGATCGCGTCGTCGTCGACCGCATGCGCGCTCACCTTGCCGCGCAGCGTCGCGAGGTCCGGGAACAGCCAGCGCAGCCGCTCCATGTTGCTCGGGTTGCCGACGTCCATCGCGGAGGCGAGCGTCGCGACGCTCGGCCGCGGGCTCCACGCGCCATCGCGCAGGTAGTCCGGCACCGTGAGGTTCGCGTTGCTCGCGAGCACGATCTCGCCGATCGGCAGGCCCGCCTCGCGCGCCCAGATGCAGGCGAGCGCGTTGCCCAGGTTCCCTGTAGGAATGATGAAATTCGGTGCGCGTCCGTCGGCGCGCGCGAGCTCGAGACTCGCCTTCGCGTAGTACACCATCTGGGGCAGCAGCCGCCCGACGTTGATGCTGTTGGCCGAGGAGAGCTGGAGCGCGCGCGCAAGCTCCGGATCGACGAAGGCGTCCTTGACCATCCGCTGGCAGTCGTCGAACGTGCCCGCGACCGACAGCGTGCGCACGTTCCCGCCCCAGCAGGCGAGCTGCTTTTCCTGGCGCGGGGAGACGAGGCCGCGCGGGTACAGCACGACGACGTCGACCCACGGACGACGGTGGAACGCGGCGGCGACAGCGCCCCCCGTGTCGCCCGAGGTGGCGACCAGGATCGTGACGCGGCGCGGGTCCGCGCGCGGCACGCGCTCGAGCGTCGCCGCGAGAAAACGCGCGCCGAAATCCTTGAACGCCGCCGTCGGACCGTGGAAGAGCTCCAGCACCGAGAGCGGACCGCCCGCACCGTCGACCTCGACCACGGGCACCGGGAAGTCGAACGCGTCGGCCGTGATCGCAGCCAGCCAGTCGGCTGCTACGTCGCCGGCCGCGAACGGCGCGATGAGCCGCTCGGCGAGCTGCGGCAGGTCGCGCGCCGATGCGAGAGCCGCAGCGTCGATGCGCGGCAGGAACTCCGGCACGTAGAGCCCGCCGTCCGGTGCGAGCCCCTGCGCGACGGCCGCGGCGAGGCCCGCCGTCCGGTTGGCGTCGCGCGTGCTCAGGAACCGCATCAGTCGACGAGCCTCGCGCCCTGCCGGTCGATCGCGGAAACCCATCGGTCCGTTTCGAGGCCGTGGCGCGCGAACGCCGCGACCATGCCCGCGCAGACGGCGTCTGCGTCGTGTGCCTCGGCCCAGGCGAACATCGTGGGGCCCGCGCCCGAGATCGAGCAGCCGAGCGCGCCGGCATCGAGCGCTGCCTGCTTCACATCTGCGAAGCCCGGGATCAGCACCCGGCGCTGCGGCTCGATCACGACGTCGAGCAGCGACTCGCGGATGAGCGGCAGGTCGTCCGTGTAGCAGCCGGCGAGGAAGCCGGCGAGGTTCGCCTGCTGCCAGATCACGTCGCCGAGCGGCACGGTGGGCTTCAGGATCGCGCGCGCCTCCCGCGTCGCGAGCATCATGTGCGGGTGCACGATCACGCATCGCACCGATTCCGGCACGGGGATCGCCTTCACGTGCGGGTTGTCGATGCCGACGGTGAGCACCAGCCCTCCGTACAGCGACGGCGCGATGTTGTCGACGTGCACGGAGCCGCTCGCGACTTCCTCGCCCTGCATCGCGAACTTGAGGAGCTGCGTGCGGCCCGGCGGCGAGTCGACGAGGGCCGCGGTGGCGACCACGGCAGCCACGGCAGAAGCCGCGGAGCCGCCGAGGCCCGAGCCGAGCGGGATGCCTTTCTCGATCTCGAGATCGAAGCCGTAGGTCAACCCGAGTTCCTGCTGCAGCGCGAGCGCCGCGCGACCGGCCGTATTGCGCTCTGCCTCGAGCGGCAGGTCCGCGACCACGCCCGTGATCGAGCGGATGGACACGCCGGGCTCCGGGCGCCGGGTCGCCGTGACCCGGTCACCGAGTGCCGCGACGGTGTGACCGAGGATGTCGAAGCCCACCGCGACGTTGCCGACGCTCGCCGGGGCGAACGCCGTCGCGCGCGTGCGGGCCTGGGTCACAGCTTGGCCCCGAGGTACGCCGAGACGCGCAGCAGGTCGCCGAAGACGCCGCCCGCGGTCACGGCCGGGCCGGCGCCGGGGCCCTGGACGATCAGCGGGTTCTGGTCGTAGCGCGCCGTCTGGAAACGGACGATGTTGTCGGTGAGCGCGATGTTCGCGAACGGGTGCGACGCGGGCAGCTCGACGACGCCGACTTTCGCCTTGCCGTCGACGCCGACGGAGCCCACGTAGCGCAGCACCCTGCCCTGCGCCCGTGCGCCCTCGAGACGGGCGAGCATCGGGGCGTCGAACTCCGTGAG
>RPQJ01000062.1 GCA_003819815.1 Lysobacterales bacterium
CCACGCAACGACTTGAACTCGCCCAGCAGGCCACGGGCGATGTCGACCGCCGTACGGCCGCGCGTCCCCGTCTGCAGCAGGATCGCCAGGAGCTCGGCCTCCGAGAGCGTGGCCGCCCCCTGTCGCAGCAGCTTCTCGCGCGGCCGTTCGGATTCGGGCCAGTCGGCTAGCGTCATGGGCATCCTTCCGTGGAACCCCATGCTGACCGCTCACCGGCCGGCCGGCACCGCGCAAATCGTACGCGAGGCCCGCATTTCTGCCGCGCGACCGCTAGAGCGGGAAGCGGGACTTGAGCGCGTCGGCGACGACGGGGTCGACGAACTCGCGGACGTTGCCGCCGAGGCTCGCGATCTCGCGGATCAGCGTCGAGGAGATGAAGTTGAACTGCTCGGTCGGCGTCAGGAACACCGTCTCGACGTCTCCGTTCAGGTGCCGGCTCATCGTCGCGAGCTGGAACTCGAACTCGAAGTCCGACACGGCCCGCAGGCCCCGGACGATGACATTGAGGCCGTGCTGTTTCGCGAAGTCGACCGTGAGGCCCGAGTACCCGGTCACCTCGACGTTGGGCACGTCCGCGAGCACCCGGCGCGCGAGGTCGACGCGCTCCTCGAGCGGGAACAGCGGGGTCTTGTTGGGGTTCGCCGCGATCGACACCACGACGTGGTCGAAGATGCGGCAGGCCCGGCGGACCAGGTCGTTGTGGCCGTTGGTGAAGGGATCGAACGTCCCCGGGTACATCGCTCGACTGCCCACGCGCTCCCCTTCCGTTATGGCTCCCCCGCCGGTGTCCGGCGCGCCAGATGATAGCCCACCTCCCCCGCCCGCTTGCTGCGGAAGAGCGTCCAGCCCGGGGGCAGCACCGGCGGCCCGGCCGATGCGGCCGTCTCCAGGTACGCGCAGCCGTCGGGCGCGATCCAGCCGGCCTCCACGATCCGGCGGAACGATTCCCCGGCCAGGCCCGACGCGTACGGGGGGTCGAGAAAGACGACGTCGAACGGTACGGCCGGCTGCTCTAGGTAGCGCTCGGCCGGCATGCGTACGACTTGTCCTCGGTCGCATCCGAATTCCCGCAGCCGTTCCTGCAGGTGGCGCGTCACCGCCGCGTCGAGGTCGACGAAGACGACTTCCCGGGCGCCGCGGGACAGCGCCTCGAGCCCGAGTGCCCCGCTGCCGGCGTAGAGGTCGAGACAGCGGCTGCCTGCCGTCGCGGACTGCAGCCAATTGAACAGGGTCTCACGGACCCGGTCCGGCGTAGGCCGGATCCCGTCCACGGGCGGGAAGCGGATCTTCCGGCCGCGCCATTCGCCGCCGATGATCCGCACCACATGCCGCCCGCCCGAGGCCCCTTCCGGAGGCATCGCGGTTTTCCGTCCGCCCGGGTTCTTGCGTGCCATCCCCGCGCGAGCGTAGTCTGCGGGGCGGAAAATTCAATCATGCGCGGCACGACGCGCAGTTCATTCTCGAGGGGATAACGGACATGTCAGACGTCAAGACGAGTCGGCTCGCGGCCGCGATCGCACTGGGCGCCGCGGTGACCCTGAGCGGGTGCGATGCTTCCAGGGACGGGGGCGACTTTCCGACGCCGCCGCCGGAGAACTTCGTGGCACTGTTTGCGCCGACCGCGGCGATCCCCATCCTGCCGTTCCCGACCGACCTGTTCTTCCTCGGCTCGACCGACGGCACGTTGAACATCCCCGCCACCGCGCTCGCACCGCCGTTCATCCTGACCGGTCCGTCGCTCAACACGCTCGACGGCTTCTCGACGACCTCGCCGATCACGACGACTTTCAACCTGCCCATCGATCCGGCGTCGCTCGGCGCCTCGAGCGTGCGGCTCGTCGAGGTGTACCTCAGCAACACGACCAAGGGCCCCGCCCAGGGCGCGGAGCTTCCGCCCGACGCCGGTGGCAACCCGATCCGCAGGGTCCTCGCGTACGGCACGGATTACACCGTCGACGTTTCGCCCGACATCGACAGTGCCGGCAAGGTGCTGCGCATCACGCCGCTGAAGCCGCTCACGGCCAGCACCGGCGCCACGAACATCGGCTACATCGTGCTGGTCACGGACAGCGTCAAGGACGTGCTCGGACGTGCGCCGCAGCCGAGCGAGCTCTACGGCGCGTTCAAGCTGGCGCCGAACGACTGCAGCTCCCTTCCCGCAGGCTCGACGGCCAATGCACTCTGCCGCCTGACCAAGGCGCACCTGCAGATCGGCCAGCTCGTCGGCGTGAGCCCGGCCTCCGTGGTGCTGAGCTGGAGCTTCTCGACGCAATCGACCGTCGACAGCTTCAAGGCGCTCGCGGCACTCGTACCCGCGCAGCCGATCGGCGTCGTGCCGACCGGGCTTGCGACGAACCAGCTCGGTGTCGCAGGACTCCAGGGCAAGGCCAATGTCTACGTCGGCACCACGGTGGTGCCGTACTACCTGCCCGTGCCCACGAGCCCGACGGACAACTCGATCCTGCGGGGCTTCTGGATCGCCGCGGGTCCGCCACCGGCGCCGCTCGACCAGGCGAGCCGTTTCATCACGCGGTTCAACCCGGTGCCGCTCAAGCGCGCGGACCAGACGATCCCGCTGCTCGTCACGGTGCCGAACGCGACGGCGGCCGGTGGCGCGGGCTGCCCGAGGCCCGAGGCCGGCTGGCCGGCGGTGATCGTGCAGCACGGCCTCGGCGGCGATCGGACGCAGGCGCTCGCGATGTCGGACGCGTTCTCCGACGCGTGCTTCATCGTCGCGGGCATCGACCTGCCGCTGCACGGCCTCACGAACACGGCGAACCCGCTGTACCAGGCCCCGAACGAGCGCACGTTCAACGTCGACTTCAACGGCGACGGCGCGATCGATCCCTCTGGCACGCATTCGATCCCGGTGCTGCTCTCGAGCCCGCTCACGGGCCGCGACCTGCTGCGCCAGGGCCAGGCCGACATCGGCGTCGTCGCGAAGTCGCTCGGCAACCTCGACGTCACCGGCGACGGCGTCTCGGACGTCAACCCAGCGCGCGTGCACTTCGTCGGCCTGTCGCTCGGCGGCATCGCGGGTACGGCGCAGGCGGCCTACGCGCCGACGATCCGCACGGTGACGGTGGGGGCCCCGGGCGGCGTGATCACGCGGCTGCTCCTCGATTCGCCGACGTTCGGCAACACGGTGCGTGGTGCGGTGCAGGCGAACTTCGCGCCGAACTCGCAGCTCTTCAACAACTTCTTCCGCGAAGTGCAGACGATCGTGGACCCGGGCGATCCGGTGAACCACATCTGCGACTGCGCGACCGCGAAGCCGCTGCACCTGATCAAGGTGAACGGCGACACCGTGGTGCCGAACAGCGCGACGGACGCGCTGATCCGCGCGGGCAACTTCACGAAGCTGAGCTCCGGCACGACGCCGGTCGCACCGGGCGAGCCGGTCTACGTCGCGTTCACGGAAGGCAGCCACGGCTCCCTCTTCGATCCGACCGCGAGCCTCGAAGCGACGACCGAGATGCAGCGCCAGTCGGTGCTGTTCGCGGCGTCGGCCGTCGCGCCGGGCGGTCCGTTCCTGACCATCACCGACCCGTCGGTGGTCGAGCAGTAACGCCTCGCGTCGCAGCGAGCGACCACGAAGGGCGGGTAGCGATACCCGCCCTTCTTTTTTGATCCGCTACAATGCCGGGCCCAGCACCGCCACCCGAGCCATGGGACTCTTCAACTTCAGGACGAAGAAGCCGGAGGACGCCGCGCCGCCGGAGCCCGCCGCCGAGAAGCAGCCCGGCTTTCTCGCCCGGCTGCGCGCGCGCCTCAACCGCGGCGACTCGTGGCTCACCTACGATCTCGCGAACCTGCTGCCGGGTGGCCAGATCGACCAGCAGGTCGTCGACGAGCTCGAGCTCCGGCTCATCGGTGCCGACGTCGGCATCGAGACGACCGAGAAGATCCTCGGCAGCCTGCGCGGCAAGGTGGCCCGCAAGGAGCTCGGCAACATCGACGCGCTGCTCGCCGCCCTGCGCCAGTCGCTGCTCGCGATCGTCGGCCCGGTCGCGAAGCCGCTCGAGATCGACGCGACGAAGCGGCCCTACGTGATCCTGGTCGTCGGCGTGAACGGATCCGGCAAGACGACGACGATCGGCAAGCTCGCGCACCGCTGCGTCGCCGACGGCCGCAAGGTGATGCTTGCGGCGGGCGACACCTTCCGCGCCGCGGCGATCGAGCAGCTCGAGGTCTGGGGAGAGCGCAACGGCGTGCCGGTCGTGGCGCAGGCTGCGGGCGCCGACCCGGCGGCGGTGATCTTCGATGCGCTGCAGTCGGCCCGGGCGCGCAGCATGGACGTGCTGATCGCGGACACTGCGGGACGCCTGCACACCCAGAGCAACCTCATGGACGAGCTGCGCAAGGTGAAGCGCGTGCTCGGCCGCCTCGATCCCGACGCCCCGCACGAGGTGCTGCTCGTGCTCGACGCCGGCCAGGGCCAGAACGCGCTCACGCAGGCCGAGCAGTTCCACCAGGCGCTCGGCGTGACCGGCCTCGTCGTCACGAAGCTCGACGGCACCGCGAAGGGCGGCATCGTGTTCGCGATCGCCGACCGGCTCGGGCTGCCGCTCCGCTTCGTCGGCGTCGGCGAGACCGCGGAGGACTTCGGCGTCTTCGACGCGGAGGCCTTCGTCGAAGCGGTGATCGCACCGCCACGCTCCACCGGCGAGCCCGCATGATCCACTTCGACCACGTCTGGAAGCGCTACCCGAACGGCCGCGAGGCGCTCTGCGACCTCACGCTCCACGTCGGGCGCGGCGAGATGGTGTTCCTCACGGGGCACTCGGGCGCCGGCAAGAGCACGCTCCTCAAGCTCATCGCGCTGATCGAGCGCCCGACGCGCGGGACGCTGCTCGTGAACGGCCAGAACACGAGCAGCGTGCCGCGCTCGAAGATCCCGGCGTTCCGGCGGCAGGTCGGGGTCGTGTTCCAGGACCACAAGCTGCTGATGGACCGCCCGGTCTACGACAACGTCGGCCTGCCGCTCGTCATCGCGGGCGTGCCGGAGAAGGACATCGCGAAGCGCGTGCGCGCCGCGCTCGACCAGGTGGGGCTCCTCGGGCGCGAGCGGAACACGCCGATCGAGCTCTCGACCGGCGAGCAGCAGCGCGTCGGCATCGCGCGCGCGATCATCGCGAAGCCCGCGCTCCTGATCGCGGACGAACCCACGGGCAACCTCGACCCCGATCTCTCGCTCGAGATCATGAATCTCTTCAAGCGCTTCAACGAGGTCGGCGTCACGGTGCTGATCGCGAGCCACGACATCCACCTCGTCGAGCGCTTCGGCGTGCGCCGCGTGGTCCTCGAGGGCGGCCGCGCCGCGGACGGCGGCGAGCCGGACCTGCCGCACATCGTGGCGGAGCGCGCATGAACCAGTGGCTCGAGCGTCACCTGCAGACGCTGGTCGGCTCGCTGGGCCGGCTGTGGCAGCAGCCGTTCGCGACGCTGCTCACGATCCTCGTGATCGGCATCGCGCTCGCGCTGCCCGCGTGCCTGCACGTCCTCGTGCAGAACGTGCGCGCGGCGAGCGGCGGCTGGAGCAATGCGCTCGACATCTCGGTCTACATGAAGCCCGCGGCGACGCTCGAGCAGGCCGAGCAGGCCCGCAAGCGCATCTCGCAGCGACGCGACGTCGAGTCGGTGACGCTCGTGAAGGCCGATGACGCGCTCGCGGAATTCCGCCGCGGCTCGGGCTTCGGCGAGGCGCTCGACGCGCTCGAGGCGAACCCGCTACCGCACGCGCTGATCATCCGGCCCGCCGGCGAGTTCCGCGAGCCCGCTCAGGTCGAGACGCTGAGCGCCGAACTCCGCAAGCTGGACGGCGTCGACGTCGTGCAGCTCGACACCGCATGGGTCAGCCGGTTCAACGCGATCCTCGACGTCGTGCGCCGCATCGTGCTGCTGGCGGCGGGGCTCTTCGCGCTCGGCATCCTCGTGATCGTCGGCAACACCATCCGGCTCGACATCGAGAACCGCCGCGCCGAGATCGAGGTGACGAAACTGGTGGGAGGGAGCGATGCGTTCGTACGCCGGCCCTTCCTCTACAACGGCGCGTGGTACGGGCTCGGCGGCGCGCTGATCGCGCTCGTGGTCGTGACGATCGTGATCGCGGCGCTCGGCGAGCCCGTGCAGCGGATCGCGGGCCTGTACGGCAGCGGCTTCAGGCTGCAGGGCCTGGGCCTCGAGGGCGTCGGCGTGCTGCTCGCCGGCGGCATCGTGCTCGGCTGGCTCGGCTCCTTCATCGCCTCCACGCGGGAACTGCGGGACATCGAGCCGACGTAGCCTCACTCGGCTGCGGCGGCTTGCGCCTCGGTCCGGGCCTGCTCCTCGTCCGCCGTCATCCTGTGGAAGTCGATCCAGAGTAAGTCGCCGTCGGGCGTGTCGAGCACGTCGCGGCAGGCTGCCCCGAGTTCCGGCAACGCCACGGCAAGGAATCCGCGCATGGCCTCGGTTCCAGAGACGACGACCATCAGTTCGTCGATGTCGGGCTGGTCCTCGCTGACCGTGTACTCGAGGTCGTCGAACGAGTAGCCGACCGTGCTGATCTCCTGCAGCGCGTCGAGCTGGTTCCACACCGTCAACCCCCCGCCGCCGATACAGATCCGCATGCGGTCCTCGACGATCTCGACGAGGAACTGGCGGTAAACCCTCGGATATCCGGGAGCCCGCAGTTCCGCAACAAGCGAGCCGTCGAGTTCGAACAGGCAGACCGAGTCACCGAGCAGGTGCGTCTCGCCGTCCAGTCCCAGGGTGACTGCGAGGTCTCGGCAGCGCTCGCGTCGCGCATCGACGCCGACGAGCCGCAGCTCCGCGAGAATTTCATCGGCTTCGCCGGCCCAGACCCACTTGCCCGCCAGCGCCGGAACGTCGGGAACGGGATCGAGTTCCGTCGCAAGCGGGTGAACGCTGAACGCATCATGGATCTCGCAGCCGGCGAGACCCAGTGCGGCAAGTGCGATCCACGAGGCTGATCCGGGTGGTCGGGAACGGCGATCCATGGCCGGGACTCCTGTCTGACCTCGACTCCACTCTACCGCTGGCCACGAGGCCGGCGACCGTGGAAGATCCCGACGTCGGCAATACTTAATATGTTGTTTTTCTTACATTTTTTATGAGCTCTCCCCGATCCTGGGAACTGAGGACCTGCTTTAGCACTCAAAAGCCTGGACTGCTAAAATCGTCCACGAATCCATCCTCCCGAGAGGTACACTCGAACTGATGAACGCCGCCAACGCCCTGGTTCCTCGCAGCCCCGCCGAACTCGCCCTCGTCGGCCCGATCGGCAGCTTCGACGCCTACGTCGACGCCGTGAGCCGCATTCCGGTGCTGAGCCGGGAGGACGAGTCCGAGCTCGCCCGACGCTTCCACGCCGAGAACGACCTCGACGCGGCGCGACAGCTCGTGCTTTCGCACCTGCGCTTCGTCGTGCACATCGCCCGTGGCTACGGCGGCTATGGCCTGCCGTTGGGCGACCTCGTGCAGGAAGGCAACGTGGGCCTCATGAAGGCAGTCAAGCGCTTCGACCCGGCGGTCGGCGTGCGCCTCGTTTCGTTCGCAGTGCACTGGATCCGCGCGGAGATCCACGAGTACGTGCTGCGCAACTGGCGGCTGGTGAAGATCGCGACGACGAAGGCACAGCGCAAGCTCTTCTTCAACCTGCGCAAGTACAAGCGCAGCCTTGGCTGGCTCACGGCCGAGGAAACGCAGGCCGTCGCGCGGGACCTCGGCGTGAGCACCGACGAAGTGACCGAGATGGAGCGGCGCCTCGCCTCGCGCGACCTCTCGTACGACCCTGCGCCGGATGCCGACGACGAGGAAGAGTCCTATTCGCCCTCCGCCTACCTGCCGGCGCCCGACTCGGACCCGGCCGTCGCCGTAGAGCGCGCTGAGTGGGACGACGATGTGAGCGACCGGGTCGCCGCGGCGATTTCGCACCTGGACGAGCGCAGCCAGTCGGTGATCCGCGCCCGCTGGATGGGCGAGGAGAAGGCGACGCTGCACGAGCTCGCGGACCGCTACGGCGTCTCGGCCGAGCGCATCCGCCAGATCGAGGCGAACGCAATCAGGAAACTTCGCGCCGCCGTCGTCACCGAAGGCGCCTGACGCGCGTCGCTGCGCCCATGAATCATCGGCCGGAACCGGGCCCCCCCGGCCCGGCCGATCTTCGTCAGCCCTTGGCCTGGTCGGTCACCGGCACGATCGTGATCTCGACGCGCCGGTTCTGGGCGCGACCATCCGGCGTCGAGTTGTCGGCCACCGGGTGATCCGGGCCCGCGCCCACGGTGTGCAGCCGCTGCGGCGGCACGCCGCGCTGGGTGAGATAAGCCTTGACGCTGTCGGCCCGCCGCTGGGAAAGCTGCATGTTGTACGCATGCGACCCGGTGCTGTCGGTGTGCCCGGCGACCTGGATCACCGTCTGGTCGAATTCCTTCAGCGTCAGCGAGACCTTGTCGAGCACCGGGTTGAATGCCGGGTTGATCTGCGCGCTGTCGGTCGCGAACGTCACGCCGCCCGGCATGTCGAGCGTGATGTTGTCGCCCTTGCGGACGACGTCGACGCCCGTGCCGGCCATCTGCTGGCGCAACTTCGCTTCCTGCTTGTCCTGATAGTTGCCGACCGCGCCCCCCGCGAGCGCGCCGACGCCCGCGCCGATCAGCGCCCCCTTCCAGCTGCCGTCGATCAGCAGGCCGGCAACCGCGCCACCTGCCGCGCCGATGCCTGCGCCCTTGCGGGTCTTCTCCTTGTCGGGGTTGCTCGAGAAATCCTCCATCGAGGCACAGCCGGCGAGCACGATCGAGGCCGCGACGGCGGCGACGAGGGCGGTCTTGGAACGGGTCATGGTTCGGTTACTCCTGGGGGAATGATCGAATGATCTTCCGGACCGTCTCGCCGGTCAAAGAGTTCCCGAGGCCGGCTCCACCGCAGCGGCTGCGGCCTCGGGCAAAGGAACGGCATCGTCACGTTGCAGCGGTCTCGCGAAAGCCCCCCGGCAGGCCTCCTCGAACACGACGGCGTGCAGGTCCGCAGTGCGCTCAGGCGTCGACGCGTACCCGCCCGCGATCGTGACGACGAGCGGCCGGTCCCGGCACGCGCCCAGCACCTCGCGCTCCCGCTCGCGCAGGCCCGCCTCGCTCAGGGCGAGGCGACCGTAGCGGTCGCCGGCCACCGGATCGACGCCCGCGAGGTAGAAGACGACGTCCGGCGAGGACTCGGCCAGCGCGCGGCCGAGGTGCTGCCGCAGCAGCTCGAGGTACTTCTCGTCGCCCACGGCGTCCTCGAGGCCGACGTCGAGCGTCGAGCGCATCTTGCGCGCCGGGTAGTTGCGCTCGCCGTGCATCGAGAACGTGTAGACGTCTGGGTCGTCCGCGAAGATCGCGGCCGTGCCGTTGCCCTGGTGTACGTCGAGGTCGACGACGAGCGCACGCCGGGCGAGACGGTCGTGCTGCAGGCGACGGATCGAGATCGCGACGTCGTTCAGCACGCAGAACCCCTCGCCGTGGTCCGCGAACGCGTGGTGCGTGCCGCCGGCCAGATTGCCCGCGAGACCGTCTTCGAGCGCCGCGCGCGCCGCCTCGAGCGTGCCCTGCGCGGCAAGGCGCGAGCGGCGCCAGAGCCGTGCGGACCACGGCACGCCGATGCGCCGCACTTCCGCCGCGTCGAGCGTGCCGGACTCGAGCCGGGCGAGGTAGGCGGCCGTGTGGACGCGGGCCAGGTCCTCCGGCGCCGCCTCGGCGGGCTCGATCCGATCCTCCGGGCGCAGCCAGCCCCGGGCCACCAGCCGCTCGTACAGCAGCGGGTACTTGGCCATGGGAAAAGGGTGCGCCGGGGGCAGCGGCAGGTCGTAGTCCGGGTGATAGGCGTAGCGCATGCTGTTCGAGTGTTTCGGCGCGGGCGGCCGGTCGGCTTCGCGGAATGCCCGCTTTGCGGTCCGACCGCCGATTGCCGACAATGACATCCCGCCCAACCCTAGAACAGCGAGCGTCGCCGTGGCCACATCACCCGTCGAACTGCAGCCCCGCAAGTCCTCCGCCCGGCCGCTCGACCCGCTCGACCTGTTCGACGTGCGCGGGCTCCTCTCGGAGGAGGAACGGATGGTGCAGGATTCCGTCGGCCGCATGGTCGATGAGAAGGTGCTGCCCATCATCCAGCACCACTTCGAGGACCACACGTTCCCGCGCGAGCTCGTCGGCGAACTCGCGGGCCTCGGCCTGCTCGGCAGTTCGCTCGACGGCTACGGCTGCGCCGGCATGAACGCCGTGAGCTACGGGCTCATCTGCCAGGAGCTCGAGCGCGGCGACTCGGGGCTCCGGAGCTTCGTCTCGGTGCAGTCGAGCCTCTGCATGTACCCGATCTACACCTACGGCAGCGAGGCGCAGAAGCAGAAGTACCTGCCGCGCATGGCGACCGGCGAGGTGATCGGCTGCTTCGGCCTCACGGAGCCGCACGGCGGGTCGGACCCCGCGAACATGAAGACTCACGCGAAGCGCCGCGGCCGCGACTGGGTGCTGAACGGCGCCAAGATGTGGATCACCAACTCGCCGATCGCGGACCTGTTCGTCATCTGGGCGAAGACCGAGGAAGGCATCCGCGGGTTCCTGGTCGAGAAGGGCACGCGCGGCCTCGCCGCGCCCGAGATCGAGAAGAAGTTCTCGCTGCGTGCCTCGGTCACCGGCGCGATCTTCCTCGAGGACGTCGTAGTGCCCGAGGACCAGATGCTGCCCGGCACCACGGTCGGCATCAAGGCGCCGCTCTCGTGCCTCACGCAGGCCCGCTACGGCATCACGTGGGGCGTCATCGGCGCGGCGCAGGCGTGCCTGCGCCAGGCGCTCGACTACTCGCAGACGCGCATCCTGTTCGGCCGTCCGCTCGCCGCGACGCAGACCGTGCAGATCCGCCTCGCCGAGATGGCGCGGGGCATCACGACCGCCCAGCTCCTTTCGCTGCAGCTCGGCCGGCTCAAGGACGCGGGCTCGATGTCGCCGTCGCACGTCTCGCTCGCCAAGTGGAACAACTGCCGCATGGCGCTCGACGTCGCCCGCGACGCGCGCGACATCCTGGGCGGCGCCGGCATCAGCGCCGAGTACGTGCCGATCCGCCACGCGCTCAACCTCGAGAGCGTGATCACCTACGAGGGCACGGAGACGATCCACCAGCTCACGATCGGCCGGGAGCTGACGGGCCACAGCGCTTTCTGAAACCCTTCGGCCCGACGCCGCGGGTGACGCGGAATCCGGCGACACCCTCATGCGCCGTGCGAGTGGCCGGTTCCCCCGGCCGCTCGCTCAGGCGCCGAGTGTCCAGCGGTTCGTGCCGGACGCGTTTCGACCAAGCGAATCCCGTGGAGCGACTCGAAACGCGTCCGGCACGAGCCGCCCGCCACCGCTGCCCGATCGACGCGACGGCGGGAAACCGCGCTACTCGCGCGCGACGGAGTACTCGACCGTCACGACGGCCTTCACGACCTTCTCGACGGTCGTCGTGTCGTAGCTGCCGTAGTCCGCCGTCTCGGTGGAGTTCGGCCGCGTGATCTGGAACACGCCCTGGCTCGCGGACCTGAGCGCGCCGACGGTCACGCCGCTGCCCTCCGCGAACTGCTCGGCCCGCTGCTGGGAGTCCCGCGTCGCCGCACCGATGAGGCGCACCTTCACCGCGTTCAGGTCGTTGTAGAAGAACTGGGGCGGCCACGAGTTGATGCTGACGCCTTCGCTGATGAGCCCCGAGGCGCCCGCGGCCACGCGGCCGATCAGAGCGACGTCGGGCGAGCTCAGCTCGAACGTGCGCTCGAGCTCGTAACCCATGACCCGGCCGGTCGGGGCGCCGCCTGGACCGGTCTCGAACTGCGGGCGCGACGCGACCGGCGAAACCGACGCGCCGCCCGCCGCCTCGCCGGCGACCGAGCGCAGCAGCTCGAGGACGCGCGCCGTGTCCGCCTCGAGCTCGCGGTAGCCGGCCTGCATGTCGGAGGCGCGCACGGTGACGGTGCCGCGCCACGTGCCGGCATCCGAGACGACCTTCTCTTCCGCATAGCCCTTCACGGTGATCTTGTCGCCGGCGAGCTTGATGCGCTCGAGGCCGCGCGAGACGACGATCGACGACGCTACGAGGCCGATCGCGAGCGCGACGCCGAGCAGCAGGAAGCCGAGGTTCGTTGCGCCCGCCGAGCCGTGCGGAGCGGAGGGATGGCTGGGCATGCGTCGCATTGTCGCCCAAGCGCGTCCGCTCCGTCAGGGGCATCGAGCCGCCTGCGATCCTGTCGGCATTCTTTACGTGAACGTGACGATCGGTGCCGTCACGCCGCGTAGGACGGTTGGTGGTTCGACGTAAGTGCTTGTTTGAATTGGCCTGACCAGACCTTGGCACGGTCATTGCTACGTAGACCTTCAAGCCGGGGCAAGTGGTGGCCACGGTGGGTGGATGAGCAGTGAGCGTGGATGAGATCGCCGGGGGATGAGCCGGAAGCAATCCAACCAACAACAGGGACCGACTAGCGACGAGACCCCCAACGCAAGGGCACGCAGAACAAGAAGATCAGAAAAACAGAACGAGTGCCCCGAACGGACGACGACCCCGCGCAAGCGGGGTTTTTTTTGCCCGCTGCCCGCGCAGGGCGACCGCGTCTCAACGCAACGACCCGCGCATCCGGGTTAATCTTCGGGCAGATGCCGGACCTGGTTGCCCACGCTCACGCGTATGCCGTGATCGCATTCACGGTGATTGCGTTCTACCTCTTCACGCGCGAGCGGATTCCGGTCCCGTTCACGAGCCTCGTGATCATCGCGGTCCTCGCGCTCGGCTTTCACCTGTTTCCGTACCGCGGCGCGGGCGGCGAAGTCCGCGCGCCGCAGATCTTCTCTGGGTTCGGCCACGAGGCGCTGGTCGCGATCTGCAGCCTGATGATCCTCGGGCGCGCGCTGATGGTGACCGGCGCGCTCGAGCCGCTCGCGCGCTGGCTCGCGCGCATATGGGCCTGGAACCGCCACGCCGCGCTCCTCGCGCTGCTCGCGAGCGCGATGCTGCTGAGCGGGTTCATCAACGACACGCCGGTCGTCGTCGTGCTGATGCCGGTCGTGATCGGGCTCGCGATGCGCGCGGGGCGCACGCCGTCGCGGATGCTGATGCCGATGAACTTCGCGGTGATCGTGGGCGGCATGGCCACCACGATCGGCACGTCGACCAACCTGCTGATCGTGTCGATCGCCCGCGACTCGGGCGCGCCACCGATCGACATGTTCCAGTTCACGCGGCTGGTCGCAGGCCCCGCCCTGCTCGCGCTCCTGTACCTGTGGCTCGTGGCGCCCCGCCTGCTGCGCGAGCGCAGCGGCCCGCTCGGCGTGGCGCCGCCCCGTCAGTTCGGCGCGCTGCTCCACCTCGGGCCGCGCAGCCGGGTGCGGGGGCGCACGCTCGGCCAGGCGCGCCGCTGGACGGGCAACCGGATGACGGTGCGGTGGGTCCATCGGGGCACGCAGCTGCTCGACCCGGAGGATTCGCTCGTGCTCGCCGAAGGAGATCGCCTGCGCGTCGAGGACACGTCGACCTACCTCAAGGAGTACGAACGCGCGATCGGGGCCACGCTGTACGACGCCGAGCTCGTCGACAGCCTGCCCGGCGACCGTCACCCGCTGCGGGCGGCGGACCAGCAGCTCGCCGAGGTCATCGTCACGGAAGAGTCGCCACTGCACGGGCGGCGGCTGCACGAGAGCCGGTTCGCCGAGGATCACGGCGTCGTGGTGCTCGCGACGTACCACCCGGGCCGGGACGATCCCGGCGAAGGCGAAGCCGTCGACCGCCGGCTCGGCCCGGGAGACCTGCTGCTCGTGCAGGGCCCGCCGGCCCGGATCGCGGCCCTGAAGCACGAGGCCGGCATGCTGGTGCTCGACGGTACGCTCGAGCTGCCGCGCACCCGCAAGGCGCCCGTGGCGGTGCTGGTCATGGCGACCGTCGTGATGCTGTCGGCCTTCGGCGTGCTGCCGATCGCGCTTTCCGCATTCGTCGGCGTGCTCGTGCTGCTCGCCACCGGCTGCCTCAAGTTCGAGGGCCTGGGCCGCGGCATCAGCGCCGAGGTCGTGCTCGTGGTCGTCGCGAGCCTGGCGCTCGGGCGCGCGCTCACGGCAACCGGGGGCGCCGACCTCCTCGCGGACGCGTTCATGGCGGTGGCGGGCGGACTCTCGCCCCAGGGCACGATCGCGGCCGTGATGATCTTCCTCGGCATCCTGACCAACTTCGTGTCGAACAACGCCGCCGCGGCGGTGGGCACGCCCGTGGCCCTCGCCATCGCCACGCAGATCGGCGCGCCGCTCGAGCCCTTCGTGCTGGCCGCGATCGTCGGCTGCAACCTCTCGTTCGCGACGCCGATGGGCTACCAGACCAACGTGCTGATCATGGAGCCGGGCGGATACGTCTTCCGCGACTTCGTCCGCGTCGGCGGGCCGCTCGTGATACTGATGATCGTGGCGTTCACGTTCGTGCTTTCGCGAGCCTATCCGCTCTGAAGGGCCTCCGAACGGTTAGACTCCGTCACCGTCGCCACGCACCGCCGGTCCATCCATGCACGCCACGCCCAGGCTCCCCGAGGTCATCGCGCACCGCGGCAACGCCGCGGAGTTTCCCGAGAACACGCTCCAGGCGCTCGAATCCGCCGTCGAGCTCGGCGTCCGCCACGTCGAGTTCGACGTGCAGCTCACGGCCGACTCCGTGCCGGTACTGTTCCACGACGGCGACCTCGAGCGCGTCGCGGGCCGCGAGGGCAGCGTGCACGACCTCACGTGGACCGCGCTCGCGGAGATCCCGGTCGGCGAGGTCTCGAGGCTCGGCCACCGGCACGCCTTCACGTATCCCCCGTCGCTCGCCCAGGCCGCCGATGCGCTCGCGGGCTGGGAAGGCGTCACGGCCTTCGTCGAAATCAAGCGCTCGAGCCTGCGCCGGTTCGGCCGCGAGGCGGTGCTGAAGCGCGTCACCGAGGTCCTGAAGCCCGTGCTCGACCGGTGCGTGCTGATTTCGTTCGACCTGCCGAGCGTGAAGATCCTGCGCCTCATGACCGGCGCGCGCGTCGGCTGGGTCCTCTCGCAGTACGACGAGGCCGCCCTTGCCGACGCGACGGCGGTCGCGCCGGAGTTCCTGTTCGCGAACCTCGAGCGGCTGCCGCCCGACGGCTCGGCGCTGTGGCCGGGACCGTGGCAGTGGGCGCTCTATGAAGTGCGCGACCTCAGGACGGCGCGCGAATGCCATGCGCGGGGCGCGCACTTCGTCGAGACGATGACGGTGCGGGGCCTGCTGCGCGCCTACGAGGAAAGTCGCCACGCGTGGTGACCGGGGTCGCACGCTCTTGAACCCGGACGACGTCGTCCTCGCGCTCGACCAGGGCAGCCAGTCGAGCCGCGCGGTGCTCTTCGACGCGGCCGGTCGTGAGCTCGCCGTCGCGAGCGTGCCCGTCGGGACGCGTCGCGAGGGTGCCGACCGCGTCGAGCAGGCGCCGGACGAGCTCGTGGCGTCCCTCGAACTTGCGGCCCGCGATGCGTGCGACGCGGCGGGTCCGCGGCGCGTCGCCGCCGCCGGCCTCGCGACGCAACGCTCGACGATCGTGTGCTGGGACCGGACCACGGCGCGGCCGTTGTCGGCCGCGATCTCGTGGCAGGACCGCCGCAACGCCGGATGGCTGGCCCGGCTTGCTGCCCACGAAGCCGAAGTACGCCGCAGGACAGGCCTGCCGCTCTCGCCGCACTACGGCGCGAGCAAACTGCGCTGGTGCCTCGAGCACCTCGACGAGGTGCAGGCGGCTGCATCGGAGGGTCGCCTCGCCGCCGGCCCGCTCTCGAGCTTCCTCGCCCGACGGATCGTCGACGGTGGCCCGTGCGTCGTCGATCCGGCCAACGCAGCGCGCACACTGCTCTTCGACCCGGACGCGCTCGACTGGGCTCCCGACCTGCTCGCGCTCTTCGGCATTCCGCGCAACGTGCTGCCCGAGTGCGTGCCCACCTCGCACCGCTACGGCTCGCTCGCGGTCGACGGCCGGAGTGTGCCGCTCATGGCCTGCACGGGCGACCAGTCCGCGGCAGCGTTTGCCTTCGGCCGGCCTCGCGACGACGTCGCGCTCGTCAACATCGGGACGGGCGCGTTCGTCCAGCGCGTGGCGCCCCACTCGGCACCTGCGCCCGACGGCCTGCTCCGCAGCGTCCTCAGTTCCGGCGCCGCGGGCGCGCTTCGGAGCCACGAGGGCACGGTGAACGGCGCGGCGTCGGCGCTCGAGTGGCTCCGCGGGCGGGTCGCGATCGACGTCGACCGTGCCGTCCCGCAGCTCGCCGGACGGCCCCTCGACTGCGGCGCGCCGGCATTCGTCAACGGCGTCGGCGGGCTCGGCGCGCCGTGGTGGCTGCCGGGGTTTCCGACGTGTTTCGACGGCGACGCAGACGACGACGTTGCGCGCGTCGCAGCGGTGGTGGAGAGCATCGCGTTCCTGCTCGCGACCAACCTCGCCGCGCTCGCCGCCGCGTCGCCGCTCGGGCGGGTCGTCGTCTCGGGCGGCCTGGCGCGCAGCGATTACCTTTGCCGCGTGCTCGCCTCGACGAGCGGACTGCCGGTCGAGAGGCACGTGCTCGCGGAAGCGACGGCGCGCGGAGCCGCGTTTCTCGCCGCGGGTTCGCCCGCGACGTGGGCGCCGGTGCCCGTCGAACGCCGGTTCGAACCGGAGGCCTCGGCGGCACTGGCCGCGCGACGTGCGCTATGGCGCGCGGCGATGGCGCGGCGAGGCGCCGCCTAGCGCGCCGTGAGGGTCGCGAGGACCTGGCGCTCCAGCCACGAACTGCCTTGCTGCGCATCGTAGTAGCCGCAGTGCCCGCCGTGCGGCGTCAGCGTGACCGAGAGCGAGGCGGGTCGTGCGAGCCGGGGGAGATCCTCGGCCGGGATGATCGGATCGTCCGCAGCAGCGATGATGCGGGCCGGGCAGTCGATGCCCTCGAGCGCGTCACCGACGATCGCGTAACCCCGCAGGTAATCCTCGAGCGTGGGGTATCCGCCATAGCGGGTCGCAAGCAGGCGCGTCATGTCCGTGAGCGTCGACAGCTCGAGCACGTCCTCGAGATCGTATGCAGAGGGCCAGGCGGCCTGCTTCCTGACGAGCGACCGCCTCCACTTGCGCACGAAGTACCAGCGATACAGGGCCCAGCCGTCCTCGAGCCGGCGCAGCGTGTGCGCCGGGTCGATCACCGGGCAGATCGCGACCACGTGCTCGAGATCGATGCCGGCCCCCCGCGCTCGTGCGGCGACGCGCAGCGCGAAGTTGCCACCGAGCGAGAAGCCGGCAAGGTCGACGCGACGCCCCCCGGCGAGCTCCTGCAGCCGTCGCACTGCGCCCACGACCTCGGCGATGCGGCACGAATGGAAGATACCCTCGTTCAGGTGGTGGCTGTCGCCGTGGTCGCGCAGGTTGAGGCGCACGACCTCGAAGCCGTTCTCGAGCAGCAGGCTGGCGAGCGACAGCAGGTAGAGCGAGTCTGCGCTTCCTTCCCAGCCGTGCAGCAGGACCGCCACGCGACGCGCCGGCTCGCGTCCCAGCGCTTCCTGCCTGGCCCGGTGCGCGAGCAGGCGCACGCCTTCGCCGCAGTCCACGACCTCGGCGCGCGAGGCCCGAAGCAGCACGCTGCAGCGGCGCCCGACCCACGGCCGCCGCAGCGGCAGGCTCGGATAGATCGACTGCACGTGGCAATTGGCCAGCCACGGCGCCGGCCGGAAGTCGCGTTCGCTCCCCGGAGACGTCACTCGTCGGGCGGGCCTTCGTCGGCCGCAGGCACCAGGCGGAACTCGACCCGGTTGTTCCGGGTGGCCACCTTGTTCCAGTCACCGGCGGTGCTGGTCTCGCCCTGCTCCGGGTAGCTGACCGGGCTGCGGCGGCCGGCGTCGACGACTTCGACCTCGATCGCGCCGCCCGTACGCTGGTCCAGCGTGCCCGAGAAGTTCGCGAACGCAACCGACTGCCGCTGCGCCGTCGACAGCGTGTCGTCGTACGGATTGCCGACGAGATCGCACTTCTGGGTGGGCAGCGCGGCCTCGGCCACTGCAAAGCCTTCGCTCGCGTTGCCGGTCAGGCAGAAGTCGCCCGTGTAGGTCTCGACGACGATCTTGCCGCGGAATCCCTTCTGCTGCAGTTCGCTCGCCAGGGTGCGCAACCGCTCGAGGCGGGCGTACGCGAGCGGCGTCTCGCCATAAGGCACGTACTCGACCGCGACCGGGCCGGACGGGACCGCAGGGCCGGCCGCGACCGGCACGGTCATGGCAGCGGCGGGTTGCGACGCCGGAGGTGGCGCGGCGCTCAGCACGGCAACCTTCTGGCGCGTCTCCGCGAGCTCGCGCGCGAGGGCTTCCTGCGACTCGGCGCCGCGCCAGTGCAGATACCCCAGCACGGCGGCCGGGACCGCGGCGAGCAGCGCCGTGAGCGCCACCGGCCACCAGGGCGTCGCGGGCGGCGGCGGCGGAAGCGGCTCGACGACGGGCGGCGTCGGTACCTTCGCGATGCCATCCTTGATCTCGCTGCCCATGCGGCGCGCGAACGCCTCGAAGGTCGCGAGCATGAACCGGCGCTGCTCCGCGAGCTGGTCCTTGACCACCTGCTGGACGGACTGGCGCACGCCGCCCTGCAGCTCGGAGAGCGTGGCGGGAGCGACGGTGAACGTCGCGGTCGTGGTGGCGAAATTCGCGGCCTCGGAAGCCGCTTCGCCCGTCGCGCCAACGCCGTCGGGCCCAGCCGCGACCTGGGCCGCGGCGACGGGCACAGCCCGGCCGTCGAACAGCGCGGAGCGCTGCTGCCGCCGGTCGGGCAGCAGGTGCAGCTGGTAGAGCACCCGCGAGACGTCGACCGGACGGACCGTCTTCGGCAGCACGCCGACCGCGCCGAGGGCCCGGGCCTGGCTCACGTAGAGCTCGCCCTCCTGCGACGTGTACATCATCAGCGGGATCGTGGCGGTCTGCGGATCGCTCTTGATCACCTGCACCGCCTGGAAGCCGTCCATGCCCGGCATCAGGTGGTCCATGAAGATCACGTCGGGCCGGTGCTGGTGCAGGTACTCGAGCGCCTGCTCCCCCGACTCGGCGGTGTCCACCGCGAGGCCGTGCTGCTCGAGCATGCGGCTCAGGATCACCCGAGCGGAGCG
>RPQJ01000063.1 GCA_003819815.1 Lysobacterales bacterium
CGGCGACACGCACGTCGTGCACATCAAGCTGCACGACGAGGGCGGCTGGTGGATCGAGGAGACGGTCAAGGGCGACACCGCGGCCGAGGTGCTGCGCTACATGCGCTACGACGTCGACCGCCTGCTGCCGCAGCTCACGCGCGACTGCGAGCGCGCGGTCCGCGAGGGACGCCTGTCGCTCGCGGAGAGCCAGGCGCTGCGGCGGTTCTACGACGGCGAGCTGCACGGTTACACGTATCTCGAGCCGGCCTGAGGCGGCCGGCCCTGCGACGGGAGCGATGGATGGACGCCAAGACGACGTTCGCGATCTTCGGCACGGTGTTCCTCGCGGAGCTGGGCGACAAGACCCAGCTCGCGACGGTGCTGTTCGCGTCGGACCGGAAGAACGGCGCGGCCGCGGTGTTCGTCGCGGCGGCTGCGGCGCTCGTGGCCTCGACCGCGGTCGCGGTCGCGGCCGGCAGCACGCTCTCCCAGTACGTGAACACGCGATACCTGTCGATCGTCGCGGGCGTGGGCTTCATCGCGATCGGCGCGTGGACGCTCTGGAGCGCGCTGCGCGGCGGCTGAGCCCGGCGCGGCGCAAAGGATCCTTCACGCACGCGTCATCGGGGCGTAACCCGGGGGCGCTTGAATGCGCGGCGTCGACGCAGGAGCGACGCCGTGCTCGAAGAAACCCTCGACCCCCGTCCCCAATCCGAACCCTTCGCCCGGCGCCTGGCCGAGCATGCCGAGCGCGCGGGGCTCGACCGCCCGGTCCCGGCCGAGTGGCTGCGAGGCTGGAACGACCAGGCGAGCGTCTGGGCCAACCTGCGCACCATCGAGCACTGGATCGTCCGCGCCGGTGCCCCGCACGGATCTGCGGGACCGCGCCCCGTAGACCATTTCTGACCCGACGACGTGCACCGGACCGACTTCGCCTGCGCGGCTGGCGTGTAATTATTGCGATGCATCAATGATTTAGCTTGCACGCCCGGGATGGGCACGCTAGGCTTGACATCGCTGTAAATCTCTGCGCCGGAATTCGTCCCTTCGATCGGTCCCGAACAACCGCCTCCGCCCCAGACGTCCGGTGCCTCGTGTCAGCCCCTCCTTCCGCCAGGTCGCCCGCATCCATCGCCGGCATGCATTCCTGCGGCCAGTCCCACTTGACAAGAACACGTCTGTGCTAGACTGCTCCGCGATCGTTGCCCGTCCGTGTCTTGCAGGGCGCCTCCTGGCGCCTGGTTTGTTAAGCCGAAACGTCTTCGATCAGGTGACAGGGATCGCCCGCACGCTCGCCCTCGACAGGGGACGGCGCGCCTTGGGCGTATCGGCTTTGCATTCCTGTCTTTGTGTTGGCTTTTCTTAGGATGTTCGAATGACCAAGATCTACGTGGGCAACCTGCCTTTTTCCGCAACCGAGAGCGAAGTGCGCGACCTGTTCGCCCAGCACGGCACGGTCGACTCCGTCGCCCTGCCGACCGACCGTGAGACGGGCCGTCCCCGCGGCTTCGGCTTCGTCGAGATGCCGCAGGCCGACGCCCAGCGCGCCATGCAGGCGCTCAACGGCTTCAACATGGGCGGTCGCCCGCTGCGCGTGAATGAAGCGCAGGATCGCCCGCGCACCGGCGGTGGCGGCGGCGGTGGCGGCCGTTCCGGCGGCGGTGGCCGTCCGGGTGGCGGTGGCTACGGCGGCGGTGGCGGCGGCTACGGCGGTGGCAGCGGTGGTGGCGGCTACGGCGGCGGCGGCGGCGGCCAGCGCCGCTGGTAATCGCTCGCTGAGTCGCCGGACGCGCAAGCGTCCGGGCCGATCGAAGCACGCAGGGCCCCGGGGCAACCCGGGGCCTTTTCATTTGTGCTCAACTCACGCGGTGGCCGGGCGCGCGCCGGTAGCGGCGACGTGGACCCGCGACGATCGTCACCACAGATTGCGGAGTTGCGTCGCGATGTCGACGGCCGGAGCGCCGGAGGCCGGGCTCGATCCGTCCGCACCGCCGCGCGGCGGCTCGACGGGCCAGGCCGCGCACTCGAAGCGCGCGAGCACGTCGCGGGTCAGGAATCGGCTGCGCGTCCCGTGTACGTAGCGGTCGCCCGTCGGGGCCTGCTGCGTCACGTAGCAGCGCACGGGTGCGATGAGGTGGAGCTCCTCACGCGCTCGCGTCATCGCGACGTACAACAGCCGGCGTTCTTCCTCCAGTAGTTCCGGGCGTCCTGCCGAGAACTCCGAGGGAAAACTGCCGTCGGTCACGTTGAGCACGTGCACCGACTCCCACTCCTGGCCCTTCGCGGAGTGCACGGTGGAGAGCACCAGGTAGTCTTCGTCGAGCCACGGCGTGCCCGCCAGGTCGCCGCTCGCCTGCGGCGGATCGAGCGTGAGTTCCGTGACGAAGCTCTCGCGGCCTGCGTACTGCACGGCCAGGCGCTCGAGCTGCTCGAGGTCGCCGCGACGCACCTGCGCCGACTCGTAGAGGCGGTCCAGGTGCGGCTCGTACCATGCCCGCACCCGGGTGACCTGCCCTTCCCACGCTGCTCCGTCCGCGCCGATCGCGGCGAGGAGTTCCGAGAGCGCGAGCCAATGCGGCCGCGCCGCGGCCGGCGCCGCGTACCCGGCGAGCGCGGACCAGCGGTGGCCCGCGGCTTCGAACGCGTCGCAGGCGCGCTCGGCATTCGCGGGCCCCATGCCCGGCAGCAGCTGCAGCACGCGAAACGCAGCGATGCGGTTGCGCGGGTTGTCCGCCCAGCGCAGCACGGCAAGCAGGTCCTTGACGTGCGCGGCCTCGAGGAACTTGAGCCCGCCGTACTTCACGTAAGGAATGTTGCGGCGCATCAGCTCGAGCTCGAGGGCGTCGCTGTGGTCCGAGTTGCGGAACAGCACGGCCTGCCGGCGCAGATCGACGCCGCGTTCGCGCGCCTCGAGCACGCGCTCGACGACGTAGCCTGCCTGCGCCTGGTCGTCCTGGACGGTGACGTGCCGCGGACGCAGGCCGGGCCCGCGCGGGCTGCGGAGGAACTTGCGGTACTGCCGCCCGCCCTCCGCCATCAGCGCGTTGGCCGCGTCGAGCACCGCCTGCGTCGAGCGGTAGTTCTGCTCGAGCATCACGACGCGCGCCGGCGGCGAGTACGCCTCCGGGAAGCCGAGGATGTTCTCGACCGTTGCACCGCGGAACGAGTAGATCGCCTGCGCGTCGTCGCCGACGACCGTAACACCGGCGCCGTCCGGGTGCAGGCGCTGCAGGATCTCGGCCTGCAGGGCGTTGGTGTCCTGGTACTCATCCACCAGCACGTGGTCGAAGAGCGAGCCGACCTCGCGGGCGAGCGCCGGGTCGCGCATCATCACGAGCCAGTAGAGCAGCAGGTCGTCGTAGTCGAGCACCTGCTGCGCGAGCTTCTCGTCGACGTAGGCACGGTAGAGGGCAGTGAGCGGCTCCTCCCACTCGGCGCACCACGGATAGGCGATCTCGAGCGTGTCGCGCAGCGTCCGCTGCGTGTTGATGCGGTGCGAGTAGATGCCGAGGCAGGTGTCCTTGCGCGGGAAGCGCCGCTCGGTGTGCGAGAGACCGAGCCGGTGCCGCACCACGTCCATCAGGTCGGCCGCGTCGCCGCGATCGAGCACGCTGAAGGCGGGATCGAGGCCGAGCCGGTGCGCGTAACGCCGGGCCAGCTTGTTGCCGATCGCGTGGAAGGTGCCGGACCATGGCAGCCGCACGGACGGCAGCGCGCCCGGGGAGCCGCGAGCCGCGGCCGACGCCTCGGCCACGACGCGCTGCGCACGGCGCGTCATCTCGAGGGCGGCGCGGCGCGTGAAGGTGAGGAGCAGCAGTCGTTCGGGCGTCACGCCGTGCAGCAGCAGGTGCGCGACGCGGTGCGCGAGCGTCGTCGTCTTGCCCGTGCCTGCGCCCGCGATCACGAGCAGCGGCCCGGCCTGCACGCCCCCGCCGACACTCTCGCCGTGGCACGCCGCCGCGCGTTGCTCGTCGTTCAGGCGGGCGTGGGCATCGCCGGTGGTCATGCCTCGCAACTATAGGCGGGGGCTGTATGCATATCCAGCCGCACGCGGGCCGTCCGGCACGGCCGCTGGGCTAAGATGCGCGTAATCAAAACGAGAGAGGCCGGGCTGCATGGAAGACTTCAAGCTGTCGGGGCTGCTGTGGCGCGTGGGCTTCTCGGTCGCGCTGGTGCTGCTGACTTTCAACCCGACCGGGCATTCCTACTATCACTGGCTAGCCGACGGTTTCCCGTCGATTACGCCGGCCGAGGCGGTTGCGGGCCTCCTGCTGGTCGGTGCCTGGCTCTTCTTCGTGAAGTCGACGCTGAACGCGATGGGCCCGGTCGGGCTCGGGCTGATGGTCGCCTTCTTCGCCTCGATCGTGTGGTGGATGGTGTCGAAGGGCTGGCTCGACGTGGGCGACCGCCGGACGATGGCCTGGGTCGGGCTGACGATCCTCGGCCTCGTGCTCGGCATCGGGATGTCGTGGTCGCACATCCGTCGCGAGCTTTCGGGGCAGGCCTCGGTCGACCGCGTCGACCAGCACTAGCGGGGCTTGCTAGCGGACGAACTTGAGCAGCTTCGCCTTCTTGTCCGAGTACGGCGGGTAGCGCAGCGGCGCGTCGAAGCGGAAGCTCCGCCGCATGACGGGCTTCATGTGGCTGAACGTCTCGAAGCCGTACCAGCCCGTGTAGCGGCCCATGCCGCTCGTGCCGACGCCGCCGAAGGGCAGCTCCGGCGACACCATGAAGATCACCGCGTCGTTGATGCAGACGCTGCCTGCGCTCAGTCGCTCGAGCACCGCTTCCTCGAGCGCCTTGCTCTTCGTGAAGAGATAGAGCGCGAGCGGCTTCGGCCGGTCGGCGACGAACTTGATCGCGTGGTGCATCTCGTCGACGGTGATCACCGGCAGCACGGGCCCGAAGATCTCCTCGCGCATGAGCGCCGAGTCCGGCGCCGGGTCGAGCACGATGGTGGGATCGACGTAGCGCTTCTCGACGTCCACGCGGCCGCCCAGGTGGATCTTCTGCCCCTTCAGCAGCTCCGCGAACCGCGCGGCATGGCGCTCGCTCGCGATGCGGCAGAAGTCGGGACTCTGCGACGGGTCTTCGCCGTAGAAGTCCTTGATCCTCTGGGAAAGCGCTTCGATGAACCGCTGGGCCACCTCGCGGTGCACGAGCACGTGGTCGGGCGCGACGCAGGTCTGCCCCGCGTTGATGAACTTTCCCCACGCGATGCGCGAGGCCGCCACCTCGAGGTCGGCGCTCTTGTCGATCAGGCACGGGCTCTTGCCGCCGAGCTCGAGCGTCACCGGCGTCAGGTGCTTCGCGGCGGCGGTCATGACGATGGTCGCCACGCGCTCGTTGCCGGTGTAGAGGATGTGGTCGAAGCGGTGCGCGAGCAGCTCCGTCGTCTCGGGCACGCCGCCCTCGACCACGGCGAACGCATCCCGGTCGAGGTAGCGCGGCAGGATCGACGCGATGGCGGCCGAGGTGTGCGTCGTGATCTCGGAGGGCTTCATGACGGCGCAGTTGCCCGCGGCGACCGCGCCCACGAGCGGCGCCATCACCATCGAGAGCGGGTAGTTCCACGGTGCGATGATCAGCACGACGCCCTTGGGCTCGGGCTGGATGTAGCTGCGGCCGGGCTGCGCCATGAGCGGCGTCCGCACTCGCTGCGGCCGGATCCACTCCGCGAGGTTGCGGCGCGCGTACTTGGCCTCCTCCTCGACGAAGCTCATCTCCGTGAGGATCGCCTCGAAGCGGCACTTGCCGAGATCGGCGCGCAGGGCCTCGGCGAGGTCCGCCTCGTGCTCGCGCATCATCCGCTCGATCTCGGTGAGCTGCGCGATGCGCCACTCGACAGGGCGCGTCTTGCCACTGTCGAAGGTCTGGCGCAGGCGCGCCAGCGTGTCGGGAATGCTCGTGGTATCCACGTGGAAGGCTCCTGCAGCCGCAGGCATCGCGGCGTCCTGGTCGACTGGCGAAAGTATCACACGAGCCACGGGCGGTGCGCCGCCGCAGCTGCGACGGCCGCCGCGATCGCCTCGAGGCGGCGCGCGTCGAGGCCGCTCGTGTCCTCGACCAGCAGCGTGCCCGGCAGCGCGAGCGGCTGCGGCCCCCCGTTCGCCTCCTCCCGGAGCAGGGCCTCGGCCGTCTCGAGGTCGCGATGGCCCGGGTGCCGTCCCGGCTGCGCGGCACGCGTGCGCAGGCGTTCGACGAGCGCGTCGCGCGGCGCGTGCAGCACGACCTGCACGAGACGGCTCGCCCTGCGCCGCAGGATCTCGCTCAAGGCCGGCTCGTGTTCGCCGGGCCGGAAGTTGCCCTCGAGCACGAGCGCGCCGCCCTCGCCCGCAGGCCAGGTCCGCGCAAGCGCGAACAGTACGCGGAAGCTCGCGTCGCTCAGCCGCCGCGACGCGGCCGGGTCGGCGGCGCCGAGCGTCTCGACCAGCGCCTCCTTGATCGCGTCCTTCTCGAGGACCGGCCAGCCCTCGCGCCGCCGCAGTTCGGCCGCGAGGGCGGACTTGCCCGTGGCCGGGCGACCGGTGACGACGACGAGCGAGGCAGGACCGTCCATGGGGATATGATCGCCGGGTATCACGCAACCATCCAGTGTGACCCGCATGACCGAAGGAATCCGGCGCGTCTACTCGGGCCGCGTGCTCGAGCTCAACGTCGAGACCGTCCGCCTGCCGAACGGACGCGTGGCGGAACTCGAGATCGCGCACCACCCCGGCGGCGCGGCGATCGTCGCGGTGGATGCGGCCGGACGCGTGTGCCTGCTGCGGCAGTACCGCCACGCGGCCGGCGGCTGGCTCGTCGAGCTGCCGGCCGGCAAGCTCGACGGCGGCGAGCCTCCGCTCGAGTGCGCACGCCGCGAGCTCGCCGAGGAAGCGGGCGTGACGGCCGGACGATGGGAGAAGCTCGGCGAGTTCCTGAGTTCTCCCGGCGTCCTGACGGAAACGATCCACCTGTACCTGGCCCGGGATCTCGCGGCAGACAGCGCCGTCCCCGAGGAACACGAGGTGCTCGAAGCCGGATGGGTGCCGGCGGCCGAGGCGTTCCGGCAGGCCGCGAGCGGCGAGATCCACGACGCGAAGAGCGTGATCGGCCTGCTCTGGGCCCGGGAACGACTCGGGCCGGATCCGGGAAAACCGTGAGGCGGATCGCATTCCGGAGACCCCGGGATTCTGTAACATCGTTTCCAGCGTAGTTCCGAAACCGTGGAGCGCCACCATGGCGGATAAACCCCGGGGCAAGCCCCCAGTATCGAATCCCAAAGCCAATCCGGCCGGTCAACTGGCCGAGGACGACCGCGGCAACATGACCTGGGAATGGAGTGGCGAGGGAGACCTGACCGCGGACGACACCCTCGGCGCCGCGGAGCGCGTGCGTGCACTCGTGGACCCGCGCCTCGAGGTGAAGGACGACGACTCCGACCCCTCGAGCCCCATGCAGAGCAACCCCAAGGGACTCAAGTCCGGCTACAACCCGTACAACAGCGGCGCGCTCGGCAAGCAGAGCTGGAAGAAGAAGAAGGACCTGCGTGAGCTCTCGAAGTGGATCGAGCTGCGCAAGAAGATGTCGGACAAGAAGGACGGCGAGTAGCCCCTCTGCCCGCTCAGCGCCACGACTCGGCGTGGCGCAGCTTGGCGTGCCGCCCGAGGCGGTAGAAAGCCCGCAGCTCCGCCAGCAGTCCTTCGGGACGGGCCTGCCGTCGGCGCAGGAAGCGCTCCTCCAGCCGCCTGCAGAATCGTGCCGCGTAGCGGTGCGCCTCCTCGTAGCGCGCCCGTTCCTCGTCCTCGAGCCCGGGCAGGAACCCCGTCTGGTGGAACAGGCGGTCGTGGAGTTCCTCGGGAAAGCGTCCCTGCCGCTGCTCGACCAGCAGCCGAAGCGCGCCAGCGTACTTGTCCACCTCCGCCTGCAGCTCCAGCTCGAGCAGCGACACGTCGCGCTCGCGGTCCGCGCTCCACACCACGTAGTGCAGGTGGCTCACCCCCTCGAGCGCAGTGCAGAAGTCGGCGAGATTCGTCTCGCCGAGCTCCCGCAACGGACACTGCTCGCCGAGCCGGGCGAGCACCGCGCGGTCGACGTACAGGGACACGCCGACCCCGTCCTCGTGCTCCGCGACGAGCAGCTGCTCGTCGGCCGGCGGCGGTCCCTCGCGTCCCTGCAGCGCGGCCGCGTGACCGGCGTCCGTGACGAGGAAGTCGTAGACGTCGTAGGCAGCCGGCGCGTCGTAGAGCGCCGCGATGAGGTTCTTGAGCTCGCCGAGCAGCATCGCCTCAGTGCGGCCGCCGCCCCACCGGCACGACGGCCGGACTCACGCCCATCTCGCGCAGCAGCCCGTGCGCGCGCGGGCTCCCGGTCTTGAGCCAGATCTCGTAGAGCCGCAGCCTGTCGCGGTCGCTGGTCTGCCAGGACATCTCGCTCACGTCGTTCAGCGCGTCGACGAGGCGCTGAAACTTCGCGGCGAGCTCGGCGAACACCGACGACAACGCCCGGGCCCGGGTGCCGCCGCCGCAGCGGTCGGCAAGCGTGCCGTAGGCGCGGCCTCCCATCGCGATGTGATAGTCGACGTCGACGAGCTTGCGCGCGAAGCCGTGCGAGAAGAAACCCGCCATGAAGAGCGACACGTCACCGAGACGCTGCAGCGCGCGGCTGCGCTGCTCCCCGGTGTCTGCTTCGGCCGCCTCGGCGAGCATCAGCGCGAGCGGCTTCAGGCGCGGGCCGTCGGGGGTCGGCTCGAAGAGTGCCTCGGAGCGTGAGAACAGGGTGAGCATATTGACGACATAGTGCTCGGTGTGGTCGTCCACGCAGACGTTCTGGCGCGCGAACGCCTCGTGGAGTGCGTCGCGGAAGAACTCCTGCAGGTTGCGCACGTCGATGGCGGGCGTTTCGCCCGAGCGGTTGCTCTGGTTCATGGCCTCCTCTGGACGTCGTGGAACGGGCGGCTGGCAGCCGCACCGCGAGTCTGCTGACAGCGCGGCGAGCAGCCTTGATCGAGCGAGTGTGCGAGCGCGGCGTGCGACTGGCGGATCAGGGAATCCACCGCGTACGTCCGGAGACCGGTTGGCTGCCGTGCGCCATGTCCCGAACTTAGCGGAACCCGTGGCGCGTCATCAAGACCCGGATCGCGACGCAGCGCACGAATGCAGAGGTCAGCACCCGAGCAGGTCGGCGAGCTCCGACAACGTACGCACCGTGTGTGGTGGAGGCGAGAGCTTCGCGGGCCAGTCGCGACCTTCGCGGTTGATCCACACGGGTGTGAGGCCCGCGCGGCGCGCACCCTCGACGTCCGCGTGCGCGTCGTCCCCCACGTGAAGCGCGCACGCGGCGGCTGCCCCTGCCCGCTCGAGCGCGAGTGCAAAGACCCGCGGGTCGGGTTTCAGTGCGCCTGCATCGCGCGCCGCGACTGCGCCCGCGAAGTACGCCGCGAGCCCGATCACGCCGAGGTCCGCATTCCCGTTGCTCACCGCGTAGAGCCGGTGGCGGGTCCTCAGCCGCTCGAGCGACGGCATGACGTCGTCGTAGAGCTGAACCTCGTTGCGGGCGCGATAGAAGACCTCGAATGCCGCATCGGCCATCGACTCCGGGTAGCCCGCATCGCGCGCGTGGTGCCGCAGCGACGCGAGCCTGAGCCACGTGAAGTCGTGCCGCATGCCGGGATGCTCGAGCGCCATCCGCGCGCGCACGTCCCGCATCGAATCGAGTGAGTGGCGCTCGAGCACGCGCGGATAGTGCTCGGCGAGGAACGCCAGCATCGCGTGCTCGGCGCGCACGATGACGGGACCGACCTCCCAGAGGGTGTCGTCGAGGTCGAGCAGGATCACCTCGATGTGCAGCATCGATCAGCGCCGCACGGCGAGCACGCCGTCCCCGCGGGGCTCCGCGTGGAAGCCCGCGTCGCGCAGCCGCCGTGCAACCTCGCCCGCGAGGTCGCGGCCGCGGCTCACGCGGTTCGGGGCGCCCGTGTAGTGGAACATCCGTCCGCCCCGCCTCAGCACCCGCGCGAGCTGCGCATAGAAGTCCCGCGAATACAGTTCGCCGGCGATGCCGAATCGAGGCGGGTCGTGCAGGACGGCGTCCACCGACGCATCCGCGAGATCGCGAACGGCCGCAGTCACGTCCGCGGACTCGAGCGTGAGGCGTGGGTCGGGTCCGGGCGACCACGGATTGAGGCCGCGCAGCCAGAGCACGTCGGGACTGCGCTCGCAGGAGCGTACCCGCGCGGCGCCGGACTCGAGGCAGGCGGCTGCGAAATAGCCGAGCCCGCCGCAGCAGTCGAGAATGGCCTTGCCGCGCGGCTCGACGAGCGCCACCTTGCCTCGCGCGTCCTCCCAGGGCGAGACGTGCGCGGTCGGCAGCATCTTGATGCCGTCGATCTCGAAGGTCGGCGGTCCCCACGCGGTGGGCACGAGCTTCACGAGACCCTCGCCGTAGCGCGAGACGGCACGGAACGCGGTGCCGTCCCAGTGATAGACCGTGCGCTCGCGGCAGTCGTCGGGATAGGGGTAGTCCCCGGATCTCCAGTGCCAGCGGTCCGCGCCGATCCGGACGGTCGACCTCGTGCGCCCGAGGTCGAGCGAGCACTCGACCGTGGCGCTCCCCTGCCCGTGCGCCGCGGCGAGCAGTTCCTGCACTTCCCGCGTGAGCAGCGGCCCGGCCGCGCTCATGCACGGGCGCCGATGCTGCGCTCGGCGAGGAAGGTGCGCAGCACGCGCGCCGTGTGCGACTTCGCCCGGGTGCCTGCGAGTTTCTCGGGCGGCCCCTGCGCGACGACTCGTCCCCCGCCCGATCCACCCTCGGGACCGAGGTCGACGAGCCAGTCGGCCTCCGCGATCACGTCGAGGTTGTGCTCGATGACGACGACCGTGTGGCCCGCGTCGACCAGGCGGTGCAGCACACGGACCAGCTTCTCGACGTCCGCCATGTGGAGTCCGACCGTCGGCTCGTCGAGCACGTAGAGGGTGCCCGCCCCCGCCGCGGCGCGTCGGCGCGGATCCTCGGACGACCGCAGGCGGGCGAGCTCCGTCACGAGCTTGATGCGCTGCGCCTCGCCACCCGACAGCGTGGGGCTCTGCTGGCCGAGGGTGAGATACCCGAGCCCGACGTCCTGCAGCAGCCGCAGCGGCCGATGGATGCGCTCGTGGGCGGCGAAGAACTCGACGGCCTCGTCGACGCTCATCGCGAGGACGTCGCCGACGCTGCGACCGCGGTGCTGCACGGCGAGCGTCTCCGCACTGAAGCGCCGCCCGCCACAGGCGTCGCACAGCACCTTCACGTCGGGCAGGAAGCTCATCTCGACGGTCTGCACGCCCTGGCCCTCGCAGGCATCGCAGCGGCCTCCGGCGGTGTTGAACGAGAAGCGGCCCGGGCCGTAGCCGCGGACACGGGCTTCGGTCGTCCCCGCGTACAGCCGCCGGACGTCGTCCCAGAACCCGACGTAGGTCGCGGGGCAAGAGCGCGGCGTCTTGCCGATCGGCGTCTGGTCGACCTCGAGCACGCGCTCGACCTGCGCGACACCGTGGATTGCCCGGCATCCGTGCCAGCCCTGCTCGCGGCCGCGACCGCGGCGCCGCTGCTCGCCGGTGCGAGAGTGCAGGTTCGCGTAGAGCACGTCGCGGGCCAGCGTCGACTTGCCGGAGCCCGACACGCCCGTGACGACGGTGAGCCGCCCGAGCGGGACGCGCGCGTCGACGTCGCGGAGGTTGTGCAGGTTCGCGCCTTCCACCTCGAGCGCCGGGTCGGAGCGGCGCACCTCCCGCCGGCCCGCAGCGAGCGGGTGTGCGAGCGGCTCGGCGAGGAAGCGGCCTGTGAGACTCTCGGGCGAGCGGATGAGATCCGCGACGCGACCCTCGCCCACGATGCGCCCGCCACGGGTGCCCGCGCCGGGCCCGAGGTCGATCACGTGGTCGGCGCGCCGGATCGTCTCCTCGTCGTGCTCGACGACGAGCAACGTGTTGCCCTTCGCGCCGAGGCGCGCCAGCGTGTCGAGCAGCACCTCGTTGTCGCGGGGGTGCAGCCCGATCGTCGGCTCGTCGAGCACGTAGCAGACGCCCTGCAGGTTCGAGCCGAGCTGCGCGGCGAGCCGGATGCGCTGCGCCTCGCCGCCCGACAGCGTCGGCGCCGCGCGATCGAGCGAGATGTACCCCAGGCCGACGTCCTCGAGGAACGCGAGCCGGGATCGGATCTCGGCCAGCAGGTCGCGCGAGATCTCCCCCTCACGGCCCGCGAGTCGCAGCTTGTCGAAGAAGGAGCGTGCCGCGTCGACCGGCAAGGCCGAGACGTCAGCGATCGAGCGATCGCGGAACAGCACGTTCAGCGCGACCGGGTTCAGGCGGCGGCCGTCGCATTCCCCGCAGGGCTGCGCCTCGCCCTCGAACCAGGCGTTCCACCAGATCTCCTCTCCGGACTGCTCGGCGTCGAAGCCGCTGATCGCCTCGCCCGTGCCGTAACAGGACGGGCACCAGCCGTGCTTCGAGTTGTAGGAGAAGAGCCGCGGATCGAGCTCGGAGAAGCTGCGGGCGCACGACGGGCATGCGCGGCGCGTCGAGTAGACCCTGGCGCGTCCGCGGTCCAGCACATGCAGCACGCCCTTGCCATAGTCGAGCGCCTGCTGCAGCAGCCGCCTGAGCTCGGGCTCGGTCTTCGGCCCGGGCACGACCGAGCCGACTGGCAACTCGAGCGTGTGCTCGCGGAAGCGGTCGAGGCGTGGCCACGGATGGGTCGGCACGTATTCGCCGTCGACGCGCAGCCGCTCGTAGCCCTTGCCGGCGGCCCACTTCGCGAGGTCCGTGTAGTAGCCCTTGCGCGCGACGACGAGCGGCGCGAGGAACTCGACGCGACGGCCCTTCGATTCCCGCAGCAGCCGCGCCGCGATCGCGTCCGCGCTCTGCGGCTCGATCGGCACGCGACAGTCGGGGCAGTGCTGCGTACCCAGCTTGACGTACAGCAGCCGCAGGAAGTGCTGGACTTCCGTGAGCGTGCCCACCGTGCTCTTGCGGCCGCCGCGGCTGGTGCGCTGCTCGATCGCGACCGTGGGCGGGATGCCGTAGATCGCGTCGACGTCGGGCCGGCTCGACGGCTGCACGAACTGCCGCGCATAGGCGTTCAGCGACTCGAGGTAGCGGCGCTGGCCCTCGGCAAAGACGATGTCGAACGCGAGCGTCGACTTGCCGGAGCCCGAAACGCCCGTGACGACCGTCATGCCGTCGCGGGGGATCGACACGTCGACGTCGCGCAGGTTGTGCTCGCGGGCGCGGTGCACGACGATCGCATGGCGCGCGGCATCCGCCACGCGTGACGCCGGCGCAGCGCGCGCGGTCGAGGCTGCGGCGTCAGCCGCGAAGCGTCCGAGCGAGGCCGCGTGCTCGCGCAACGCTCGGCCGGTGTGCGAGGCCGCACAGCCCGCCACGTCCCCGGGTGCTCCGGCGACGACGAGGCGCCCGCCCCGATCGCCGCCCTCGGGCCCGAGATCGAGGATCCAGTCCGCGGCGCGGATCACGTCGAGGTTGTGCTCGATCACGACCAGCGAGTGCCCCGCGTCGAGCAGGCGCCTGAAGGCGCCGAGCAGCTTCGCCACGTCGTCGAAGTGCAGGCCCGTCGTCGGCTCGTCGAACAGGAACAGCGTGCCCTTGCCTGTCCGCGCGCTGCCGCTCGCGCGCCCCTTGGCCGGCTTGCCGCCCCCGGACCGCACCTCCGCGAGGTGACCCGCCAGCTTGAGCCGCTGCGCTTCGCCGCCCGAGAGCGTCGGCACGGGCTGCCCGAGCCTCAGGTACTCGAGGCCGACCGCGACGAGGGGCTCGATGCGGTCGAGCACCTCGCGATCTTCCGCGAAGAAGGCTGCCGCCTCGGACACCGTGAGTTCGAGCACGTCGGCGATGCTGCGTGCAGGGGCATCGCCCCGCACGAGCCTGACGTCGAGGATCTCGGGCCGGTAGCGCTTGCCGTCGCAGTCGGGGCAGCGCAGGTACACGTCCGAGAGGAACTGCATCTCGACGTGCTCGAAGCCGTTGCCCGAGCACGTGGGACAGCGGCCGTTGCCCGAATTGAAGCTGAAGGTCCCGACCGTGTAGCCGCGTTCGATGGCCACGGCCTCGGCGGCGAAGCGCTTGCGGATCACATCGAACGCGCCGACGTAGCTCGCGGGGTTCGAGCGCGTGGTGCGGCCGATCGCCGTCTGGTCGACGAGCACGACCTCGCCGACGTGCTCGACGCCCTCGAGCGAGCGGTGCGCGCCGGGTGCCTCGGTCGGCCTGCCGTGCGCGCGGAGGAGCGCGGCGTACAGCACGTCCTGCACGAGCGTCGACTTGCCCGAGCCCGACACGCCGGTCACGCAGACGAGGCGGCGCAGCGGAACCTCGACGTCGAGCTCCTGCAGGTTGTGCTCGCTCGCGCCACGCAGGACCAGCCGGGCATCGCCCTCCCGAGGCGGACCACGGTGCCCTGCGGCGTGGATCGCGTCCTCGCGGCCGCAGAGGTAGCGCGCCGTGAGCGTATCGGAGCGTGCGGCGAGTTCGGCCGGCGTGCCGTCGAAGACCACGCGTCCGCCGTGCTCGCCCGGCCCCGGGCCCATGTCGACGATGCGGTCCGCCGCCAGCATGATCTGCGGATCGTGCTCGACGACGAGCAGCGAATTGCCGTTGTCCCGCAGGCGCTGCATCACCTCGATCACGCGCCCCATGTCGCGCGGATGCAGGCCGATCGACGGCTCGTCGAGCACGAACAGCGTGTTCGTGAGCGAGGTGCCGAGCGCGGTCGTGAGGTTGATGCGCTGCACCTCGCCGCCCGAGAGCGTGCGGGACTGGCGGTCGAGCGTCAGGTAGCCGAGCCCGACGCGGACCAGGAAGTCGAGGCGCGAGCGGATCTCGCCGAGCAGCAGGTCGCTGGCCTCGTCGAGCGGGGCCGGCAGCACGAGCGCCGCGAGGAAGTCGCGGCAGCGCTCGATCGGCAGCAGCATCAGCTCGTGCAGGTTATGGCCCGCGGCGGCGGAGGCACCCCCGGTGCCGATGCGCCACAGCAGCGACTCGGGCTTGAGGCGCGCGCCGCCGCAATCCGGGCACGGCGCGTAGCTGCGGTACTTCGACAGCAGCACGCGGATGTGCATCTTGTAGCTCTTGGTCTCGAGCCACGCGAAGAACCGCTTCGCGCCGTACCAGACCTTGCGCTCCCACGGTCCCTCGCCCTCGATCACCCAGTTCCGCTGCTCCGGGGTCAGATCGCGCCAGGGCACGTCGAGGGGAATGCCGCGCTTGCGCGCGTACTTCGCGAGATCGTCCTGGCACTCGCGGTACGACTCGGTCTGCCACGGCCTGACCGCGCCGCCCGCCAGGGTCTTCGACTCGTCCGGCACGACGAGCCCGTAGTCGACGCCGATCACGCGGCCGAAGCCGCGGCAGGTCTCACAGGCGCCGAGCGGCGAGTTGAAGGAGAACGCGCTCGGCGTCGGGTCGCGGTAGTGGATGTCGCAGATCGCGCAGTGCAGGTCCGACGAATATTTCCAGGCGCCCGCGCCGTCGGCGTGCACGTTGACGCGCCCGCGGCCGACGCGCAGCGCGGCCTCGAGCGCCTCGGCGACGCGTCCCGCGTCGGCGCCCGCGGCACGGAAGCGGTCCTGCACCATCTCGAGCTCGCGGCCCGCGCGGGCGTGGATGCGCGTGTAGCCCTGCTGCCCGAGGAGCTCGAGCACCTCGGCCTCGGAGAAATTCTCCGGCACCGTGAGGGGGAAGGTGACGATGAGACGCGGGTCGCCCGCGGTCGCCGCGCGTGCCGCGAGATCCGCGGCGATCGAGGCCGGCGTGTCGCGACGCACCGGCTCGCCGCACTGGCGGCAGTGGAGCCGCGCCGCGCGCGCATAGAGGAGCTTCAGGTGGTCGTTCAGCTCCGTCATGGTGCCGACGGTCGAGCGCGACGTCCGCACCGGGTTCGTCTGGTCGATCGCGATCGCAGGCGGGATGCCCTCGATGCGGTCGACCTGCGGCTTGTCCATGCGGTCGAGGAACTGCCGCGCGTACGGCGAGAACGTCTCGACGTAGCGGCGCTGCCCCTCGGCGTAGACCGTGTCGAAGACGAGCGACGACTTCCCCGAGCCCGAGACGCCCGTCACGACGACGAGCTCCCGGAGCGGGATGTCGAGGTCCACGGCGCGGAGATTGTTCTGCCGCGCGCCGCGGACGCGTATGTAGTCGTGCGGGTCGGTGCTCACGGTGGAGAGGACGGCGCCCGGTGGGCATCCGCGGCGTCCACGCTACCACGAATGGGACGGATCGCGGATACTTCGGGGCACAACGATAGCCAGATGCGCCCGGGGGCTGCGATGCGCTTCCTTTCCGCCCTGATGCCGCGGGAGACGCGGTTCTTTGCGCTGTTCGACCGTCACGGGGCCTGCGTCTCGGAGGGCGGCCGCACGGCGGCCGAGCTCGTGCGACGCTACGCCGATCGCGAGCAGCGCGCCGTGCTGATCGCGCGGATCGGCGAGATCGAGCGCAGCGCGGACAAGATCACCTACGAGACCGTCTCGCTGCTGCACAAGACCTTCATCACGCCATTCGACCGCAACGACATCCACCGGCTCATCTCCACGATGGACGACATCCTGGACCTCATCCAGGACGCGGCCGAGTCGATGCACCTCTTCGACATCCAGACGCTGCCGCCCGAGGCGCTGCGCATGGCCGAGGTGCTCGACGCCTGCTGCGAACGGGTCCACGCCGCGGTCGGGCTCCTCTCCTCGATGGACAACGCGCCGCGGGCGCTCGCGCTCGCCCAGGAGATCGACGCCCTCGAGAGCGAGGCGGACGCGCTCATGCGCTCCGGGATCTCGAAGCTCTTCCGCGAGGAGCAGGACGTCCGCCAGCTCATCAAGCACAAGAACGTGTACGAGTACCTCGAGAACGCGATCGACAAGTGCCAGGACGTCGCGAACGTGATCGAGGCGGTCGTGGTCGAGAACGTCTGAGCATGGACCCGTCGCTCGCGCTCGGAACGCTCGTCCTGCTGGTCGCCCTCGCACTGGCGTTCGACTTCATGAACGGCTTCCACGACGCGGCGAACTCGATCGCGACGGTCGTCTCGACCGGCGTGCTGCGCCCCTACCAGGCGGTCATCTGGGCCGCGTTCTTCAACTTCGTCGCGATCTTCATCTTCCACCTGAAGGTGGCGGCGATGGTCGGCAAGGGCATCGTCGACCCCGCGGCCGTGGACCACGTCGTGATCTTCGGGGCGCTCATGGGCGCGATCGCCTGGAACCTGATCACGTGGTACTACGGCATCCCCTCCTCCTCGTCCCACGCGCTGATCGGCGGGATGGTCGGCGCCACGATCGCGAAGGCCGGCACCGGCCCGCTGCTCGCGCCCGGCATCCTGAAGACCGCCGCGTTCATCTTCATCTCGCCCATGCTAGGCCTGCTGCTCGGCGGTCTCATCATGGTCGCGGTCTCGTGGGGCTGCCTGCGTACCGCGCCACGCAAGGTCGACCGCTGGTTCCGTGGCCTGCAGCTCGCGTCCTCGGCGCTCTACAGCATCGGCCACGGCAGCAACGACGCGCAGAAGACCATGGGCATCATCTGGCTGCTGCTCATCTCGGCCGGCGTCACGACGCGCGACCACCTGCCGGCCTGGGTGATCGTGAGCTGTTACGTCGCGATCGCGCTCGGCACGATGTTCGGCGGGTGGCGGATCGTGAAGACGATGGGCCAGAAGATCACCAAGCTACGGCCCGTCGGAGGCTTCGCGGCGGAGACGGGCGGCGCGATGACGCTCTTCCTCGCCTCGAGCCTCGGCATCCCGGTCTCGACGACCCACACGATCACGGGCGCCATCGTGGGCGTCGGCGCGGCGCAGCGCACCCGGGCGGTGCGCTGGGGCGTCGCGGGCAACATCGTGATCGCCTGGATCGTGACGATGCCGGCCGCGGCACTGATGGCAGCGCTCGCGTACTGGGCGGGCCGATGGATACTGTGAGGTTCACGACTGCATGACGACCCCCTACCCCCACCTCCTCGCGCCACTCGACCTCGGCTACACGCGGCTCCGCAACCGCGTGCTGATGGGCTCGATGCACACCGGGCTCGAGGACGAGTCGAAGCACTTCCACCGGCTCACCGCGTACTTCGCCGAGCGCGCCCGCGGCGGCGTGGGGCTCATCGTGACGGGCGGCTTCGCTCCGAACATCGAGGGCTGGGCCGCGCCGTTCTCGGGACGCCTCACGACGCGGGCCGCCGCGCGCAGGCACCGGCCGATCACGGACGCGGTGCATGCCGAGGGCGGCGCCATCGCGCTGCAGATACTGCACACCGGCCGCTACGGCTATCACCCGCTCGCGGTCGCGCCGTCGCGGCTCAAGTCGCCGATCAGCCCGTTCACGCCTCGCGCGCTCTCCGGGGGCGGCGTCGAGCGGCAGATCCGCGCGTTCGTGCGCTGCGCGGTGCTCGCGCGCGAAGCAGGCTACGACGGCGTCGAGGTGATGGGCTCCGAGGGTTACTTCATCAACCAGTTCCTCGCGGCCCACACCAACCGCCGCACGGACGAGTGGGGCGGCAGCTACGCGAACCGCATGCGGCTGCCGGTCGAGATCGTCGCGCGCACGCGCGAGGCGGTCGGCCCGGACTTCATCATCGTCTACCGCCTCTCGATGCTCGACCTCGTGCCGGACGGCAGCACGTGGGACGAGGTCGTCGCGCTCGCGCAGGCCGTCGAGCGCGCGGGGGCGACGATCATCAACACCGGCATCGGCTGGCACGAGGCCCGCGTCCCGACGATCGCGACCTCCGTGCCGCGCGCGGCGTTCGCCTGGGTCACGAAGAAGCTGCGCGGCGCGGTGTCGATCCCGCTGTGCACGACCAACCGCATCAACACGCCCGAGGTCGCCGAGCGCGTGCTCGCGGAAGGCGCTGCCGACATGGTGTCGATGGCGCGGCCGCTGCTCGCGGACGCCGAGTTCGTGAACAAGGCGGCGGCCGGCCGTGCCGACGAGATCAACACCTGCATCGCCTGCAACCAGGCCTGCCTCGACCACGTCTTCCAGCGGAAGATCGCCTCCTGCCTCGTCAACCCACGCGCGGCGTTCGAGAC
>RPQJ01000064.1 GCA_003819815.1 Lysobacterales bacterium
GACGTGTTCGTCTTTCCGAGCCGCACCGACACGTTCGGACTCGTGCTGCTCGAAGCGATGGCCTGCGGCGTACCCGTGGCCGCGTACCCGGTGACCGGACCGGTCGACGTCGTCGTCGACGGCGTCACGGGCGTGTTGTCGGGCGACCTGCGCGCGGCTGCACTCGCAGCGCTCCACCTGGACCCGGTCGAATGCCGGCGGCATGCCCTGGCGCACACGTGGGAGGCCGCAACGGAGCAGTTCGTCGGCAACCTGGCGCCGTCGAGGAGCGGTCGGCTCGATCCTTCGACGCAGGCCGGGCACGCCTGACTCAATACGTGCTGAGCTCCCGCGCCTTCTGGGCCGCTTCCTCGGCCTGGGGATTCTTGCCGCGCGCCTTGAGCGAGTCGGCGATGAGCTGCCAGGCCGCGGACTGTGTCGTGCTGTCGCCCACCGACGTCGACAGCGCCTTGCGTCCCATGCTTTCGGCCTGCGGGTAGTTGCGCTGGTCCATGCGCAGCCGGCCCATCTCGATCCACAGCAGCGGGTTGCCGGGCTCGATGCGCAACGCTCGCTCGAGCGACACGGACGCGCCGGGCAGGTCGCCCTTGCGGCGCTGAGCCTGTGCCTGCGACACGAGCGCCTTGCTCGGCGCACTCAGCGTCGCGGGCGGTACCCGCGGCCTTTCCTTGGGCACGCGGGTGGTCGGCGGCGGAATCTCGGACGGTGTCTGGCCCGGGGGCAGCGGCGTCACGTCGGGCGGGACCGTGAGCACCGGCCCCGAGCCCGACGGGCCCGGCTTCGGCGCCGGGGGGGCGGGCCGCTCGGGGGGCGTTCTCTCGAACGGCGGCAGGGTGCAGGCCGACAGCGCGAGGCTGGCGGCAAGGATTAGGACGCGCGACACGCCGCTAGCCTACCCGGCCGCGCCGGATCAGGGAACCTGCGCCGGGGCGTCCTGGATCACGGTCCCGTCGGGCACCATCGCGGGCCCCGGATAGGCGCCTTCCACCGGCTCGACCGCACCCGGCGGGCACTCGATACTCGGTTCGAGCCAGACTCCCTCGACGAACGGCAGGCTCACGGCCGACCCGTTGCAGTATGGCGACGTCTCCCGGCCCGTGTAGTAGTCGATCCAGCGGTGCTCCATGGAGTCCGGCAGCATCGGCTCGAACGAGGAGGTGACGATCGAGCCCATGAGCCGCGACCACACCGCGAGGCCGCCCGTCGTGCCCGTGAGGCCCGTCGGGCTGTTGTCATCGTGGCCCACCCAGGCGACCACGAGGTGCGCTCCCGAGAACCCCGCGAACCAGCTGTCGCGATAATCGTTCGAGGTGCCGGTCTTGCCCGCGACGACCAGCTCGGGCGGCAGCGACTGTCGCGCCGGGCGGCCGGTGCCGCGGTTCATCACCTCGATCAGCATCCGGTCGAGCGCGTAGATCGCCTCGGGGGAACTCGCCTCGGTCACCTCGAGCTCCGGGGCCTTGAGCGCCTTGCCCTCCTCGTCGACGACGGCCCGCACCGCCCGGAGCGGCGAGCGGAACCCGCCGTTCGCGAGCGTGTTGTAGAGCTGCGTGACCTCGAACGGGCTCAGGTTGGTCGCACCGAGCAGCATGGAGGGCAGCTCGGACGGCGCTTCCTCGAGGCCGAGCTGCTCGAACGTCTTCGCGACGCGGCCGAGCCCGACGTCGAGGCCGACGTCCACGGTCGCGAGGTTCAGCGACTGCGTGAGGGCCCGCACGAGCGGTACCGGGCCACGCACCTTCTTGTCGAAGTTGCCGGGTTTCCAGCGATCGCCGTTCGGCAGCTTGAGGTCGATCGGCGCGTCGTCGACGACGGTCGCCGGCGTGTAGCGGCCGGTCTCGAGCGCGGCGAGGTAGACGAGCGGCTTCGCGAGCGAGCCGATCGGGCGCCTCGCGTCGAGCGCGCGGTTGAACCCGTCGAACGACGCGCGGCGGCCGCCGACGAGCGCCACGATCTCGCCGGTCTGCGGCGTCGTCACCACCACGACGCCCTCGAGGCCCTTCGCGGCCTTGCGGCCGGACTTGTCGTGGCGCTCGAGCTCCTCCGCGAGGGCGAGCTCCGCCTTCTCCTGCAGCAGCGGGTCGAGCGTCGCGAAGACGGTGAGCCCGGCCTCGGTGAGGTCGGACTCCTCGTAGTCACTGCGCAGCTGTCGCCGCACGAGGTCGAGGAACGCGGGGAAGAAGCTGCCCGCGCGGCGCCCGCCCTCGCCCACGCCGAGCGGCCGCTTGCTGGCCCGCTCGGCCGCGTCCGCGCCGACGACGCCCTGATCCGCGAGCACGCGCAGCACGAGGTTGCGCCGCTCGAGCGCGCGCTCGGGATGGCGGCGCGGGTCGTAGTACGACGGCCCCCGCACGATCGCGACCATGAGCGCGATCTCCTCGAGGTTGAGTTCCGCGAGCGGCTTGCCGAAATAGAACTGGCTCGCGAGGCCGAAGCCGTGGACCGCGCGCTGCCCGTCCTGGCCCAGGTAGATCTCGTTGATGTAGGCGTTCATGATGTCCGCCTTCTCGAACCGGGCGTCGAGGATCATCGCCATCACGGCTTCCTCGGCCTTGCGGCGGAACGTGCGCCGGCTGTCGAGGAAATAGCTCTTCACGAGCTGCTGGGTGAGCGTGCTGCCGCCCTGCTCGATCTGGCCCGCACGCACGTTCACGAACAGCGCGCGCAGGATCGCGAGCGGATTCACGCCGCGGTGCGTCTCGAACTTGCGGTCTTCGACGGCCTTGAGCGCCTCCGGCAGGAGCGGGGGCACCTCGGCGGGCGAGACGACGATGCGGTCCTCGCCGTGGATCGGGAAGATGCTGCCGATCAGCATCGGGTCGAGGCGCGTCACCGGCACCTCGCTCCCGCTCGCGTCCTCGACGCTCTCGATCGCCTCGCCCGTGAAGCGCAGCCTGAGCGCGCGGGCGGGCTGGAGCTCGTCGGCGAAGCGGAACGCCCGGACGTGCACCGAGACCTCGTCGCCCCGTCGGCGATACGTGCCCGGGCGGTCGGGCTTCGCGACGGCGAGGTAGCCGAGCCGCTCGAGCTCGGCGGCGAAGCGCTTCGCGGAAAGCTGCTGGCCGGAGTAGAGGTCGATGGGCTGCGCGTAGACGCGCGCCGGCAGCGTCCAGCGCCGGCCCTCGAACTGTGCGGTCACCCGGCGGTCGAGCACCAGCACCAGCACGAGCGCTGCAACGACGAGCAGCAACGTCAGGACGACGAAGCCGCGCTCAAGCTGCCTGCGGGTTCCGGACCGGCGCCTTCTGCGAGCCATGCGTGGGGGAGCGATGACGGGGGCGACAGTCTAGCGGCTCCGCCGCCGGCGCGCGCGCCCTGCGAGCGGAACTGCCTAGCGCTTCCAGAAGGCCGGCGTGAGCAGCACCAGGAAGCTGAAGATCTCGAGCCGGCCGAGCAGCATCGCGAGCGAGCACACCCAGGTCTGGAAGTCGGTCAGGCCTTGGTAGTTGCTCGCGGGACCGACGACGCCGAGGCCGGGGCCGGCGTTGTTGATGCAGGCGATGATCGCCGAGAACGAGCTCATGAAATCGAGTCCGCTCGCGAGCAGCGCGAACGTCAGTACCACGACCGTGGCGAAGTAGAGCACGACGAACGCGAGCACCGCGAACACGATGTGGTTCGCGACGATGTGCGTGCCGATCCGCACCGGCGTTACGGCCTGGGGGTGGACGAGCAGCAGCAGCTCGCGCAGGGCCTGGCGGAACAGCACGAGCGTGCGGAACATCTTGATGCCGCCGCCGGTCGAACCGGTGTTGCAGACGTAGCACGACAGCATGAGCATCATGATCGGCGCGAAGATCGGCCACGCCGCGTAGTCCTGCGTCGCGTATCCGCAGGTGGTCGCGAGCGCCACGAGATTGAAGGCGACGTGCCGCAACGCCACCGGGAACTCCTCGTAGACGCCCGACGTCCAGACGAAGAGCGACACGCCGAGCACGCCGACCGAGAGCAGCCAGAGCATCGCGGCCGCCTCGCTGTCCGTCGCATACGCACGGAGGCTCTTCTGCTGCCAGGCGATGAAGTGCCGCGAGAAGTTCATCGCGGAGATCAGCATGAACAGGATCACCACGAGCTCGATCGAGAGCGAGTCGAAGTGGCCGATGCTCGCGTCGTAGTTCGAGAACCCGCCGAGCGCCATGGTCGAGAAGCCGTGGAACACGGCGTCGAACCAGTTCATGCCCGCGAGGTGCAGCGCCCCGATGCAGGCGATCGTCATGAGCGCGTACACGGCCCACAGCGCCTTGGCGGTCTGGGTGATGCGCGGCGTCAGCTTCTCGTTCTTGACCGGGCCCGGGGTTTCCGCCTTGTAGAGCTGCATGCCGCCGACGCCGAGGATCGGCAGGATCGCGACCACGAGCACGATGATGCCCATGCCGCCGTACCAGTGCAGCGCGGCCCGCCACAGGTTCACGGACGGGGGCAGGTGCTCGAGGCCGGTGAGCACGGTGGCGCCCGTGGTACTGAGCCCCGACATCGCCTCGAAGAACGCGTCCGTGAACGTGAGGCCCGGGATCGCCAGCAGCAGCGGCACGGTGGCGATCAACGACATCAGTACCCAGGCGAGCGTCACGAGCAGGAACCCGTCGCGCGAGCGCAGCTCGCGCTTGTGCCGCCGCGTCGTCGCCCACAGCACGAGCCCCGACGCCGCGCAGAGCGCGGAGGCTACAACGAAGTCGATGGCGAGCCCGTCTCGGTAGATGAGCGACGTGACGAACGGCAGCACGTAGGTGACGCTGAAGAGCATCAGCATCGATCCGAGCACGTTGACGACGGCAAGCATCGAGGGATGGCCGGGGCGCCGGTCCTCAGGCCTGGAACAGCCGCTCGACCTGTTCGACGTGCCGCTTGTCGGCCACGAACAGGATCACGTGGTCGTCGGCCTCGATCACCGTGTCGTGGTGAGCCATGATCACGTTGCCGTGGCGCACGATCGCGATGATCGAGGCGCCCTCGGGCAGGCGGACGTCCTCGACCGTCCGTCCGACCACGCGGCTGCTGCGGCTGCCGCGGCTCGCATGCGCGATCGTCTCGATGGCCTCCGCCGCGCCGCCGCGCAGCGAGTGCACCTGCACGACGTCGCCGCGCCGGACGTAGGCAAGCAGCGAACCGATCGTCACCGTCTGCGGCGAGATCGCGACGTCGACCGGCCCGGACTGCATGAGTTCGGCGTAGGCCGGGCGCGTGACGAGCGCCATCACGCGGTGGGCGCCCAGCCGCTTCGCCAGCATCGCGGAGAGGATGTTCGCCTCCTCGGAGTTCGTGAGCGCGCAGAACACGTCGGCGCTGTCGATGTTCTCCTCGACCAGCAGCTCCTCGTCGGCGGCATCGCCGTTCAGCACGATCGTGCTGCGGAGCTGCTCCGAGATGCGCCGTGCGCGCGCCTTGTCGCGCTCGATCACCTTGACCTGGTGATTGTCCTCCTCGAGCTTCTGCGCGAGCCGCAGGCCGATGTTGCCGCCGCCCGCGATGACGACGCGCTTCACCGCGTCCTCGGACTTGCGCATCTCGGCCATGACGCTGCGTATGTCCTCGGTCGCGGCGATGAAGAACACCTCGTCGCCGTGCTCGACGACCGTGTCGCCCCCGACGTCGACGCTCTGCCCGCCGCGGAAGATGGCGGCGACGCGCGCGTCGACGCGCGGGATGTGGTCGCGGATCGCGCGGATGGGCTGGCCCACCAGCAGGCCGCCCTTGAGCGCCCTGAGCCCGACGAGCCGGACGCGGCCGTCGGCGAAGTCGACCACCTGCAGCGCGCCCGGGTAGCGGATCAGCCGCTCGATGTACGCCGTCACGGCTTCCTCGGGGCTCAGGTAGACGTCGACGGCGAAGCCGCCGAACTGCTGCGGAGGAGCCTCGCCCTCGGTCGAGACGAAGAGCGCCGGGTGGTAGGTGTAGGACTGCGCGCGGATGCGTGCGATCTTCGTCTTCGTGCCGAAGAGCGTCCACGCGACGTGGCAGGCCACCATGTTGACCTCGTCGCTGTTCGTGAGCGCGACGATCATGTCGGCGCCCGCCGCCCCGGCCATCTCGAGGATCTGGGGGCTCGCGGCGTTGCCCTGCACGGTGCGGATGTCGATGCGGTCCTGCAGGTCGCGCAGCAGCGTGTCGTCCTTGTCCACGACCGTGACGTCGTTCGCCTCCTCGCGGGCGAGGTGATGCGCCGCCGTCCGGCCGACCTGGCCGGCCCCGAGGATGATGATTTTCACGATGCTGGTCCTGCGGGTCCCGGGCGCCGGAGGCCTGGATTCTCGGCCGGCCTGTCCGTGCGCTCGTTCCGGATTGTACGCCTCAGACGGTCTCGAGGTGCGCGTAGCCCATCATCAGCCACTTGGTGCCCTGGCGCTCGAAGTTGACCTGCACCCGGCCGTTCGGGCCCTGGCCCTCGACCGAAAGCACCACGCCGTCGCCGAACTTCGGGTGCCGGACCCGCTGGCCGAGCTTCAGGCTGCCGGGGGAGTCGTCGACGAACCGGGAAGACGCGACCGTCCGCGTGCCGAACCCGCTGCCGCTGCCCCGCTGGGGCGGCACGTAGGCCGGGCGGCTCACCTGGACCTTGGGGCGCACCTCCTCGACGAGTTCCGCCGGGATCTCGGCGATGAACCGCGACGGCGCCCCGTAGCTGTCGATGCCGTGCATGCGGCGCTGCTCGGCGTAGGTCAGGTACAGCTGGCGCATCGCACGGGTGGTGCCGACGTAGCAGAGCCGCCGCTCCTCCTCGAGCCCCTGCAGGTCGGTGACCGACCGCTGGTGCGGGAACAGGCCGTCCTCGAGGCCGCACAGGTAGACGACGGGGAACTCGAGCCCCTTGGCCGTGTGCAGCGTCATCATCTGCACGCAGTCCTCCCATTCCTCGGCCTGGCCTTCGCCCGACTCGAGCACGGCGTGCGAGAGGAACGACATCAGCGGCGGCAGTTCGCCGTCCTCGGGCGCGTAGCCGCGCGCCGCGCTCACGAGTTCCTCGAGGTTCTCGACGCGCGCCTCGCCCTTGTCCGCCTTCTCCTTCTGGTAATGCGCGACGAGGCCGCTCGCCTGGATGACGTGGTCGACCTGCTCGTGGAGAGGCAGACCGCGCGTGTCGGCGTCGAGCCGATCGACGAGCGCGAGAAACGCCTGCAGGCAGCCCGCGGCGCGCGCGCCGAGCTCCTCGGCGCACGGCGTGGCGGCGGCCCACAGCGACGTGCCGTGCGTCTTCGCGTGCGCGCGCAGCACCTCGAGCGTGCGTGCGCCGACGCCGCGCGTCGGCAGGTTCACGACGCGCTCGAAGGAGGCGTCGTCGTCGCGGTTCGCGACGAGGCGCAGGTAGGCGAGCGCGTCCTTGATCTCCTGGCGCTCGAAGAACCTCAGGCCCCCGTACACGCGGTAGGGGATGCGCGATGCGAGGAGGTATTCCTCGAACACGCGCGACTGGGCGTTCGAGCGGTAGAGGATCGCGTTGTCGCGCCGCTGCCCGCCGCGCGAGACCCACTCACGGATGCGGTTCACTACGAACTCGGCCTCGTCCCGCTCGTTGAAGCCGCGATAGAGGCGGATCCGCTCGCCCTTGCCGTCGCTCGTCCAGAGCTTCTTGCCGATGCGGCCGCTGTTGTTCGAGATGATCGCGTTCGCGGCGGCGAGGATGTTGCCGGTCGAGCGGTAGTTCTGCTCGAGGCGGAAGAGCAGCACGCCGGGGAAGTCCTTGCGGAACTGCTGCAGGTTCTCGACCCGCGCGCCGCGCCAGCGGTAGATCGACTGGTCGTCGTCGCCCACGACGAACGGCAGGCTCGTCGAGCCCACCAGCGCCTTCATCCAGGCGTACTGGATCGTGTTCGTGTCCTGGAACTCGTCGACGAGCACGTGGCCGAAGCGCGCGCGGTAGTGCTCGGCGAGCCCCGGCACCTCGCGCCACAGCTCGTAGCTGCGCAGCAGCAGCTCCGCGAAATCGACGACGCCGTTGCGGCGGCAGGCTTCCTCGTACGCCTCGTACAGCCGGATCAGCTGGCGCCGCGTCGGGTCGCCGTCGTCGACGACCTGCTTCGGGCGCAGCCCTTCGTCCTTCTGCGAGTTGATGAACCAGGTCACCTCGCGGGGCACCCAGCGCGCCTCGTCGAGCCCGAGACCGCGCACGAGCCGCTTCACCAGGCGCTGCTGGTCCTCGGCGTCGAGGATCGAGAAGCCCTGCGGCAGCCCGGCCTCGCGCCAGTGCGTGCGCAGCAGCCGGTGCGCGATGCCGTGGAAGGTGCCGATCCAGAGCGGCGCGGACGGCATGCCGAGCTGCGCTTCGATTCGCGCGCGCATCTCTCCCGCCGCCTTGTTGGTGAAGGTGACGGCCAGGATGCCGTGCGGCGAGACGTGCTCGACCTCGACGAGCCACGCGACGCGGTGCGTGAGCACGCGCGTCTTGCCGCTGCCGGCGCCGGCAAGCACCAGCGTCGGGGCGAGCGGCGCAGTGACCGCCTGCCGCTGCGCTTCGTTCAGCGGTCCGAGGAGATGGGAGACGTCCATGGGAGGGGCGCGATTCTAGCAGGCAGCCGAGCGGCTGCACGCTCCGCGAACGCTCGCGGCCCTCCGGAAAGTGCGGCCCCGCCCGCCCCGGTCGGGCGGGCGGGCGGAGCCGCCGGGCGACGCGTCAGTTCTGCCGGGGGCGCGCCGGCCTGAAGGACTGCTGGCCGTGGAGGTTCTGCATGACCTCGCCCGTCGTGAGGCGCAGCGGGTACGTGTCGTTCGTGAGCCAGCGTCCGAGCAGGTTCGCGTAGAACGGGCTGCCGAGCACGCCGCTCATGCCGCCGGGCAGCGCGGTCTCGGCCTCGATCGAGCCCGGTGCGCCGCCGGGCGAGCCGACGTAGCGCCGGTTCGGGCCGCTGCCGAACATGAACGCATTGACGGAGTCCGCGCGTGCGCTGTGCGACGACGCGTCGACCACGCCGAACCCGCCGTCCGTTGCAAGTCCGCGCAGTCCCGCGATCGACGGCGGGAAGCCCGGCGTCGCGCCGGGGATGCTGAACGGCCCTTCGACGACGAGCCCGTCGAAGACGATGCGGTGCAGCTTGCCCCACACGTAGTCGGCCTGGTTCGTCGAGCCGCCGAACGCGGCCTTGTAGTCGTCGCTCGCGAGCCGTCCCAGCGCGTCCGCGAGGCTCTTCAGCATCACGTAGTCGCGGCGCTCGGCCGGCTGCGCGAGGCCCGCCGCCCCGGCCCAGCCGAAGAAGTCGACCGTCGACAGGCCGATGCCGTCGCGCTCGACGAGGTGCCGGAGCGCCTTGATCGCCTCGCCCGAGCCCGGCGTCGGCAGCCCGAGCCCGGTGAGTGTCGTGTCGACCCCGTTCCTGATCGCCTGCGAGCGCCACACCGAGTAGATCGTCGCGGCGACGCTGTGCGCCACCTCGTCGGCGCTCGGCGGGGCGAGCTGGCCGTCCACGTCGGCCGCGTCGTAGCCGGTCGCCACGCCCGTGGGCGTGGTGTGGTTCCAGGCCCTGAGCCTCCCGACCGCCTCGACCACTCGCGGGTCCCCTGCGAGCGCGGCGAGGGCGGCCGGTGCGCCGGGCGCCAGCGCCCGATCGAACGCGCCGGTGATGTACGGCGTGAACACTTCGGCGTCGAGCAGTTTGACGTCGGCCTGGATCGCCTTCATGTCCTCGCGGTCGACCCGGCCGAGCGCGAACTGTTCGCCGAGCGCCTGCGTGATGCGTCCAGCGCGCGTGCCGAAGTCGAAGGTGTAGCCGAGGTAGTAGATGCCCTGCCCGCCGGGGCGCAGCTGGTTGACGGGATTGTTGTCGAGCGTCGCCCCCGACGTGTCGTTGTTCGCGTTCACGACGAAGCCGTTCTTCGGGTTCACGGTCTGCGGCAACTCGGCGAACGGCAGCGACAGGTAGCCCGTGCCGTTGAACGCGTCGGGCGCCGGGTCCCTGAGCCACTCGTTGCCGCCGAGTCCGCTGCGGATGAACCACGGCGGCGCGCCGTTCACCGTGTTCGCCTGCAGGTCCTCGCGCAGCGGCACCTCGCTCGTCGTGAAGTAGCCGATGTTCCCCGCGACGTCACCGTAGATGAAGTTCTGCGAGCCCACGTCGAAGTACTGCAGCGCGCGCGTGAAGTCCTGGAGGTTCCGCGCGAAGTTGAGCAGCCGGAAAGTCTCGAGCTCGCGGGTCGGTCCGAAGCCCGTGTACTGCACGCTGAGTGCGAGCCCGCCGCCGAGGTCCGCGATGACAGGCCCGTGGTTGCGCCGCGGGATCGTGAGCACCGAGCCCGGCACGCCGAACTGCCCCGGCTGGAGCGTGAGGACCGTGTCCGGACCGTTCGCGAGGCCGTCGCGGAGGTTGACGCGGAACTCGAGCGGCACGCGCACGGCGGGCTCCTTCTGCCCGAGGTACGTCGAGGAGACGCCGCTGGGGGAAGCCGCGTCGGGCTGCAGCAGCTCGAGGTACGTGTCCGTCACGTCGAAGCCGGTCGTCGTCTCGCCCCAGGTCACGTGGCGGTTCTGGCCGAGCACGACGTAGGGGGCGCCCGCGACCGCGCTGCCGATGGAGTCCAGGCCCTCCTTGCGCGCGACGAGGTGGATCTGGTGGAAGTTCGGCGGCAGGTCGAGGCTGAGGTGCGGATCGTTCGCGACCAGCGGCCTGCCGTCCGTGGTGCGCCAGCCCGCGACGGCCCACTCGTTGCTGCCGATCTGCTGCTCGGTGCGCGTGAGCGTCTTGCGCAGGAACGGCACGCGGTCGTAGCGCTGCTTGAGCGAGCGGATCGCCTGCTGCGCCGTCCCGTCGAGCTTCGTCGACTGCACGGTCGGCAGCCCTGCCGCACCCGCCCGCGACGAGCGCGACGCCGCCGCGGACTTGAGGCCGCCGAGGAACGGCGGCTGGCCCGTGGCGTCCGGGACACTCGCGGCAGGATCGAACGGCGCCGAGCGGAACACGTCGCCGAAGAACATCGCCTGCGCGCCGAGCGCGCCGAGCCTCGCCTCGTAGGCCTGGAAGGTCTGCGTCGCATCGATGTCGAGGTCGAAGGAGAGCTGGAACGCCAGCGCCTTGCCTACGACGGCGCTGTCGAGCGCCGTCCAGGGCTCGAACCTCGTGACCTGCAGCGCGCCGTACTGAACGGGCAGCGGATTGCGCGCCACCCACGCGTTCACGCCGTCGGCGAACGCCTGCAGGCTCGCGCGCATCGCCGGCGAGTAGGCGTCGAGGGAGCGCTGTGCCGCGCGGCGCAGGCCGATGGTCTGCAGCTCGACGTCGCTCGCGAGCGCTCCGGATCCCACGAGAGCCGCGAGCGTGCCGCTCGCCTGCCGCCGCACGACGTCGATCTGGAACAGCCGGTCCTGCGCGGTGACCCAGCCCTGCAGGAAGATCGCGTCGTGCTCGTCCTGCGCGTAGATGTGCGGCATGCCGTCTGCATCGCGGAGGATGCGGGCCGGGCCGTTGAGCTGCGGCAGCTCGATGGTCGCGTCCTTGACTTGCCCCGGCGGCGAGCCCGCGGCGCCCGCGAGCGGAGAGGCGGTGGCGAGGACGGTGGCGATGATCACGCCCAAAGGCGTGCGTCGGCGTGTCTGGCGCATGGATCTTCCCCTGGTCTGTTTGTACGTGCGTCGCTCGCTGCGGCGCTCTCGTCTTTATACGCCGCCCGTTGTTGCATGTAACGCTGCACCACGGCGAGATGGCGCACGCGACGCGCGTGGGGCGCGGCTTATGTAAAAAGCCACGCCGCGCTTCAGCGCGCGCCCGTCCTCGGCATCCAGCGCCACACGACGGCGCCCGCAAGTATCGCGAGGATCACGTCGATCCAGCCGTAGAGTGGAGCGGCGGCGCCCGCCTGCAGCAGGCTGAGCAGCACGACCACGAAGACGGTGACACCGGCCGCCACCGCCGGGGGCAGTCCTGCGCCTGCGAGCAGCCAGCCGAGCGCGACGTAGCTGAACGCCTTGCCCGCGAGCTCGGCGGGCGGCGGCGCGTTGCGGCTCAGGTAGTCACCGAGGTCCGGGATCTCGACGCCGACCGGCGACGTGCCGCCGAGCAGCGGCACGACGGCGACGGCGACGAGCCACGTGCCGAGCGCGGCGGCGATGAAGGCGGAGCGGCCGCGATCCTCGAGCCGGCTGATGAGCACGAGCACCGGCAGCAGCAGCGCGATCGCCGCGAGCTCCGCCGCCTCGAGCGCGTTGCCGGCCGTGATCGCGCGCCCGATCAGCACGATCGCGATCACGATGAGGAAGCCGTCGACGCTGCGCTGCCGCCGCGCGAGATGGAAGACCGCCTGCGCCACGACGAGCCACCCGACCAGGAACGCGGCCAGCCTCGCCACCGCGATGTCGGGCGAGAACAGGGGACGGACGGCGCGCTTCAGCTGTCCGAGTCCGACGTCGGGCACCAGCGGCCACAGCCGCGCGAGCAGCCAGAGCACGAGCACCGTCACGGCGACGGCGCCCGAGCGGCCGCGCGGATTCGCCTGCGGCGTCATGCGCGCGCCGAGCACCTGCCACGCGCTGCCCGCGATCCCTCCCACGAACGCACCGGCCGTGTTGAGCGACAGGTCCGTCAGGCTCGGTACGCGCGACTCGATCGAGGCCTGCGTGAGCTCCATCGCGAGGGAAAGCAGGCTGCCGCCCGCGACGCTGGCCGCGAGCGCCGCCGTCCGCCCGGCGCGCGGCTCGACGAGGAGTGCCAGGCAGAACCCGAGCGGCACGTACAGCAGCAGGTTGTTCAGCATGTCGCCGCGGGAGGCGCGGGCCCACGCGAGCGTGCGTGCGGCCTCGGCGAGCGTCAGCTCGGCGCCGTCGAAGCGGAACGGGAACAGCGAGACGTAGAGGATCAGCGCGACGACGATCGCGAGCAGCAGCGGGGCGGCGAAATGCGAGCGGCCCGACACCCGCGCCTCACGCGCGGATCGGCAGGTAGTGGTCGATCAGGAGCGCCGCGAAGAGCAGCATCAGGTAGTTGATCGAGTACCGGAAGACCTTCATCGGCAGCTGCGGCGGCGCGTCCTTGCGGCGCAGCGCGATCGCGTGGCGCATGAACACCGCCCCGAGCGCCACCGCGGCTGCGAGGTAGAGGAGGCCGCTCATGCCCGTGAGCCAGGGCAGCAGCGTCGCGATCACGAGCAGGATCGTGTAGAGCAGGATGTGCAGCCGCGTGAAATCGATCCCGTACGCGACCGGCAGCATCGGTATGCCGGCGCGCGCGTAATCGTCGCGCCGGGCGATCGCGAGGGCCCAGAAATGGGGCGGCGTCCAGACGAAGATGATGAGGAACAGCAGCAGCGCGTGCGGATCGATCGTGCCCGTCACGGCGGTCCAGCCGAGCACGGGCGGCGCCGCGCCGGCCGCGCCGCCGATCACGATGTTCTGCGGCGTCACGTGCTTGAGCCACACCGTGTAGACGACGGCGTATCCGATCAGCGAGGCGAACGTGAGCACCGCCGTGAGCGGGTTCACCGCGATCCAGAGCACGAGCATCGCGAGCACGCCGAGGACCGCGGCGTACGCGAGCGCCTGCCGCGAGGTCACGTGCCCCGTCGGGATCGGCCGGTTCATGGTCCGCGCCATCCGCTCGTCGTAGCGACGGTCGAGCACGTGGTTGATGGCCGCGGCGCTCGAGGCGGCGAGGCCGATGCCGATCGTGCCGAAGAGCACGGCAGCCAGCGGCGGGAGGCCGGGCACCGCGAGGAACATCCCGACGACCGCCGTGAAGACGATCAGCGAGACGACTTTCGGCTTGCCGAGCTCGAGGTAATCCCGCCAGGTCGCGGACCCCTCGGCGGCAACGTGGTGGTCCGCGGTGGCCATGGAACCGGCATTGTACCCGCGCGCGTCAGCGCAGGCTGCGCGGCGTCCAGAGGAAGCGGATCAGCGCGACGGTGGCGAGCACGAGCAGGGCCGCCACGCCATTGTGCGCGGTCGCGAGCGAGAGCGGCAGCGCGTTCAGCACCATGAGCGGCCCCACGGTCCACTGCAGGACCAGGAACGCCGCGAGCGCCCCGCCGGCGGTCCGCACCCCCCTCGACTTGCCGTCCCGCGCGGCGCGCCACGCCAGGTAGCCGAGCACGAGCGCGGTGACCACGGCGCCGAGGCGGTGCGTGTAGTGGATCGCCACGCGAGCCGGGTGATCGAGCACCCCGCCCTCGTAGTCGATGCCGAGCCCGCGCCACAGCACGAACGCGTCCTTGAAGTCCATCGCCGGCCAGAAGGAGCGCTGGCAGGTCGGGAAATCGGGGCAGGCGAGCGCGGCGTAGTTGGTGCTCACCCAGCCGCCGAGCATGATCTGCACCACAAGCACCGCCAGCCCCGCGACTGCCAGGATCCTGAGCCCGCGCTCGCCCGCGGGCCGGGTCGTCCGGTCCGTGCGCAGTGCGAGCCACCAGAGCAACGCCATCGTCGAGAGTCCGCCGACGAGGTGCGCGGTGACGATCAGCGGTTTCAGGAGCAGCGTCACGGTCCACATGCCGAGCAGCCCCTGGAAGACGACCAGCATGACGAGCAGCGCCGGCAGCCTGAGCGGCTGGGCCGGATCCCGCCGGTTCCGGTACGCGAGGATCGCGATCGCGAGGATCACGAGCCCGAGCGCGGTCGCGAGGTAGCGGTGGATCATTTCCTTTAGCGCCTTGTCCGCCTCGAGCGGGCGCCCGGGGTATGCGGCGTTGGCGTGGTCGGCGTTCTGCATCGCGTCGCCGACCGTCAGGTGGCCGTAGCAGCCCGGCCAGTCGGGGCAGCCGAGGCCCGCATGGCTGAGGCGCACCCAGGCTCCCAGCACGATCACGCACAGGGCGAGGGCCGTGCCGAACAGGCACAGGCGATGGAACAGGGTACGGGGCATGGCGCGGACCTCAGCCGATGTGGGACAGGCGCAGGAGCTTGCGGGTATCCGTGAGCAGCGACTTGGCCGGCGCCTCGGCGGAGTAGCTCATCAGCAGGTTGCCGAGCGGATCGACGAGGTAGATCCGGCCGGCCGCGCCGACCGGGACGCCGCCGTAGGACGGGAACTGTGCGAGCAGCGCTGCGGCCACCGGGTCGTCGACACGCACGAGCTCCAGGTCGGGATGTTCGCGGTCGAGGAAGTCCCGGTCGCAGCAGTTGCCCGTCACCAGGAACACCCGCTGCACGCGGTCCATGTCCTTGTTGAGAGCGATGTGCGACTGTCGCATGAGGTACAGCGCCTCGCGGCAGCGCGCGTCGCAGGCCCCGTCGCCCACGTAGAGCATCGTCCACTTACCGCGCAGGAAGCCGGGCGCGGTCGCCGCCCCGTCGGCCGTCGGCAGCGCGACCTCGGGCAGCGGGCGGGCGGGATCGATGAGGTCGCCCTTGTTCGCGCCGCCGGACGGGCGCCAGGCGCCGGGCCCGTAGTAAAGCCAGAAGGCGATCGCGAGCGGGACGAAGAAGATCGCCGCCAGCGCGAGCAGCTGTCGGCGGCCGCGGCGCTGGGCGTCGGGCGAGGTTTCGGTCATGGCGCAGGGGCTCCGGGATTCGGGTCGGCGGGTTTCAGGCTCACGACGACGAACAGCACGACGGCGACCAGCGCGAACGCGAACCACTGGATCGCGTAACCCAGGTGGCGCTCGGGCCCGAACCCGAGCGCGGGCCGCCACTTGCGCTCGTAGCCCTCCGGCACGCCAGCATCGAGCAGCACGATTCGCGATTCGACGTCGATGCCGAGCGCGGATTCTACGTCGGCCTCGGTCGGGAACAGCATCACCCGCGGCCATCCCGTGACTCCGGGCGCCACGGCCGGACCGACGCGCAGGCCGGGCACCGGCAGGCCGTCGAGCGTGCCGCTCAGCTCGCGTTCCCGCACGCCGACCGAGACGTCGGGCAGTTGCTCCCGGGTCGGACCGAGGGGGACCCAGCCGCGGTCGACGAGCACCCAGCCCCGGCCGTCGGACCGCTCGAGGGGGGTGAGCACCCGGTAGCCGGGGCGACCGTCCACGGAGGGCATGTTGTCGAGCAGGATCTGGCGCGTGGCGTCGTACGAGCCCCTGAGACTGACGCGCTGGTAGCGTGCGAGCTCGTCGAAGCCGAGGCCTGTCGCGTCGACCGTCACGTCGCTCCCCTTCATGAACGCGTCGACGAGCGCCTGCTTCTCGCCCGCGCGGCCGATCTGCCACCACCCGAGCGACACGAAGACTGCGAGCCCGAGCGCGGTGAGCCCCGTGGCCCAGGCGGACGGCGCGAACACGCGGCTGCCGATGCGGACGCTCATCTATACTCTCGCTTCCGAGACCGGAGGATTCTGCCCGGCATGATCAAGTTCCTGATCGTCGCGACCCTGGCCGCAATCGTCGCGAGCCTGGGCACCGGCCTGTTCCACCTCGTCAAGGACGAGGGCAAGTCGAGGCGCATGGTCAACGCACTGACCGTGCGCATCGCGCTGTCCGTGCTGCTTTTCGTGCTGCTCTTCGTCGCATGGAAGGGCGGGCTCATCGAGCCTCACGGCCTCGGCCGCTGAGCCCGGCCGCTTCCGATCCCCTTCGTCCAAACGGAACGGCCGCCCCACGGCGGCCGCCCCCGATTGCATCCGGCCCCGGTGCGCTAGGCGCCGGGGCGCTTCGCATGCCTCACAGCCAGTAGACGAAGATGAAGAGGCCGAGCCACACGACGTCGACGAAGTGCCAGTACCACGCGACGCCTTCGAACGCGAAATGGTGCGTCGGCGTGAAGTGGCCCCGGAGCACGCGCAGCCAGATCACGAGCAGCATGATGGCGCCCATGGTCACATGCAGGCCGTGGAAGCCCGTCAGCATGAAGAACGTGGAGCCGTAGATGCCCGTGTCGAGCCGCAGGTTCAGCGCCTCGTAGGCGTGGTGGTACTCGTATGCCTGAAGGCCGACGAACAGGAAGCCGAGCAGGAAGGTGAGCGCGAGGAACAGCTTGAGCGTGCCGCGATGGCCGGCCTTGAGGGCGTGGTGCGCGATCGTGATCGTGACGCCCGAGGTGAGCAGGATCGCCGTGTTGATCGCGGGGAGGCCGAACGCGGGGATCGTCTCGAACTGGCCGCCGATGGCGCCGGGGCCGTTGGTCGGCCAGGTCGACTCGAAGCCCCGCCACAGGAAGTCGTTCGTGAGGAAGCGCGAGCCCTCGCCGCCGAGCCAGGGCACCGAGAGATGGCGCGCGTACCACAGCGCGCCGAAGAACGCCGCGAAGAACATGACCTCGGAGAAGATGAACCACATCATCCCCATGCGGAACGACCGGTCGACGCCGTCGTTGTAGAGGCCACGCTGGCTCTCGTCGATCACCGTGCCGAACCAGCCATAGAACATGTACGCCACCCCGGCGAGGCCGAGGTAGGCGACCAGCGGGCCGAAGCTCCAGCCGTTCAGCACGGCGGAGATGCCGAGCATCATCGTGAAGAGCGTGATCGCGCCGACGGCGGGCCACTTGCTGCCGTGGGGGATGTAGTACTTTCCGGCGCCGTGCGCGGCGTGTGCTTGGGCCATGGCTCGAGCGTTCCTCTGGTTCTGGTTCAAACGCCGGCCGACGCGCGACCGACCCCCGTCAGCTTCAGCGCGCCGCGAGCCTCTGCCCGGGCAGCGTGTACATCGAATAGGCGAGCGTCATCCGGTCGACCTGCGCGGGCAGGTCCGGGTCGAGTATGAAGCGCACCGTGAACTCGCGCTCCTGCCCGGGCCCGAACTCCTGCGGCGTGAAGCAGAAGCACTCCGTCTTCTGCAGGTAGCGGGCCGTCTGCGCGGGCGCCACGCTCGGGACCGCCTGGCCGATCACCGGCACCGAAGCGCGGCTGTGGATCCGGAACTTCGCCTCGTGCAGCCGGCCCGGCTCGACCACGAGCTCGGGTGTCTCGGGCACGAGCTCCCACTCGCCGCCGGGCGCGACGATCGAGACGAACTCGAGCGCGACCTTGCGGCCCGCGCCGGCCGACGATTCCGTCGCGGCCGAGGGGGCGTCATTGACGCGGATGCCGGCAGCCTCGCAGATCACGTCGTAGAGGGGCACGAGCGCGAAGCCGAACGCGAAGCTGCCAGCGACCATCACGAGGAGGCTCCGCGTCAGCGAACGGTCGCTCGCGCGGCGCGGCGCGGGCGGCGCGCCCGCGGGATCGTCACCGGGACCGGTCGAGGATTCGCGCACGGGCTCGCTCACGGCTGGGCCTTCATGACGCCGGAGGCGATGAAGGCGACGTAGATCCCGAGCGCGACGATCACCAGCACGATGGTCGTCCTGCGGATGCGTCGCCGCTGCTCGTCGGAAGGTCCGCCAGCCGTCATTTCGCGCGTCCGCTCACCGGATGACCGGCGCCTCGTCGAACGTGTGGTACGGGGCGGGCGACGGCACGGTCCACTCGAGGCCGTGCACGCGGGCGCCATCCCAGACCTCGGCCGTGACCTTCTCGCCGCCCTTCGCGCACTTCCAGACGATGTACACGAACAGCAGCTGCGAAAGGCCGAAGCCGAACGCGCCGATCGAGGAGACCATGTTCCAGTCGGCGAACTGGGTCGAGTAGTCCGGGATGCGGCGCGGCATGCCCGCGAGGCCGAGGAAGTGCTGCGGGAAGAACAGCACGTTCACGAAGATCGCCGACATCCAGAAGTGGATCTTCGAGAGCTTCACGTCGTACATGTGGCCGGTCCACTTCGGGATCCAGAAATAGACGGCCGCCATGATCGCGAACACCGCGCCCGGCACCAGCACGTAGTGGAAGTGGGCCACGATGAAGTAGGTGTCGTGGTACTGGAAGTCGACCGGGGCGATGGCCATCATGAGGCCCGAGAAGCCGCCGATCGTGAAGAGGAACAGGAACGCGAGCGCGAAGAGCATCGGCGTCTCGAACGAGAGCGAGCCCTTCCACATCGTCGCGGTCCAGTTGAAGACTTTCACGCCCGTGGGCACCGCGATCAGCATCGTCGAGAGCATGAAGAACATCGTGCCGGCGAGCGGCATGCCCACCGTGAACATGTGGTGCGCCCAGACGATGAACGAGAGGAAGGCGATCGAGGCGGTCGCGTAGACCATCGCGTCGTAGCCGAACAGCTTCTTGCGCGAGAACGTCGGGATGATCTCCGACACGATCCC
>RPQJ01000065.1 GCA_003819815.1 Lysobacterales bacterium
GATCTGTTCCGTGCAGCCGGGATTCGAGGCACGGGGCCCTGAGCCGTTCCGGCAGGACCTGCTCTCGCAGCTCAACGTGCTGAGCCCGCGCGTCCCGCCGCTGCGGGACTACGCCGAGGACGTCCCCGACCTGCTGCGCTACTACGTCGACCGCCTCGTCGAGGACCAGCGGCTGCCGTTCCGCCGTTTCAGCGTCGCGGCGCAGAACCGCCTGCGCCACTACCCGTGGCCCGGCAACGTCCGCGAGCTCAAGAACCTCGTCCAGCGCCTGCTGATCCGCGGCGGCCCCGAGGAGATCCGGCTCGAGGAGATCGAGGGCGAGATCGCGTCGAAGTCGACCGTCGACGGGCCGCTCGTGAAGCAGGACCTGCTCGCGCTCCCGCTCCGCGAGGCACGCGAGCACTTCGAGCGCGCCTACCTCACGCAGCAGCTGCAGCTCTGCAACGGCAAGGTGGGCCAGCTCGCGAAGCGCGTCGGCATGGAACGGACGCACCTCTACCGGAAGCTCCGGTCGCTCGGGGTGGATTTTCGGCAGTCGGACGACTGAGGAAGGGGATAGTGGATAGTGAATAGTGGATAGTGGGTGGCCGGAGGCGCTCACGCGCGTCCGCACAGCGGGCTTCCGCCGACCCCCTGTTCACTATCCACTACCCCCTATCTGATCCCCTGACCGGGAAGTCCTTCATCGCGGCCCGCACAGCAGTGCTCACGGCGGCGGCGTCGGTGCTGCCCTTCGAGATGCGGCCGGAGATCCGGCCTTCCCAGACCTCGGCATTGCGCCTCGTGTCGATCGCATGGATCACGAGCGTGCCTTCGCGGTAGTGGCGCAGGCTCGGGCTGCCGACGTTGACGGAGCCGCCGACGTTGCCGCCCCAGCTGCCGACGCCGATGCCGACGCGGACCGGATTGCTCTCGACCTTCTCGGCGCTTTTCGTCTCGTAGACGATGCGCAGGTCGGGTTCGCCCGTCGTCGTCTCGACGTAGCCGCGGCGACGCATTTCCTCGACGATCGCTGCGCGGATGTTCTGGTCGAGCAGCCGCAGCGGCGGTTCGGCGCCGCTCACGTCCGGCGCCGGCCCCCAGCCGAACGTCGAGTACGCGGCGAAGTTCGCGGCGGGGTCGCGGTTCGACTGGGCCTCCGGCGGAGCCGTGGCACACCCTGCGACAAGCGTGGCGGCAATCAGCGCGAGCGCGATCCCCCGCATCCGGCGGCGACCTTACTTCGAGGCGGCGACGATGTAGTCCACGGCATTGATCACCGACTGGTCGGAGAGGTCGGTGCGGCCGCCCTTCGGGGGCATGTAGCCCGCCTTGCCCTGGAAGCCCTCGATCGCGTGCTTGTGCAGCGTGTCCGCGCCCTGCGCGATGCGGGCCGCCCACACCGCCGCGTCGCCGAACTTCGGCGCGCCCGCGATGCCGGCGCCGTGGCAGGCCACGCACGCCTGGTTGTAGACCGTCTCGCCGGGGAGGTCGGCCGCGGCAACGGTGGCCTCCGCAGCCGGCGGATTGAGCGCGGTGTTGTCCTGGCCGGCAACGGCGACGCGCGCGGGCGGCGCGATGCGGGCGGCCACTTCCCGCAGGTAGACGGGATCTTCCTTCTTGTGCGCGAGCGAGGTGTTCCCCGCGATGATCCGCGCGAGGATGATCAGCCCGATGGTGATGGCGAGCAGGATTCCGAGCACCAGCATGAAGGTGTCGAAGAACTTGCGGTCGTGCGAAGCGCTCACGAGGACTCCCGGATGTCAGGCTCGGACGAGGCCGCGAAGTATACCGTGGCGCTGCCCGGCCCGCGCCAGCCGGAAATGGACGGGCGGCGGTCGCAGGGCTATGATTCCCGGCCCCTTTTCGGGGGTCCGTCCAGGCGCCCGTAGCTCAGTTGGATAGAGTACTGCCCTCCGAAGGCAGGGGTCACAGGTTCGAATCCTGTCGGGCGCGCCACGGACGCGCGGGCGTTCAGCCCGCGACCGACCGCACCACGTAGCCGCCGGACTTCTCGTCCTTCTCGAGGTCGATCAGCCGGCGCGCCTGCGCTTCCTCGAGCAGCTGGCTGAAGCTGCGGAAGCCGTGATAGGTCTCGTTGAAGCCGGGCCGCTGGCGCTTGAGCGCCTGCTTGATCATCGAGCCCCAGATCTTCTCGTCTTCCTCGCGGTCCTCGGCGAGCGCCTCGATCGTCGCGAGCACGAGGTCGAAGGCTTCCTGCTTCTTCTCGTCGTCGCTGCGGGTCGCGGCGGGCGCGGATTCCGGCGGCGACATCTCGGCAGCCGGCGGGCCCTGCGGGGCGGCGTCGGGACCGGATGCGGCCGTCGCCGCGGCCGCGGGTGCCTTGCCCGTGCCCTGCTTCGCCGGCGCGCGGCGCCGGCCGCGACGCTGCTCGTCCTTGCGGACGAGGTCGTCGTAGTAGATGAACTCGTCGCAGTTCGCGATCAGCAGGTCCGACGTCGAGCTCTTCACGCCGACCCCGATCACGAGCTTGTTGTTCTCGCGCAGCTTGCTCACGAGCGGCGAGAAGTCCGAGTCGCCGCTCACGATCACGAACGTGTCGACGTGCGCCTTGGTGTAGCAGAGGTCGAGCGCGTCGACGACCATGCGGATGTCCGCGGAGTTCTTGCCCGACATGCGCACGTGCGGGATCTCGATGAGCTCGAACGAGGCCTCGTGCATCGGCCCCTTGAACTCCTTGTAGCGCTCCCAGTCGCAGTAGGCCTTCTTGACGACGATGCTGCCCTTCAGGAGCAGCTTCTCGAGGACCTTGCCGATGTCGAACCTCGAGTACTTGGCGTCGCGGACGCCGAGGGCCACGTTCTCGAAGTCGCAGAACACCGCGATGTTGGTGATGGTGGGTTTCGCCATGTGCGCATCCTACACCCTCGTCGCGACGACCGCGGCGGCTGCGAACATCAGCGTGCCGGCCGTGCGGTGCAGCGCGCGCTGCGCCCGCTCGTCGGCGAAGAAGCGGCGCGCCCGCGCGGCGAGCAGCGCGTAGCCCGTATTGATGCCTCCGATCACGACCACGAGCATCGCCGCGAGCAGCAGGCCGTCGCGCCAGTCGAGCGTCGGGAAGTCGGCGAGTCCCGGCAGCAGCGCGGCGTAGAACAGCATCGCCTGCACGTGGCCGAACATCAGCAGCAGCCCCGCTGAGTAGTTCGGCCAGAAGCGGGTCACGCGGGAGGCCGCGCCCTCGATGCCGCCGCTGGGCCGGGCGCGCCAGAGCACGACGCCCTGCCAGGCGAGATAGATCGCTCCTGCGACGCGAAGCACGTCGAAGAGGCTGCCGTAGTTGCGGGCGGCGGCCGAAAGCCCGGCCATCGCGAGCGCGATGAAGAGCAGGTCGCCCGTGACGACGCCCGCGTTGATCGCCATCGCGGGACGCCAGCCGTCTGTCACCGCCCGGGCCACGATCGCCGTCACGGCGGGGCCCGGCGTGATCGCCGCGACGGCGACCGCGGCCGTGATCGCGGCGAAGGCCGTGGGGGACATCGACCGGCTACAGCCAGCCCTTGCGACGGAAATAGATGTACGGAACGATCGCCGAGACGACCATCGCGACGAGCGCCATGGGATAGCCCCAGTGCTTGTCGAGCTCGGGCATGAAGTGGAAGTTCATGCCGTAGATGCTCGCGACGAGCGTCGGCGGCAGGAACATCACCGCGGCGACCGAGAAGATCTTGATGATGTTGTTCTGCTCGAGGTTGATGAGCCCGAGCACCGCGTCGAGCAGGAACTGGACCTTGCTGCCGAGGAAGGTCGCGTGGTCCGAGAGCGACTGCACGTCGCGCAGCGTCGACTTGAAGCGGCCGCGCTGGTCCTGCGACAGCGTGACGGTCGTCGTCTGCTGCAGGTACATGAGCAGCCGCTGGAAGCTCACGAGGCTCTCGCGCGCCTTCGAGATGAGGTCCCCGTCGAGCCCGACCTTCTGGATCATCGCGTGCAGGTCGCGGTTGCTCGCCGCGCCGTTGCCCGAGCGCGGGAAGATCGTGAGCGAGACGGAATCGAGCTCGGACTGCACGCGCTCGAGCAGGTCGGCGATGCGCTCGGTGAACGCCTCGAGCAGGCCCGCGAGCAGCGTGGCCGAGGACGTGCAGGCGATCGGCGAGCGCTCGACGTGGTTCATGAACCGCGCGACCGGCGTCGGGTCGACGTAGCGGTTGGTGATCAGCCGGTCGTTCGTGAGGATGAACGTGATCGGGCTGCTCTCGGGCATCTGGGAGTCGAGCTTGCTGCCCACGGTCGCGGTCATGTAGACGGCGCCGTTCTCCTCGTACAGGCGGTTGGAGGTCTCGATCTCCTTCATCTCGTCGCGCGTCGGCACGTCGACGGTGAGCAGCGACTCGAGCGCCTTCTCCTCCTCGACCGTCGGCTCGAAGAGGTCGGCCCAGAGGAACTCGTCGGGAAACGGCGTGGGCGGGCGGTGCTCGACCCAGGTGTAACCGCTGCCGGTGGGGATCAGGAGTCGCAGCATGCCCGGGTCGCGCTCACGGAGAGGCCGGGAGTTGTACCACAGCGCCCGCCGGACGGCACCCGGGCCGGGAGCGCGACGAAGGGCGTCAGCCGCCCTTCTGCTCGCGGGCCGCCAGCGCGTTGATGACCTCGAAGAGCGCCTCTTCGGAACCGGCCATGCCCGCGTCGGTGACGTACTTCCCGTTCACGATGACGGTCGGCGTGCTCGTGATCCGGTAGCGCTTGTTGAGGTCCGTGGCCCGGGCGAGGTTCGACTCGACCGCGAAGCTGGAGGATGTCTTCTCGAAATCCGCCTTGGAGACGCCGCGCGCGGCCATGAATGCCGCGATCTTCTCCGGCGTGTCGAGGCGGTTGCCGCGCACGTTGATCTCGCGGAACACCTCGGCGTGGAGTTCGGGGCGGCCAAGCGCCTCGATCGTGTAGTACAGCCGCGCGTGGGTCTTCACGAGCGGGTTCCAGACGGCCGGCAGGCGCACGAGCTGCACGTAGGGCGCGCGGCCCTTCTTTTCCCACGCCTCGAGCCGGGGCTCGAGCAGGTAGCAGTGGCCGCAGGCATACCAGAACGCCTCGACCACCTCGACCTTGCCGGGACCGACGTTGGTCGGCTGGGCAGGCTTCAGCGTCTTGTAGTGGACGCCCTCGACGGGCGAGCTGGTGGCCCCGGCGAGCGGAGCGGCCAGGAACATCAGGCCCGCGACGACGGGGCCCGCGATACGGGCTAGCAGGGTATTCATGGTTTTCTTCCGACCGCGGCGGACGGGGCGTAGTTCAACGCAGGCCCTGGACGTAGGAGGCGACGGCGTCGATTTCCTCGTCCGTCATCCGGGCCGTGACGTTGCGCATCATCTGGTTGGGGTCGGTCTTGCGGGTGCTCGCGCGATAGGCCCGCAGCTGGTTCGCGACGTACGTCGCATGCTGGCCGTGGATCGAGGGGTAGTTCGCGAGCGGATTGCCGCGGCCCGTCGGGCCGTGGCAGCCGGCGCAGGCCGGAATGCCCGTGGCGACGTTGCCGCCGCGGAACATGCGCTGCCCGGCCTCGAGCTTCGACGGCTCGGTCTCGCCGCCGCGCAGCGTCTGCGAGGAGAACCAGGTGGCGAGGTCCGCCATGTCCTCGTCGGACAGGATCATGGCCATCGGGGTCATGAGGTCGTTCTGGCGCTCGCCCGCCTTGAACGCGGCGAGCTGCTGGACGATGTACGATGGGTGCTGGCCGGCGAGGCTCGGCCACTCGGGGTTCGGGCTGTTGCCGTCCGCCCCGTGACAGGCCATGCAGGTCGCCGACTTGGCCTGGCCTGCTTCCTTGGAACCGGCGGCATGGGCGGGGAGACTGCAGCCGAGGACGGCCACCAGGGACACGGCGGCGACGAGCTTCGCGGTCATGGCTTGACGACTCCGAACGAGGGCGGGCGAACCCTCGAATTGTACACTAACGGTCCGTTCCGGCACCCGGAGGCCCATGTCCGCGTTTCCCGCAGTGAGTTTCCTCACGAGCGCCAACGGCCCGCGGCAATTCGTTCCCGACACGGGGGCGGAGGTCGCGTTCGCCGGACGGTCGAACGCCGGGAAATCGAGCGCGATCAATGCGATCGTGCAGCGCAACGGCCTTGCGAAGACCAGCAAGACCCCGGGGGCGACGCGCCTCGTGAACTTCTTCGAACTCGAACCGGGCCGGCGCCTCGTCGACCTGCCGGGTTACGGCTATGCGGCCGTTCCCGGCACGGTCCGCGAGCACTGGCGCCACCTGCTCGACGCGTACTTTCGCGGCCGACGGTCGCTGCGCGGCGCCCTCGTCGTGATGGACGTGCGGCACCCGCTCACGCCGCACGACCGGGCGATGCTCGAAGTGGCCGGTGCTCATGGCGTGCCGGTCCACGTGCTGCTCACGAAGGCGGACAAGCTGGGGCGTAACGCCGCGAGGCAGGCGCTGGCCGCGACAAAGCGGCAGCTCGCGGACGGTTCGACGGTTCAACTCTTCTCGGCCCTGACCGGCGAGGGGTGCGCCGAGGCACGCTCGCGGATGCTCGCGCTGCTCGCCGGGACCCGGGCAAAAGAAACCCCGGCCGGACCAGCGGATCCGACCGGGGCAAGTTGAACCCGGCGTTGGGGGATGACCGGGTGCTCGACCAGCCCAGGGAGGTAGGCCGGCGAGGAGCATCCGCAGGATGCTCGACCGTTTAGAGGAGCCACCTTGCCAATAGTTCCGCCGGTTTCGCGTCTGCCGGCAGCCTTGCGGGCCGGTGTCGAATCTTCAAGCCAGGCGAATGAAAAGGCCCGGCTCCTTTGCGGAACCGGGCCTCGTCAGGCGTTATTTATAAGCAGAGATTGAAATCAGAGGAACGTCCACGTGACGCTGACCGAGTACATGTCGACCGTGTCGGCCGCGTCGATGTCGAAGATCTCGTATTCGCCGCGCACGCTGAGGCTCCAGACACGGAACTGTACGCCGGCGCCGTAGGTGAAGTCGGTGCCGTCCTCGCTTCCGCGCACGTCGAGGCTCGGCGCCGAGACGTCCGCCTCCCAGTTGACCGCGCCCACGCGGGCAAACAGGTCGACCGGGCCGACCGGCAGGAAGCCCAGGGCGGAGAGCGAAATACCGCTCACGTCGGTCTCGACCTTCTCGCCTAGCACCCGGTCGTCGCCCGAGCCCAGGTCCACGTAGTTGGCCTCGACCGAGAGCCAGTCGATGAATCGCCAGCCGGCGATGACCTTGTAAGCCGTGCTGCTCGCGTCGTAGTCGAAGTCGAGGCCTTCGATCGCCTCGTCGAATTCGACGCCGCTCTGGCCGATGCCGGCCCCGAGGTAGATGCCGTTGTCCGCGGCATGCGCCGGCACGAACGCCGCGCCGAGCATCAGGGACGTGGCTGCAATGACCGCATTCCGCATGTGAGCGCTCCTTTGAAGAGAGGGCGGATTCTAGCGGAGCCGGCGCAACCGTGAGTCAGTCGGGTGGGTCGAGAACCGGGAGCCGCGTCGCGAAACGGGGGGTCAGTGGGCCGCGTCCCAGTGTGGGCCCCGGCCGACCTCCACCTTGAGGGGCACGCGCAGGTCCGCTGCCCCGGCCATGCGCTCCCTGAGCCCATGCTCGACGGCCCCGACCTCCCCCTCCGGCACCTCGAGCACCAGTTCGTCGTGCACCTGCATGACGAGTCGCGCCGCGCCGTGCTCGCGCCGCAGCCAGTCGTGCACCTTGATCATCGCGAGCTTCACGACGTCCGCGGCCGTGCCCTGCATCGGCGCGTTGATCGCGGCGCGCTCGGCGTACTGGCGGAGCTGCTGGTTGCGCGAGCGGATGTCCGGAAGGTGCAGGCGCCGGCCCAGGACGGTCTCGACGTAGCCGCGCTCCCGGGCCGTCGCGCGGGTCTCGTCCATGTAGCGCTTCACGCCCGGGTAGCGCTCGAAGTAGAGGTCCACGTAGCGCTGCGCCGCGCCGCGCTCGATGCCGAGCTGGCGCGCGAGCCCGAACGCCGACATGCCGTAGATCAGGCCGAAGTTGATCGCTTTCGCGGCGCGACGCTGGTCGGACGACACCTCCGCGAGCGGCACGCCGAAGACTTCCGCGGCCGTCGCCTGGTGGATGTCGCGGTCCTCCGCGAACGCCGCGAGCAGGCTCGCGTCGCCGGAAAGGTGCGCCATGATCCGCAGCTCGATCTGCGAGTAGTCCGCCGCGACGAGCAGGCGCCCCGGCGGCGCGATGAATGCCTGGCGGATGCGCCGCCCCTCGGCCGTGCGTATCGGGATGTTCTGCAGGTTCGGGTCGGTCGAGGAAAGCCTGCCCGTCGCCGCGACCGCCTGGTGGTACGAGGTGTGCACGCGCCCGGTGCGCGGGTTCACCTGCGCGGGCAGCTTGTCGGTGTAGGTCGACTTGAGCTTCGCGAGGCCGCGGTACTCGAGGATGATGCGGGGCAGCTCGTAGGCCGCGGCGAGTTCTTCGAGCACGTCCTCGGCCGTGGACGGCTGGCCGGTCGCGGTGCGCCGCTTCGCCGGCAGCCCGAGCTTGCCGAAGAGCACGTCCTGCAGCTGCTTCGGCGAGTCGAGGTTGAACGACACGCCTGCCGCGCCGTGCGCCGCACGCTCGAGAGCGAGCAGGCTCTGGGAGATCTCGTGGCTCTGCGCGCGCAGCAGCGCGGGGTCGATGAGCACGCCCGCGTGCTCCATGTCGACCAGCACCGGCACCAGCGGCTGCTCGACCTGCTCGTAGAGCGACTCGAGGCGCGGCAGCCGCTCGATCCGCGACCACAGTGCCTGGTGCAGCTGCAGCGTGACGTCGGCGTCCTCGGCGGCGTACTCGGACGCGCGCTCGACCGGCACCTCGGCGAAGGGCAGCTGGCGCGCGCCCTTGCCGGCGACGTCCTCGTAGCGGATGGTCTCGATGCCCAGGTAATGGCGCGCGACGGAATCCATGTCGTGGCGGGTCGCCGTGCTGTCGAGCACGTAGGACTCGAGCATCGAGTCGTGGCGCATGCCCGCAAGCTCGATGCCGTGGTTGCGCAGCACGTGGGCGTCGTACTTGAGGTGATGCCCGAGTTTCGGCAGCGTCGCGTCCTCGAGCAGGGGCGCGAGGCGGCGCAGCACGTGGTCGCGATCGAGCTGCACTGGCGCGCCGGGGTACGCGTGCGCGAGGGGCACGTAGGCCGCGTGTCCGGGCTCGACGCAGAACGACACGCCGACGATCTCGGCCTGCATGTAATCGAGCGACGTGGTCTCGGTGTCGAACGAGACGAGCGGCGCGGAGCGCAGCGCCTCGATCCAGCGCTCGAGGTCCGCTTCGTCCAGCACGGTCTCGTACCGGCGCGGCACGGGCGGGGCAATAGCCGCGGGCGTCGATGCGGCGTCGGGTTCGGCAATCGCCACGGATCCCGTTGCCGCGGGCGGGTTCGGGGCCGCGGCGGCGTCGCTGCCCGCCAGCTGGCGCAGCAGGGACCGCAGCTCGAGCCGCGTGTAGAGCTCGCGCAGGCGTTCGACGTCCGGCTCGCGACGCTCGAGGTCCTCGGGCCGCACCTCGAGGGCGAGGCCGCAGTCGATCGTCGCGAGGCGTCTCGACAGCGCGAGCGCGTCGGTGCTGGCACGCAGGCTCTCGCCCACCTTGCCCTCGATCTCGTGCTGGTGCTCGAGCAGGTTGTCGATCGTGCGGTACTGGTTGAGCCACTTGGCGGCGGTCTTGGGGCCCACCTTCGGCACGCCCGGGATGTTGTCGGAGGCATCGCCCACGAGCGCGAGGTAGTCGACGATCTGCTCCGGGTAGACGTCGAACTTGATCTTCACCCCTGCGCGGTCGAGGGAGGTTTCCGTCATCGTGTTGACGAGGGTGACGCGGTCGTCGACGAGCTGCGCCATGTCCTTGTCGCCCGTCGAGATCACGACGCGCATCCCGGCCTCGGCCGCGCGGCGTGCAAGCGTGCCGATCACGTCGTCCGCTTCGACACCCGGCACGCGCAGCAGCGGCAGGCCCATGGCCTCGACGGCCGTGAGGACCGGCTCGACCTGCGCGCGCAGGTCGTCTGGCATCGGCGCGCGATGCGCCTTGTACTCGGCGAAGAGATCGTCGCGGAACGTGCGGCCCGGCGCGTCGAAGACGATGCCGATCAGCGCAGGCTCGTGCTGCCGCGCGAGCTTGATGAGCATGTTGAGCACGCCGAGCACGGCGCCGGTCGGGGCCCCCGAGGAGTTGGTGAGCGGCGGCAGCGCGTGGAAGGCCCGGTACAGGTACGAGGACCCGTCGACCAGGACGAGCGTGCGCTGTGCCGTCACGGGCCGCCGGTCCCGGACGGGCTCGACTCCGGCAGCCCGGCGCCAGGTGCCTGCGACGTATCCGGCACGGCCGGACCGGATGGGGACGGGGTGGCGGACCCGGGCGCGGCCGGATCGGTCGCGGGCGACCCCGTCGCCGGTGCCCCCGGAGACGGCGCGGCGGGAGGCGTCGGCGCCGGGCGGATCGTGACGTCCCCGGGCTTCTCGGGCAAGTACAGCGGGCCCTTGAGGCCGCATCCCGCGAGCAGTCCGCCGAGCAGGACCGCGAGCGATGCCCCGGGCAGGATCCGCGCTGCGGCCGTCCGCAGCCTCACGGACGGCCTCCGCCGGCCGGGAACCGCGGCCGCGTGCCCTCGATCACGGCGAGCGTGAGCCGCGACACGCACGTGAGCCGGCCGCCGTCGTCGTCGATCCGGATGTCCCACACCTGGGACCGCTTGCCGACGTGGATGGGGCGCGCCGTGCCCGTGACGCGGCCGCTGCGGGCCGAGCGGAGGTGGTTGGCGTTCAGTTCCTGCCCCACGCAGTAGTAGCGGTCCGGGTCGACGCAGCAATTCGCGCCGACGCTGCCGAGCGTCTCCGCCAGCGTCGCCGAGGCGCCACCATGCAGCAGCCCGAACGGCTGCCAGGTGCGCGCGTCGACGGGCATCGTCGCGCGCAAGTAGTCCGGTCCGATTTCGGAGAACCGGATGTCCAGGTACTCGGACATCGAGTCGCGCGACTGCTGGTCGAGCTCTGCCACGGTGTACGGCCGGAACCAGATGCCCACGGTGAACCTCGCCTCAGGGATCCGTGATTGTACCGCGCCGGACCCGTCGCGCCGGGTCCGCGCACCGATCCCTCATGGCGCCGACCGTCCCGAATGGGCAGAATTGCTGCAGAGCAAAAGATCCAACCGGAGCGGATACATGAGCGACTACCAGGCCCCCGTCCGGCAGATGCGTTTCACGATCGAGCATCTCGCCGACCTTGCGGACGTCACCGCGATCCCGGAGTTCTCGGCGGTCGATGGCGACACCATCCAGTCCGTGCTCGACGAGGCGGCGAAGTTCGCCGGGAGCGTGCTGGCGCCGATCAACTGGCTCGGCGACCGCCAGGGCGTGAAGGTCGTGGACGGCGCCGTGCAGGTGCCGCGGGAGTTTTCGGACGCCTATCGCCAGTTCAGCGAGGCGGGCTGGCCGGGCATCGCCTCGAACCCGGACTTCGGCGGCCAGGGCCTGCCGAAGACCGTCGCGCTGGCCTGCGACGAGATGTGGGCGGCCGCGAACGTCGCGTTCGCGCTCTGCCCCGAGCTCTCGCAGGGCGCGATCCTCGCGCTCGACAGGCACGCGACCGACGAGCTCAAGGCAACCTATCTCGAGAAACTGGTCTCCGGCCAGTGGGCCGGCACGATGTGCCTCACCGAGCCACAGGCGGGCTCCGACCTCTCCTCGCTCACGACGCGCGCGGAGCCGGATGGCGACGGCTCGTACCGCATCACCGGCCGCAAGATCTACATCACCTGGGGCGACCACCCCATGACGGAGAACATCGTGCACCTCGTGCTCGCGCGGCTGCCGGACGCGCCGCAGGGCACGAAGGGCATATCGCTCTTCGTCGTGCCGAAGTACCGTCTCGGCGCGGACGGCACGCCGGGCGAGCTGAACGACGTGCTACCCGTCTCGGTCGAGCACAAGATGGGCATCCACGCGAGCCCGACCTGCGTGCTCGCCTTCGGCGACGACGGCGGGGCCGTGGGCCAGCTCGTCGGCAAGCCCAACGAGGGGCTCGCCGCGATGTTCACGATGATGAACTACATGCGGCTCGGCGTCGGCGCGCAGGGCACGGGCCTCGCCGAGCGCTCGTACCAGAAGTCGGTCGTCTATGCGCGCGAGCGCGTGCAGGGCCGCGCGCCCGGCGAGCGGGGCCGCGTCGCGATCATCCGCCACCCGGACGTGCGCCGCATGCTGCTCACGATGCGCGCACTCACCCAGGCTTCGCGCGCGATCTGCTACTACACGGCCTCCTGCCTCGACCGCTCCGCGCACGGCACCGACGCCACGGCGGTGGCGCGCTGGCAGGCCCGCGCCGACCTGATGACGCCGATCGCGAAGGCCTGGTGCACCGAGATCGGCCAGGAAGTCACCGAGCTCGGCATCCAGGTGCACGGCGGGATGGGCTACGTCGAGGAGACGGGCGTCGCGCAGTTCTACCGCGACGTCCGCATCGCCTCGATCTACGAGGGCACCAACGGCATCCAGGCGATCGACCTCGTCGGCCGCAAGCTCCTGCGTGACGGCGGCGCGACCGTGGCCGAGTTCGTGACCGACATGCGCAGCGTGGACGCGCCGCTCGCGAACGTGGGCGACGAGCTCGCGGTCGTGCGGCAGGCGCTCGCGCGCGGGCTCGACGAACTCGTGCAGTGCTCGACGAACGTGCTCACCGGCGACAAGCGCGATCCGGAACTCGTGAGCGCCGTCGCCTTCGACTACATGATGCTGATCGGCACCGTGATCGGCGGGTGGCAGCTCGCGCGCGGCGCGCTCGCGGCGATCGAGGGCATGGCGCAGGGCGGCGACCGGGCCTTCCTGGAAACGCAGGTCGTGCTCGCGCGCTTCTACGCGGAGCACGTCCTGCCTCGCTGCACGGCCCACGCGGCCGCCGTGCGTGCCGGCAGCGCCTCGACGATGGCGCTCGCCGCCGACCGGTTCTGAAACCATGGCCCGGCCGTCCGCCGGCCAGCCGGCCGCCGTCGATCCGTCGTCGCGTACGGACGGCTGGTCGTCGATGGCCGGACGGATCGACACGGCGCCGGAGCGGCTCCGGCCGTGGCTCGCCGAACCCGGGCTGCTCACGGCCCGCGTCCGGGCGACGTGCGGGGACGGCACGCGGCTCCGGCTGCTGCGGCTCGCGGCGGCTCCGCTCGACCCGGCGATCTCGCGACGCCTCGAAGTCGACGACACGGAGTGCCTGCTGCGCGAGATCGAGTTCACCTGCGGCGATCGGCGGTGGATCTACGCCCAGTCGGTGTTTCCGCGCTCGACGGTCCGCCGGCATCCGTGGCTCGAAGGCCTCGGCGAGAACGGGCTCGGCGAGTCGCTGGCCACGGTGAGCGACGTCGTTCGCGAACCCCTCGAGTGCTGCGAACTCGATCCCGCGCATCCGCTCGCGATCGCCGCGGGAGGCGGGCCGGGTGCGAGGGGGCTCTGGGCGCGCCGGGCGGCGTATCGCCTCGCCGGTTCGCCGATCCTGGTGCAGGAGGTCTTCCTGCCAGCCCTGCTCGATGCGAGCGAGGAGGTTCCATGACGTTCGTTTTTGCACCGCCCGCTGCGCCCAGCGTCGATATCGCCGGAAGCGACGCGCGTTTTCCCGTGCACCGCCTGTACTGCGTCGGCCGCAACTATGCGGCGCACGCGCGCGAGATGGGCATGGATCCCGAGCGCGAGCCGCCATTCTTCTTCTCGAAGCCGGCCGACGCGCTGGTACCGAACGGCACGGCCGTACCGTACCCGCCGCGCACCACCAATCTCCACCACGAGATCGAACTCGTCGTCGCGATCGGCCGCGGAGGCCGCAACCTCCCGGTGGCCGTGGCGCTCGAGCACGTCTACGGCTACGCGGTCGGCAACGACCTCACGCGCCGAGACCTGCAGTTCGCCGCACGCGAAGCGGGCCGGCCGTGGGACGTCGCCAAGGGATTCGACGCCTCGGCGCCCGTCACCGCGATCCGCCCGGCCACCGACGTCGGACACCTGTCGCACGGCGCGATCTGGCTCGAGGTGAACGGCAAGCCGCGCCAGCGGGCGGATCTTTCCGACATGATCTGGAGCGTGCCCGAGATCGTCGCGGAACTGTCGACGTACTTCGAGCTGCGGGCCGGAGACCTGATCTTCACCGGCACGCCGGAGGGCGTCGGCGCGCTCGAGCGCGGCGACAGCCTCGTGGGCGGAGTCGACGGGCTCGAGACGCTGCGCACGACGATCGTCTGAGGCAGCGGGAGGTTCCATGGCACTGCGGCTCTACACCTACTGGCGCAGTTCGGCCGCGTACCGCGTCCGCATCGCGCTGAACCTAAAGCGGCTCGACTACCAGTCGATCCCGAAGCACCTGGTGCGAAACGGCGGCGAGCAGCGCGATCCCGCTTATCTGTCGGTGAACCCACAGGGCCTCGTGCCCGCGCTCGAGCACGACGGCGCGGTGCTCGCGCAGTCGCTCGCGATCTGCGAATACCTCGAGGAGATCGCACCGCGGCCCGCGTTGCTGCCGGGCGGCCCGCGCGACCGGGCCGTGGTGCGCTCGATGGCGCTCTCGATCGCCTGCGACGTGCACCCGCTCAACAACCTCGGCGTGCAGCAGTACCTGCGTCGCGAGTTCGGCCAGGGCGACGAGGCGGTTCGCCGGTGGACGCACCACTGGATCGCTCGCGGCTTCGTCGCGCTCGAGGAGCTCGTCGCGAGGCACTCGGCCGACGGCCTGCACTGCTACGGCGACACCGTCACCCTCGCCGACGTCTGCCTCGTGCCACAGGTCTACAACGCGCGGCGCGCCGAGTACGACCTCTCACGGCATCCGCGGCTCGCCGCGGTCGCCGCGTCGCTCGAGCAGCAGCCGGCGTTCGTCGCCGCGCGTCCCGAGGCGCAGCCGGACGCGGAATGACGCGGTGTAAGATGCCGGCATCGCCCAGCGCTGCCGGAGCCTTCCCATGGTCACTGCCGTCGTCCTGATCAAGGCCGCCACCGACAAGGTCACCGATCTCGCCGAGCAGCTCGCGGAGCTCGACGGGGTGAGCGAGGTGTTCTCGGTTGCGGGCCAGTACGACCTCGTCGCGCTGGTCCGGGTCCGCGAGAACGAGGACCTCGCCCGCGTCATCAGCGACCGAGTCCGCAAGCTGCCGGGCATCAACGGCTCCGAGACGCTGATCGCGTTCAAGGTCTACTCGAAGCAGGACCTCGAGGCCGGGTTCGCGCTAGGACTGGACTGACGGGAGAAATGGCGGAGGAGGGATAGTGCATGGTGAACAGGGCATAGTAAGAACTCCGAGTCGCGCACACGCGTGACATCTGCGCCGTCCCCTGTTCACCATTCACTGCCCCCTCTCCGACTCCCATGCCCACCGTCATCACAGAGATCGGTCCACGGATCTACCGGCTGTCGACGTTCGTGCCGGACCAGCTGCCGGGCGGGTTCACGTTCAACCAGTTCCTGATCGACGCGGAGCAGCCTCTGCTGTTCCACACCGGGATGCGCGGGCTGTACGCGTCGGTGTCCGAAGCCGCGAGCCGCGTGCTGCCGCTGGAGCGATTGCGCTGGGTCAGCTTCGGCCACGTCGAGGCGGACGAGTGCGGCTCGATGAATTCCTGGCTGGCCGCCGCGCCTGCGGCGCAGGTGCTGCACGGCCAGGTGGGATGCATGGTCTCGCTCGGGGACCTCGCGGACCGTCCACCGCGTCCGCTCGCGGACGGCGAGACGCTCGACCTCGGTGGCCGCCGCGTGCGCCTCTACGCGACGCCGCACGTGCCGCACGCCTGGGAAGCGATCGTGCTCTACGAGGAGACGACGCGGACGCTGTTCTGCGGCGATCTCTTCACGCACGCGGGGAACGGGCCGGCCGTCATCGAGTCCGACGTCGCCGGGCCGGCGCTCGCGTTCGAACGTGCCCTGCCGGGCGCAACGGCGCTCACGCCCGCGACGGCCCCGACGATCCGCAGGCTCGCCGCGCTCGAGCCGGCTACGCTCGCCGTGATGCACGGCTCGTCGTTCCGCGGCGATTGCGCGGCGCAGCTGCGCGCGCTAGCTGACGGCTTCGAGGCGATGTATCGCGAATCGGGCGCGGCGGCCGGCTGAGCCCCGCGCCCGTGATCGGGGGCAATAGAGTCCGTATGGAGTCTTGGCGCCGAACCAGGGCGTTCGCTAAGCGGGTGATGTCGTGAAAGTCCGTACGCCGGGCTGAACGGGCAGCTTCGGAAGACGTTCCGGCGAATGAAGTCCGAACGGCTTCTCCCGTCGCACACGCCTGCTGGCGCGAGGGGCTCATGCTGTGCACGGAAAGTGGTTGGCGCTGCGACTCCCTCATCGCATCGGTCCGCGAATGTCCGCTTCGCGCTATTGGCAAGGTCTGGAGTCGACCCGATCCGGTCACTCGACAGGCAGCCCAGCGTCGTAACACACGTCAACGTGATCGGGCGCCAAAAGCACGCGCCAGCCTGGCGCTAAAGCAAGGTATGGCAATAGGTCCGGAACATACTCGTCGAAATGCGAGGCGTGTACTGGCTTGAAGAAGTTCGGCGCATCTGAAAGCTCACCACCCCAAATGTGCCAACCGGCCGTGCCACCTTCGGGTCGATGCCGCAGGGCGTTCAGCGGCAATTTGTCGAGGCTTCCGAGGGCAATGCCAACCTTCAGATCCGGATCGCGGGCTACGGGGTCAATCCCATACGTCCCGCAAGTTCCAGCCTGGTCTGCGGAAATCACACTTGGTTTCCTTGCTCGCTATGCGGCAGAACTCGACCCGAAGCGGTCCCTCTCGGAGGGTGCCCAGCGGCGACTGCGTGGCGACTGGGCGGGTCAGCTCGGTCCAAACGATGTGCGTGAAGCGAGCGCCTTGTCGATCCGCTGTCCGTCGATGTCGATCACCTCAAAAGTCCCGTTCGCCAACGGATCGCGTCATTTGTCTTTGGAATCCGCCGCAGCCGCCAAAAAAGCAATCCGCTGATCGTTTCGAAACATTCATCGACATCATGGCTTGGATCGGGCCATTCGACGGATGGTACTGCGGAAGTTCCGTCATCCGCCTGCTCCACTGCGCTACTAATTGTCGAATAGTAAAAGTCGCTATCCATCACCCGAACCATTGTCGTTATCGCTCGTGCAGTAAGTTCGTCTCGCGGCCTCGGCCCGGTGCGAGGACGCCCTGTACCCAGAGAATCGAAATGGCAGTCATCGCGGCCGCGGTCAAAGGCGCGGCGAGCGCCACGCCCAGCAGGCCAACGATCGTTCCGAGCAAGAGTTGCGCCACCACGGTCAGTGCCGGCGGAAGGTAGACCGTATGCCGATCGATCACCGGGTCGAGCACGAGACTCTCGACGGCCTGAATGCCTACGTACAGCAGGCCGACCCAGAGTGCGGTCTGGGGACTCTGCGCGAGTGCTAGCAGGATTGCAGGCACGGCCGCGATGATAGGTCCCAAGTTAGGTATGAACGAAAGAAGCGCGGCGATCAGGCCGAGCAGAAATGCAAGTGGCACCCCCAGCAGCCAGAGTCCCAGTCCAGTCGCAACCCCGACAAAAGTCATAGAAAGCAACCGACCCAGCGACCACCACCAAAGCGTATCTTGCAAGCGCGACAGCACGGCACTGGCTCGCTCGCGTTTGCTTTCAGGCAAGAGACGCAGGACTCCGTCGCGGTAAAGGGCCGGCGACAGGGCGAGCAGGAAGCCGACGAACAGCCAGAGTGCTGCGGCCGTCAGTACGCCCAAGGTTGATGTCGCCGCCTTCGCCGCGCGTTGAACGAAAGAATCGTTACCGACCAGTTCCGACGGCGAGGGGACGCTCTCGGAGATCTCCCGAACGCCCCGAAACTCCTCGAAGCGTGCACGAAGCTTGGCGACTGCGTCCGGGAGTTCTTGACGAAGAATCTCCGCCTCCTCGGCGACGCGGGGGCCCTGCCACCAGAATGCACCTGCGAGCAGACCCAGGCCCCCTGCGCAGACGACGATCAGCGCCAGCGTCGCCGGTATGTGAAGCGCTGTGGCCACCCGGTCCGCCGCACCTCGTAGCACGACCGCCAGGAGCACCGATGCAAACACCAACAATAGGACGTCCCGCAGCTCCCACGCTGCGAGAAGCGCGACAACTATCAGCAGAAGCGTGAAGGAGGCGGTCGAAGTACGTTCGGGGATCGCGCTTTCTCCTGCGGTTCGTGCGAACTAGAAAATAAGCGCGAGCAGTCCAATCACGACAAGAAGGCCAATGATGAAAATGATACCAACTGCGCTTCCAAGGAATTTCAGCACCGACATCTCCGTCGAGTTCGCTTTAGATCTTCGGCTTGAGATACAGGTTCGCACTTTCGTTTGCGGCAATCACCCATGCAGACAACTCGAAACTCCGTCGGAACTCTCGACTCAGAGGATTCCAAAACGGACGGTATCGTTGTAGGTCGAGAAGCGACGCGCACGAAGGCGAATCTGCTGTCGGTGACAGCGACGACGAACCGCTCCTATGCGGTACGCGATTGGCACCAGGAACGCTTGCGCAACAGTCCCGTACAACGATCGTTCGGCCGAGTCCGGAACGACGTGTACTATCGGTGACATGTCCTCACGGTGGGACTGCACGACGTAAGCACGGTGGCGCAATTTGCATTCGAATACGTACCGCGATACTTGAGCAGCACGGTGCAGGTATCTCGTCTCATCCTACTTCTTCATCTCCTCGCGATCGCTGCAGGACCGGCGTCCGCGCAGAGCGAAATCGCCACCGTGCGACTCGATGGCCAGGCTGTTTTTCAGGTCGGTCCAAGCACCGATACGGAGGATGCGAGCAAACGCGCGCGTCGTATCGAGCAGCGCCTCGGCGGCTTGCTCCGGAATCTCGATGCGCTGAGCCCCCCGGTGGCGCGGCTGACACCGACTGGATGGACGGTGACCGTGTCCGGCGTTCCGATAGTTACGGTCTCTCAGCGCGATGCGGAGGACAATCTCACAACTCCAGACGCCCTCGCACGCCAGTGGTCTGGCGCGCTCGGCCGAGCACTGGACCGCGC
>RPQJ01000066.1 GCA_003819815.1 Lysobacterales bacterium
GCGAGGCTGGCGAGGATGCCGATCGGCATGTCGCGCTGCGGGTTCTTCGCCTCCTGGGCCGCGGTCGACACCGCGTCGAAGCCGATGTACGCGAAGAAGATGATGCCCGCGGCCTGCAGGACGCCGCTCCAGCCGAAGCGGCCGAACTCGCCCGTGTTCTCCGGGATGAAGGGCTGCCAGTTCGCGCCGTCGACCACCCACATGCCGAAGCCGATGAACAGCACGATCACGGTCACCTTGATCGCGACGACGATCGCGTTGAACCGCGCGGACTGGTGGATGCCGACGTAGCAGAGCGCGGTGATCGCGGCGACGACCAGGACGGCCGGCAGGTTCAGCAGCGCGCCGGTCCGGACGATCTCGAAATGGCCCTCGCCCTTGGTGAAGGGCGCGTTCGTGAGCGCGTCCGGCAGATGCATGCCCAGCTGCTCGACGAGGCTCACGACGTAGCCCGACCAGCCGACCGCGACCGTCGCGGCGGCGAACAGGTACTCGAGGATCAGGTTCCAGCCGATGAACCACGCGACGAACTCGCCGAGCGTTGCGTACGAGTAGGAATACGCGCTGCCCGAGACGGGCACGATCGAGGCGAATTCGGCGTAGCACAGGCCCGCGAGCGCGCAGCCGAGGCCCGCGATCAGGAACGACACGATGAGCGCCGGGCCCGCGTGGTTCGCGGCCGCGGTGCCCGTGAGCACGAAGATGCCCGTGCCGATGATGGCGCCGATGCCGAGCAGCACCAGCGCCCGCGCGTCGAGCGTCCGGTGCAGTTCGTTGAAAGCGTCGCCCTCGTGCAGCTCGGCGATCGGTTTCGTCGAAAACAGGCGTTTCGGCATCGTCGGGCCTCGGGGCGGGGCGCGCCGCCCCCCGGCGCGATCGCGGGAATGTACCCGAGCGGGGCGGGGCCGGGTAGGGGCCTCCGCTAGGTCTCGCGCAGCGGTTCGGGCACGAACGGGCGCAGGCACTCGACCAGCGCGTCGTAGACCTTCGGCGTCCCGGCGATGATGTTGCCGCCCTGCCGGTACTCGCCGCCCGTCAGCGTGCCGACGCGGCCGCCGGCCTCGGTGATGAGCAGCGTGCCCGCGGCGGTGTCCCAGGCGTTGAGGCCGATCTCCCAGAAGCCGTCGGTGCGGCCGGCCGCGACGTAGGCGAGGTCGAGGGCCGCGGAGCCCGGACGGCGGATGCCGGCCGTCTGCTGCATCACGGCCTTGAGCATCTGAAGGTATTCGTCGATCCAGCGGGCGTTCGCGCGGTACGGGAAGCCGGTGCCGACGAGAGCGCCCTCGAGCTCGGCCTGCTTGCTCACGCGGATGCGCTTGCCGTCGAGCTGCGCGCCGTCGCCGCGCGAGGCGGTGTAGAGCTCCTGGCGCATCGGGTCGTAGACCACGCCGTGTTCCATGCGGCCACGGACCTCGCACGCGACCGACACGGCGAACTGCGGGAAGCCGTGCATGAAATTGGTCGTGCCGTCGAGCGGATCGATGATCCAGAGGAAGTCGCCGGAGCCGCTGCGTCCGGATTCCTCGCCGAGGAAGGCGTGGTCCGGGTGGGCGCGGCGGATCGTCTCGATGATGTCGCGTTCGGCGAGCTGGTCGATCTCGGTGACGAAGTCGTTGCGGCTCTTGGCGCGCACGCCCAGCGTCGGGACGCGGTCGAGGTTGCGGACGATGAGGTCGCCGGCGCGGCGGGCGGCACGGATGGCGATGTTGAGCAGGGGCTGCATGAAGGCGGCTCGTGGCTGGCGGCGACGGGAAAAAAGAGCGATGGGACGGTTGCCGTCCCAGGCCCGCTAGAATAGCAGAGCATGTCGATCCGCATCGTCCTCGCCGGCATCTCGCACCCGGGCAACATCGGCTCCGCCGCACGCGCGATGAAGACGATGGGCCTCGAGAGGCTGCATCTCGTCGCTCCGCAGCGCTTCCCGGCGACGGAGGCCACGGTCATGGCGGCGGGCGCCGACGACGTGCTCGAGCGCGCGCAGGTCCATGCGGACGTGCGGGGCGCGGTCGCCGACTGCGGCCTCGTCGTGGGCACGACCGCGCGCTCGCGCCACCTGCCGTGGCGCACGGTCGAACCCCGTGAAGCGGCGGTCGAGATCGTCGCCGCGGCCGCGGCAAGCGACGTCGCGGTGGTGTTCGGCGCCGAGCGGACCGGTCTGACGAACGAGGAGCTCGAGCGCTGCCAGCTGCTGCTCACGATTCCGACGGGATCGAGCTATGGCTCGCTCAACGTCGCGATGGCGGTGCAGATCGTGGCCTACGAGCTGCTGCTCGCGCGCCGCGACGCGCCGGGCGACGACGGGCGGCGCGGGATTCCGCTCGCGAGTGCGCGCGAGATGGAGCGTTTCTACGCCCATCTCGAGGAAGTGCTCGAGGACATCGAGTTCCGCGACCGCACCGGTGAGGGCCACCTCGCGGCGAGGTTGCGCCGGTTCTTCAATCGTGCCGTGCCCGATCAGAACGAGATCAACATCCTGCGCGGCATCCTCACGTCGGTGCAGGGGCGCCGACGTCGTGCGGGCGAGCCGCCTCCGCCGAAGGGCTCCTGAGGTGGAAGACGTCGTCTATCTCGACAATGCCGCCACGACGGCCGTCGATCCGCGCGTCGCCGAGGCGATGCTCGAGTGCCTCGGCGCGCACGGCGACTACGCGAACCCGTCGGCGACTTCGCACGCGCCCGGCCGGCGCGCCCGGGCCCGGGTCGAGCAGGCGCGCGCCGAAGTGGCCGGCGTCGTCGGCGCGCGTCCGGAGCAGATCGTCTGGACTTCCGGCGCGACCGAGGCCGACAACCTCGCGCTGCTCGGCGCGGCACGCTACCACCGGCCGCGCGGCCGTCACGTCGTGACTTCGCGGACCGAGCACCCCGCGGTGCTCGACGCGTGCCGGCAGCTCGAGCGCGAGGGCTTCGAGGTCACGTACCTGAAGCCCGCAGAGGACGGCCTCGTCGAGGCGCCGCAGGTGGAGGCCGCGTTGCGACCCGACACGATCCTCGTGTCGCTGATGCACGTGAACAACGAGATCGGCGTCGTCCAGGACGTGGGCGCCGTCGGCCGCCTGTGCCGCGATCGCGCCGTGCTGTTCCACGTCGATGCGGCGCAGGGCGCGGGCAAGCTGCCGCTCGACGTCGAGCGCGACTGCATCGACCTGCTTGCGCTCACGGCGCACAAGCTGCACGGCCCGAAGGGCGTGGGCGCGCTCTGCGTGAGGCGCGAGCCGCGGCTCGGGCTCGTGCCGCTGCTGCACGGCGGTGGGCAGGAGCGGGGCCTCCGCTCCGGCACGTTAGCGACGCACCAGGTCGTCGGCATGGGTGCCGCGTTCCGGATCGCGGCGGCCTCGATGGCGGAGGAGTCGGCACGGATCGCCGGACTTCGCGACCGTCTCTGGGAAGGACTGCGGCGGCTGCCCGGCACGCTGCTGAACGGTCACCCGATGCGGCGGGCGCCCGGGATCCTAAGCATCTCGTTCGACGACGTCGACGGCGAGAGCCTGCTCTACGAGCTGCGCGGGTTCGCGGTGTCCTCGGGCTCGGCCTGCGCGACGACGAATGCCGAGCCGTCCTATGTGCTGCGGGCCCTGGGCCGCAGCGACCGTCTCGCGCAGGGCTCGCTGCGGCTGAGCCTGGGCCGATACAGCACAGTCGGCGACGTCGACGCGGCGGTCGCGGCCGTCGGCGCGGCGATCGCCCGGCTGCGGGCCGTCGCGCCGCCCCGGAGCCCCGCGTGACCGGGGACGATCCGCGCTACGGGGCCGAGGTCCGGCGCCGCATGGCGACGCTGGCCGGGGCAGGCGACCTCCCGCCCGGCCCCGGGGTCGTGACTGCGCGCGCCGGAGATCGCGAGCAGGGGGCCGAGATCCTGCTCACGGGGCGCGTCGAGAGCCGCCGGCTCGCCGATCTGCGTTTCCGCGCGTACGGCTGTCCCCACTTCCTCGCCGCCGCCTCGTGGCTGACCGGGCAGCTGCGCGGTGCCGACCGGGCGGCGCTCGAGGGCTGGGACTGGCGCGCAGCGGCCGATGCGCTGGAGGTACCCCCGGCAAAATTCGGGCGGCTCCTCACGTTGCAGGACGCCGTGCGGGGACTGGCGCGGAACTGGCCCGGGGCCGGCGAGTCTACGGTGTAGAATCCCGCCGCAGCGAGGAGGCACCCGTCGCATCATGTCCGTGTCGTTGACCCAGTCCGCCGCCGACCGAGTCAGGGGTTTCCTGCAGAACCGCGGGCGCGGAGTCGGCCTGCGCCTCGGGATCAAGAAGACCGGCTGCTCCGGCTACGCCTACGTCGTGAACTACGCCGACGATGTCGCCGCGACCGACGTCGTGTTCGAGGACCGGGGCGTCAAGGTCATCGTCGATGCGGGCAGCCTGCAGTACGTCGACGGCACGGAGATCGACTTCGTGCGCCAGGGCCTGAACGAGGCGTTCAAGTTCCGCAATCCGAACGTCAAGGGCGAGTGCGGCTGCGGCGAGAGCTTCAACGTCTAACCCCGCGTTCCGGCTGAATTTTATTGGCTGGCGAGGCGTGCGCGCGTATACTTTCGCGTTCACTTCCGCTCCCGTTTAGAGGATCCCCATGGCCGTCGAACGCACGCTGTCCATCGTGAAGCCCGATGGAGTCCGCAAGAACATCATTGGCGAAGTCTGTCGCCGCTTCGAGGCCGCGGGTCTCCGCATCGTCGCCGCGCGCATGCAGCGCCTGTCGCCGGCCGAGGCCGAGGGCTTCTACGAGGTGCACCGCGCCCGGCCGTTCTTCAAGGACCTCGTGGCCTACATGACCTCCGGCCCCGTCGTCGTGCAGGTGCTCGAGGGCGAGAACGCCGTCGCGAGGAACCGCGAGATCATGGGTGCTACCGACCCGAAGAAGGCCGCGCCGGGCACGATCCGGGCCGACCTCGCCGAGAGCATCGAGCAGAACGTCGTGCACGGCTCGGACAGCGCCGAGAACGCCGCGCGCGAGATCGGCTATTTCTTCGCCGAGACGGAGCTCTGCCCGCGCTGAGCGGGGAGCCGTCATCAGCAGCGGGGCGAACGTGGGAGAACTCGCCGGCACGAAGACGAACCTGCTGGGCCTCACGAGGTCCGGCCTGGAGTCGTTCGTCGTCGGCCTCGGCGAAAAGCCGTTCCGCGCCCGCCAGCTGATGAAGTGGATGTACCGCCGCGCGGTCGGCGACATCGACGCGATGTCGGACCTCGGCAAGGATTTCCGGCGTCGCCTCGCCGAAGTCGCCGAGATCCGCACGCCCGAGGTCGTCGTCGCGCAGTCTTCCGCGGACGGCACGCGCAAGTGGCTGCTGCGGCTCGAGAGCGGCCAGGCGATCGAGATGGTGTTCATCCCCGAGCCCGGCCGCGGCACGCTCTGCATCTCGAGCCAGGTCGGCTGCGCGATGGACTGCACGTTCTGCTCGACCGCGCAGCAGGGATTCAACCGCAACCTCGACACGGCGGAGATCGTGGGCCAGGTGTGGCTCGCGAACCGCGAGCTGGGCTACTCGCCGGACGGCGACCGCGTGATCACCAACGTCGTGTTCATGGGCATGGGCGAGCCGCTCGCGAACTACCGCAACGTCGTGCCGGCCGCCGAGGTGATGATGGACGACCTCGGGCTGGACCTTTCGCGCCGCCGGGTGACGATAAGCACCTCGGGGCTCGTGCCGCAGATGATGCGCATCGCCGACGAGACGAACGTCGCGCTTGCGGTGTCGCTGCACGCCCCGAACGACGAGCTGCGCAGCGAGCTCGTGCCGATCAACCGCAGGCACCCGATCGCGGACCTGCTCGAGGCGTGCTGGCACTACGTCGAGAAGCAGAACGCCCGCAGCGTGACGTTCGAGTACGTGATGCTCGACGGCGTCAACGACCGGCCCGCGCACGCACGCGAGCTCGCGGCGCTGCTGCGCGGCCGTCCCGCGAAGGTCAACCTGATCCCCTTCAACCCGTTCCCGGGCACTCGGTACCGGCGCTCGACCGAGGAAGCCATCGTGAAATTCCGCGACCTGCTGATCAAGGGTGGCGTGATCGCGACGATCCGCCGCACCCGTGGTGACGACATCGACGCGGCCTGCGGCCAGCTCGTCGGGCGCGTCAACGACCGCACGACGATCCGCCTCGGGCAGAAGCTCGTCGCGCTGCAGACGGTGCGCGCGTGAGCGCACGCCGCCGGCTGCGGGTCGCGGCCCTCTGCGCCTGCGCGGTGCTCGCGCAGTCCGCTTCCGCGGAAGAGTCGCTCACGCGCGACCAGCGCACGAAGGCGGCCGCGGTCAATACCCAGCTCGCGCTCACGTACATGAAGCAGGGCGAGCTGCAGGCCGCGCGCGAGAAGATCGACAAGGCGCTCCAGCAGAACCCGCGCACGGCCGACACGCAGATGGCCGCGGGCTTCGTCTACGACCGGCTGGGCGATCAGCGCAAGGCCCGCAACCATTTCGACCAGGCGGTGAAGCTCGGCGGCAAGGACAATCCGGACGTCCTGAACAACGCGGCGCAATACTTCTGCCGCAAGGACGACCGCAAGCGCGGCGAGAAGTACTTCCTCCAGGCCGCCGAGAGCCCGCTCAACCGGATGCCCGAGATCGCCTATACGAACGCCGGCTTCTGCGCCCGCGCGGACGGTCGACCGAAGGACGCCGAAAAGTACTTCCGGCAGGCTCTCGCGCTGCGGCCGAACCTCCCGGACCCCCTGTACCAGCTCGCGGACCTGTACGTCGAGGCCTCGAGCCCGCTGCAGGCGCGCGCATTCCTCGAGCGCTACATGGCCGTTGCGCCCCCGAGCGCGGCGTCGCTGTGGCTCGGCTACCAGATCGAGTCCGCCCTGGGCGAGCGCGCGGCGGCCGACGGGTACGCCAGCAAGCTCAAGGGCGACTTCCCCACGTCCGCCGAAATGGGAAGGCTGCTAGAGGCGGAGCGCGGCGCGCCGTGAGTCCCGACGAGACGGCAGCATCGGGCCAGGGCTCGAGCGCGGGCGCGATGCTGCGCCGCGCGCGCGAGGCGCGCGGGCTCACGGACCAGCAGGCCGCCGAGCAGCTCAATCTCGACCCGATGGTCGTCGTCGCGCTCGAGAGCGACGATTTCGCATCGCTCGGCGCGCCGGTGTTCGCGAAGGGACACTTGCGTCGCTATGGAGCGATGCTCGGCCTGCCGGAGCAGGAACTGCTCGCCGCCTACGAGGGCTCCAAGGTCCAGCCCGACCAGCCGACGCTGGTCCCGAAGTCGCGACTCGAGATGACGCCGGTGCGTGGCCGGCCGAAGGGCCCGTGGGTGCTCGGCGGGACGCTCGCCTTCCTGCTGGCGGCGGGACTCGTCGCGTACGTCTCCGAGTTCGGCGTCTCGCTGCCGGCCTGGTCGTCGGGCGAACTGCAGCGAAAGTCCGGGGGCGCAGGCGTGGATGCCACGACGCCGGTCGCCGAGGTGCCCGGCGGCGCGCCGCCGACGACGACGGGGCCCGCGACATCGGACGGTGCAGCCGATCCTGCCGCGGCGACCGAGCCGCTCGCCGGGACCGTCGAGACCGTCAACGTGCCGCCCGGCCACGTGAGCATCAGCCTCGCCTTCGCCGCGGACTCGTGGGCCGAGATCTACGACGGCTCGGGCAAGGCCGTGCTTTACGATCTCGGGCAGGCGGGCACGCAGCGCACAATCGCCGCGACGGCGCCCTTGAGCGTCACGCTCGGCAATGCGCCCACCGTGCGGCTGCAGGTCAACGGCCGCGCGGTCGCGGTGCCGACGCCGCCCGCGGGTCAGACCGTGGCGCGCTTCACGATCGATCCCGACGGGTCGCTGCGGTGAGGACGGTCGCGTCATGAGCGAGACCCTGCAGGCCGTCCGCGGCATGAACGACGTGCTGCCCGGCGAGTCCGCCGCGTGGCAGCAGCTCGAGCGCGTTGCCCGCGAGACGTTCGCCGAGTACGGCTACCGCGAGCTCCGCCTGCCGCTGCTCGAGCGCACGGAGCTCTTCAAGCGCTCGATCGGCGAGTTCACGGACATCGTCGAGAAGGAGATGTACACGTTCGAGGACCGCGGCGGCGAATCCGTCACGCTGCGTCCCGAGGCGACGGCGGGGATCGTCCGCGCGTGCATCACGAACGGCCTGCTGCACAACCAGCGCCAGAAAGTCTGGTGCGCCGGCCCGATGTTCCGCTACGAGCGACCGCAGAAAGGACGCTACCGCCAGTTCCACCAGATCGACGTGGAGGCACTCGGCTTCCCGGGGCCCGACGTCGACGCCGAGCTGATCCTCATGTCGGCGCGCCTGTGGCGGAGGCTCGGCATCGGCGGGCTCGCGCTCAACGTGAACTCGCTCGGCACGCCGGAGTCGCGGCGCGAGTACCGCGCGAAGCTGGTCGAGTATCTCCGCTCGCGTGAAGGCGCGCTCGACGAAGACAGTCGCCGCCGCCTCGACGGCAATCCGCTGCGCATCCTCGACAGCAAGAATCCCGCGATGCGCGACGTCGTTTCGGGCGCCCCGCTCATCACGGATCACCTCGATCCCGAGTCGGCCGCGCACTTCGCCGAACTGCGCCGGCAGCTCGACGCAGCGGGAGTTCCGTACGTCGTGAATCCGCGCCTCGTGCGCGGGCTCGACTACTACTCGCGCACCGTGTTCGAGTGGATCACGACCGACCTCGGCTCTCAGGACGCCGTGTGCTCCGGAGGCCGCTACGACGGCCTCGTCGCGCAGCTCGGCGGCGAGGCGGTGCCCGCGATCGGCTGGGCGCTCGGCGAGGAGCGGGTCGTCGAGCTCATGAAGCTGCAGCAGCGCGTCGTGGACGCAGGCGCGCCTGACATCTACCTCGCGCTCGCGGGGCCCGGCGCCGAGGCGATGGGCCTCGGGCTCGCGGAGTCGCTGCGCGAGGCGGTGCCGGGTTTAAGAATCGAAACAAACTGCGGAGGCGGCAGCTTCAAGTCGCAGTTGAAGCGCGCGGACCGCAGCGGCGCACGTCTCGCCCTCATACTGGGCGACGACGAGGTGGCGCGCGGCGTCGCGACGCTGAAGCCGCTGCGCGAGGAGACCGGGCAGCGGCAGGTCGCACTCGACGCGCTGCCGGCCGAACTGGCCACCCTTGCCGGTACGACAGACCGGCACAGGATCTGAACCCCGCCGCGCACCCGTGGGTGCCGGCTCGACGGAGTGCTAGACGTGGAAGACCTGACCGACAACGAACGCGAAGAACAACTGCGCCGCTGGTGGAGCGACAACTGGGCCTGGATCATCGGCGGGGTCGCGCTCGGCCTCGCGCTGCTCGCGGGCTGGCAGTACTGGCAGCGCCACCAGGTGCAGGTCGCGGAACGGGATCTCGCGAGCTACCAGGCCGTACTCGAAGGACTCGACTCGAACCAGCGCGACGTGGCCGGTCAGAAGGCCGACGTGCTTCGCAAGGAGCATCCGGCGTCGCCTTATGCGGACCAGGCCGATCTCGCGCTCGCGAGGGCCGCCGCCGAGCGAGGCGAACTCGACGAGGCCGCGCGCCGGCTCGGCCTCGTGGCCGACAACTCGAAGGATCCCGAGCTCCGGATCGTCGCGCGGACGCGCCTCGCCCGGGTGCTCCTCGCCCAGGGCAAGCCGGACGAGGCGCTCGCTCTCCTCGATCCTGCCCAGGCCGGGGCATTCGCAGCCTACGTGCGCGAGATCCGTGGCGACGCCTACAAGGCGAAGGGCGATGCCGATGCGGCGCGCCGCGAATACGATGCGGCCCTTGCGACGACGGATGCCGAGAAGACGGGCCTCGATGCGCGCTACGTCGAGCTCAAGCGTGACGCGCTGGGCATCGCGGCCGCGCCGGCGGCAGCGGCTGCACCTGCGCCGGCAGCTGCAGCGGCGGCGCCTGCGGAAGCGGCCCCTCGATGAAGCGACCGGCCGCCGTCGCCCTCGCCGCGGCGCTTGCGCTGCTCGCGGCGTGCGACAAGGAAAAAGACGTCGCGCCGCCCGCCGAGCTCGTCGACATCAAGACCACGCTCGCGGTCGACAAGCTTTGGTCGTCGAGCGTCGACGGCGGCGGCAAGAAGCTGCGTCTCGCGCTCGGCATCGCGCTCGATGGTGACACGCTGTACGCCGCGGGCCGCAAGGGCGACGTGCGAGCCATCGATGCGGCGACGGGCCGCACCCGCTGGGAGACCGACACCGACCTCGCGCTGTCCGCTGGGCCCGGCGCCGGCGGCGGCCTCGTCGCCGTGGCGACCAGCAGCGGCGCGCTCGTGGCGCTCGACGCCGCGAGCGGCAAGCAGCTCTGGAAGGCGCAGGCCGGCGGCGAAGTGCTGGCCGCGCCGCTGGTCGCCGCGGGGCGCGTCGTGGTCCGGACAGTCGACGGACGGCTCCGCGCGTTCGCCGCCACGGACGGCAACGAAGCGTGGATGGTCGAGGACACCGTGCCGCGGCTCACGCTGCGGGGCACCTCGGCGCCCGTCCTCGCCAACGACGCGGTGATCAGCGGCTTCGATACCGGGCGCGTCATGTCGGTCGCGCTCGCGAGCGGGGACATCCTGTGGCAGGCCCAGGTCGGGTCGCCGCGGGGCCGCTCGGAACTCGAGCGCCTCGCCGACGTCGATGCGGCGGTCAGGGTCGCGGGCGGCGACGTCTACGCGGTCGGCTACCAGGGTCGCCTCGCGATGCTCTCGCTCGACACCGGGCAGCTGTGGTGGGCCCGCGAAATGTCGAGCTACCGCGGTCTCGACGTCGACGACGACCAGATCTACGTCTCGACTTCGGAGGGCGATGTCGTGGCCCTGCGCCGTCGGGACGGCTCGATCGTCTGGACGCAACCGGGCCTGCAGCGCCGCGCGCCGAGCACGCCCGCGGTGCAGGGCGACAACGTCGTCGTCGGAGATTTCGATGGTTACCTGCACTGGCTCGACCGCGCCACCGGCCGTTTCGTGGCGCGCGAGCGTCCCGGCAACGCACGGATCAGCCTCGCGCCGCTGGTCTCGGGCAACCGGGTCTTCGTGATCGACGAGGGCGGGGACATCGTCGCGTACCGGAGCGGGGCCCCGCCGGGGCGCTGATCGTGCTTCCCGTCGTCGCCCTGGTCGGACGCCCGAACGTCGGCAAGTCGACGCTTTTCAACGCCTTGACGCGCAGGCGCGACGCGCTGGTGGCCGACGTCCCCGGCCTCACGCGCGACCGCAAGTATGGCTATTCGCGCGTCGGGTCCCGCAGCGCCGTCCTGATAGACACCGGAGGTCTCGTCGAGACCGCCGGGGGCATCGAGCAGCTGATGGCGGAGCAGACGCTCAAGGCGGTCGAGGAGGCCGACCGGGTGCTGCTAGTGGTCGATGCGCGAGCGGGCTGCATGCCCGCCGACCTGCACGTCGCGGGGCTCCTGCGGCGCAGCGGCAAACGCGTCGTCGTGGTCGCCAACAAGGCCGAGGCGCTCGACCCCGACCACGCGACGGCGGACTTCCACCAGCTCGGCTTCGGCGAGCCGCTGCCGGTCTCCGCGGCGCACGGCGAAGGCGTCATCGACCTCATGCAGCGCGCGCTCGACGGGTTGCCGGAACCGGATGCCGCCGAGGCACCCGAGGAGGACGAGGGAGGCGAGATCCGCGTCGCCGTGGTCGGGCGGCCCAACGTCGGCAAGTCCACGCTGATCAACCGGCTGCTCGGCGAGGAGCGGCTCGTGGCCTTCGACCAGCCGGGCACCACGCGCGACGCCGTCCACGTGCCGTTCGAGCGCGAGGGCCGGCGCTACGTCCTCATCGACACCGCGGGCGTGCGCCGCCGCGCGCGTGTGAGCGACGCGGTCGAGAAGTTCAGCATCGTCAAGGCGCTGCAGGCGATCGAAGATGCGCACGTGGTGATCGGCGTGCTCGACGCCCACGACACCGTCGCCGAGCAGGACGCGAGCCTGCTCGGCCTGGTCGTGGAGCAGGGACGCGCGCTCGTGATCGCGGTCAACAAGTGGGACGGCATCCCGCCCGACCAGCGGACCGCGATCCGCGACGGACTCGACCTGCGCCTCGATTTCCTCGCGTTCGCGCCGGTCCACTTCATATCGGCACGGCACGGGACGGGCGTCGGCGACCTGATGGGTGCCGTGCGCTCGGCGTACCGCGCCGCGATGCGCGAGCTGCCGACGCGCGAGCTCACCGCCGCGCTCGAGCAGGCGGTCACGATGCACCAGCCGCCGCTCGTGCGCGGACGGCGCATCAAGCTGCGCTACGCGCACCAGGGCGGCCGCAACCCGCCGGTCGTCGTGATCCACGGCAACCAGACCCAGCACGTGCCCGCGGCGTACCGGCGCTACCTCGAGAACCACTTCCGCCGTGTGTTCCGCCTCGAAGGGACGCCGATGCGCATCGAGTTCCGCACCGACGAGAATCCCTACGCCGGCCGCCGCAACGAGCTCACGCCCCGCCAGGTGCGCAAGCGGCGCCGCCTCGTCAAGCGCTCGAAACGCTCATAACCAGCGCTTCTGAGGCGCTATCCTCTGGCACTTGTACCGCTGGGAGCCCGGCATAGACTGCCGGCATGGCCATGGCACTCGCACGCACGCCGCCCGTCGGCGCCCACGAACTGCCGGCACGCAGGTACGCGAGACTCGCGGAGCCGTTCCGACTGTACCGCGGCGGCGTGATCGAACAGCCCGTCGTCGCCTACGAGTGCTGGGGCCGGCTCAACGATGCGCGCGACAACACGGTGCTCCTCTTCACGGGGCTCTCGCCCTCGGCCCATGCGGCTTCGTCTGCGGCCGACCCGAAGCCGGGCTGGTGGGAGAGCATGATCGGCGACGGGCGGCCGATCGACACGCGGCGCTTCCACGTCGTGTGCGTGAATTCACTCGGCAGCCCGTTCGGTTCGTCGAGCCCGGTGTCGATCGACCCGCGCACGCAGCGCTCTTGCGGAATCTCTTTCCCGGAACTCGCAGTCGAGGACATCGCCGCGGCGGGGCACGCGGCGCTCGCCACGCTCGGCATCGAGCGCGTGGCCGCCGTCGTCGGACCGTCGCTCGGCGGCATGACGGTGCTTGCCTACTGCGTGCAGTTTCCCGAGACCGTCGGCAGCCTCGTGACCATCTCGGGGGCCGCGCACGCAAACCCGTTCGCGATCGCGCTGCGCTCGTTGCAGCGTGAGATGGTCCGCAGCGATCCGGCATGGCGCGGCGGGAACTACGAGCCGGGCCGCGGCCCGCGGCTGGGACTGCGCCTTGCGCGCAAGCTCGGCACGATCACGTACCGCTCGGCTGCCGAGTGGGAACAGCGTTTCGGACGCCAGCGCGTGCCGGCGACGGCGGGCCTCTCGGGGGACTTCCGTCCGCAGTTCGAGGTCGAGGCCTACCTCGAGCACCAGGCGCTGCGGTTCGCGGACACCTTCGACGCCAACTGCTACCTGCAGCTGTCCCGCGCGATGGACCAGTTCGACCTCTCCGACCACGGCGGCGGCTCGCTCGCGGGTGCGTTCGCAAAGTTCGCGCGCCGGCCGGCGCTGGTGCTCGGCGTCGAGACCGACATGCTGTTCCCGATCGACCAGCAGCGCGAGATTGCCGACCACCTGCGCGCCGCGGGCAGCCCGGTCGAGTTCCACGCCTTCCCGTCGCTGCAGGGCCACGACGCGTTCCTGGCCGACCTGGCGCGCTTCGAGCCCGCGATCGGCGGCTTCTTCGCCGGCATCCGCACCGCCGGCTGAGCCCGGTCCTGCTCGTTACTTCGGATCCGGCGGCAGGAACAGTGCCGGGTCGACGAGCGCGCGGTTCAACGCGACGCCCCAGTGCAGGTGCGCGCCCGTGACGCGGCCGGTGGCGCCCACGGTGCCCAGGATCGTGCCTGCGACGACCGGATCGCCCGGGGCAACGTCGATGCGCTCGAGGTGGCAGTACATCGTCACGAGCCCCTGTCCGTGGTCGACGAACACCGTGTTGCCGTTGAAGAAGAAGTCCCCTGCGTCGAGCACGCGTCCCGGCGCGGGGCTGAGGATCGGCGTGCCCGTCGGGGCCGCGATGTCCATGCCGCTGTGCGGATTGCGGGGCTGGCCGTTGAAGAAGCGCCGCAATCCGAAGCTGCTCGACTTCGGTCCCGGCACGGGGGAGGGCAGCACGAAGGGCGGCGTGCGCTCCCCGGTGTAGGTCGAGAGCGCCGCATCGATGCGCGTCCGCTCGCGCTCGATGCGCTCGAGGTCTGCCTTCGACGGCTCGACGTGCCGCTGGTTCTTCACCGTGAGGCGCTGCTCGGCGTACTCCTTCGCCGCGACGCTGAACTTGAGAGGGCGCGGCGGTTCGTCGCCGCCGGGGTCGAGCATCGCCGCCTGGACGCCGGGGGGCGTGTCGAGCGGAATCCCGACGATCGCCACCCAGCCTTCCGGCGTCGCGACGACGGGGGAGCGGTGCTTGCCGTAGGTGACGACCCCCGGGACGGACTCCAATTTGCCGAGCCCGATCAGCGCGACGCCGCCGGGGACCCGGCTCTCGCGGGGCAGGGAGGGCGACGAAGCCCATGCGCCGCTCGCGCACAGCGCGAGGACGAGCGCGAGGCAGGCCGATGCGGCGCGCCTGGTCACGGCTCGCCGGATTCCGGGCGGCTGGCCGGGAACGCATCCACGACGGTCGCCGACACGCGCCCGCGCGCAAGGCGTGCCTGGATCAGGTCGCCCGGGCGCACTTCTTCGGGCCCGTGCAGCACGTGGCCCGACGCGTCCGTCACGATCGCGTAGCCCCGCTCGAGCGTCGCGAGCGGGCTCACCGCGTCCAGCGTGCGGGCCGCGAGCTCGAACCGGCGCCGCGCCTCGGTCGAGCGGGCACGCGCGGCCGCGGCGAGCGACCGCCGTGCCACGTCGAGCCTGAGGCCCAGGCCGGCGACCCGCGACGCGGGCGAGGCGCGCAGCAGCAGCGCCTGGACCGAGCCGAAACGCGCGGAGGAGCGCTCGAGCTTCGCCCGGCCCGCGAGCCGGAGCCTGGCCTCGAGCTCGTCGAGGCGCTGGGCCCGCTGTCGCAGCGCGGCGCCCGGGTGGGCGCGGGCGAGGCGCTGCTCGCGCACGGAGAGCGACTGGCCGATCTCGCGCAACCGGCGCTGCATCGCGTGCACGAGCCGCCGCGCAGTGGCGGCATTCGCGCGCAGCCATTCGGCGCGGTCGGGCACCACGCGTTCCGCTGCGGCGGACGGCGTGGGCGCGCGCTCGTCGGCGATGAAGTCGGCGATCGTGAAATCCACCTCGTGGCCGACGCCGCAGACGACCGGTATCGGGCAGGCGAAGATCGCGCGAGCGACCGCCTCGTCGTTGAAGGCCCAGAGGTCCTCGAGCGAGCCGCCGCCGCGCGCCAGGATCAGCACGTCGCAATCGCGGCGCTGCCCGGCGAGCCTGAGCGCGTGCTCGATCTCGCGGGGCGCCGCCTCGCCCTGCACGGGGACGGGGTAGACGAGGACCGGGATGGCCGGGAATCGGCGGGCGAGCACGTGCAGGATGTCGCGGATCGCGGCGCCGGTGGGCGAGGTGATCACCCCGATGCGCCGCGGCAGCTCGGGCAGCGGCTGCTTGTGCCGGACGTCGAAGAGCCCTTCGGCCTGCAGCCTCTGCTTGAGTTCCTCGAACCGGCGGCGCAGCAAGCCCTCGCCGGCCTCCTCGAGGTGGTCGACGACCAGCTGGAACTCACCGCGAGCCTCGTAGAGGCTCACCCGTCCGCGCGCCACGACGTGGCTGCCGTCGCGCACCGGGAAGCGCACCAGCAGGTTCCGGGCGCGGAACATCGCGCAGCGGACCTGGGCGGACTCGTCCTTGAGCGAGAAATACCAGTGCCCGGAGCCCGGCCGCGACAGGTTCGAGATCTCGCCTTCGAGCCACACGGAGCCCAGGCCGCGCTCGAGCAGCGTCCGGGCTTCTCGGTTGAGCCGGCTTACGGTGAGGATTTCCCGCGCGGGCGCGGCGCCGGGCGGGCTGTCGAACCAGGGTTCCTGCATCCTGCTCGCGAGTGTATCCGAGCGGCCCCGACCCCGGGGCCGCACCGCGGGTTTCCCCCCGGCCCGCCCGGCGGGTACAATTGCGCGCTTCCTTTTTCCCGCCCGGATCAGCCATGCTGCGCATCCTCGAGGAAGCTCTCACCTTCGACGACGTCCTGCTCGTGCCTGCGTACTCGCAGGTGCTGCCGCACGAGGCGAGCCTCGCGACGTCGCTCACGAGGGGGATCCGCCTCAACCTGCCCGTGCTGTCCGCCGCGATGGACACGGTGACCGAGCACCGCCTCGCGATCGCGATCGCGCAGGAAGGTGGCATCGGCATCGTCCACAAGAACATGACGATGGAAGGGCAGGCGCGCGAGGTGGCCCGCGTCAAGCGTTTCGAGAGCGGCATCATCCACGACCCGATCACGGTGCGGCCCGAGGCGACCATCCGCGAGGTGCTCGAGCTCACGCGCTCGAAGAACATCTCGGGCGTGCCGGTCGTCCGCGACGGCAAGGCGGTCGGCATCGTCACGCACCGCGACCTTCGTTTCGAGACGCGCTACGACGCGCCCGTCTCCTCGGTGATGACGCCGCGCGAGCGGCTCGTCACCGTGCGCGAGAACTCCCCGAAGGAGGAGGTGCTGTCGCTGCTGCACAAGCACCGCATCGAGAAGGTGCTGGTCATCGACGACGACTTCGCCCTCAAGGGCATGATCACGGTCAAGGATTTCCAGAAGGCCACCGAATTCCCGCGTGCCTGCAAAGACGAGCGCGGCGCGCTCCGGGTCGGCGCCGCGGTCGGCACGAGCGCCGATACGCTCGACCGGGTGGCCGCGCTGCGCGAGGCCGGGGTCGACGTCATCGTGGTCGACACCGCGCACGGCCACTCCCTCGGCGTCATCGAGATGGTTCGCCGCATCAAGGCCCGGTGGCCGTCGCAGCAGGTCATCGCCGGCAACATCGTCACCGCCGAGGCCGCCATGGCGCTGGTGGACGCGGGCGCCGACGCGGTCAAGGTCGGCATCGGTCCGGGCTCGATCTGCACGACGCGCGTCGTCGCGGGCGTCGGCGTGCCGCAGATCAGCGCCGTGGCGAACGTCGCGGCGGCGCTCGCCCCGCACGGCGTGCCGCTCATCGCCGACGGCGGCATCCGCTTCTCGGGCGACGTCGCGAAGGCGATCGTGGCCGGGGCCTATTGCGTGATGATCGGCGGCCTGTTCGCGGGCACCGAGGAATCGCCCGGCGAGGTCGAGCTGTACCAGGGCGCCTCGTACAAGTCGTACCGCGGCATGGGCTCGCTCGGCGCGATGGCCCAGGCGCACGGCTCGCGCGACCGCTATTTCCAGGACATGACGGCCGAGCTCGAGAAGCTCGTGCCCGAGGGCGTCGAAGGCCGCGTGCCCTACAAGGGCAGCATCGTCGCGATCCTGCACCAGCTCACCGGTGGACTCCGGGCCGCGATGGGCTACACCGGCAGCAGCAGCATCGAGGAGATGCGCACGCGGCCGAAGTTCGTGCGGATCACCGGCGCCGGCATGCGCGAGAGCCACGTGCACGACGTGACGATCACCAAGGAAGCGCCGAACTACCGTGTCAGCTGAGCCCGCCGCCGTCCCCACGCCGGACATCCACGCGCACCGGATCCTGATACTCGACTTCGGCTCGCAGTACACGCAGCTGATCGCGCGCCGCGTGCGCGAGCTCGGGGTCTACTGCGAGATCCACCCGTGGGACGCGGGCGAGTCGGCGGTGCGCGGCTTCGGCGCGCGTGGCGTCATCCTGTCGGGCGGGCCCGAGTCGGTCACGCAGGCCGGTGCGCCCGCGGCCCCCGCGGCCGTCTTCGAGCTCGGCGTGCCGGTGCTCGGCATCTGCTACGGCATGCAGACGATGGCGGCGCAGCTCGGGGGCCGCGTCGAGCCCGGCGCCGTGCACGAGTTCGGCTACGCCGAGGTGCGGGCGCGCGGCCACTCGGCGCTGCTGCGCGACATCGAGGATCGCGTCAACGCCGAGGGCCACGGCCTGCTCGACGTCTGGATGAGCCACGGCGACCGCGTCGTGGGGCTTCCGCCGGGTTTCCAGGCCATCGCCTCGACGCCCGACCTGCCGATCGCAGGCATGGCCGACGAGTCGCGTGGGCTCTACGCGCTGCAGTTCCATCCGGAGGTGACGCACACGCGGCAGGGCACGCGCATCTACGAGCGCTTCCTGCACGGCATCTGCGGCTGCGATTCCGGCTGGAACGCCGGCAACATCATCGAGGACGCCGTGGCGCGCGTGCGCGCGCAGGTCGGCGGTGGCAAGGTGCTGCTCGGCCTCTCGGGCGGCGTGGACTCCTCGGTCGTCGCGGCGCTGCTGCACAAGGCGATCGGCGAACAGCTCACCTGCGTGTTCGTGGACCACGGCCTGCTGCGCCACCACGAGGGCGACCAGGTGATGGCCGTGTTCGCGCGCAACCTCGGTGTGCGGGTCGTGCGCGTGGATGCCGCCGAACGCTTTTACGCGGCGCTCGAGGGCGTCACGGATCCCGAGGCCAAGCGCAAGATCATCGGGCGCCTCTTCATCGAGGTGTTCGACGAGGAGGCGGCGAAGCTCGAGGGCGTCGAGTTCCTCGCGCAGGGGACGATCTACCCCGACGTGATCGAGTCGGCAGGCAGCAAGACCGGCAAGGCGCACGTCATCAAGTCGCATCACAACGTTGGCGGCCTGCCGGCGCACATGAAGCTCAAGCTCGTCGAGCCGTTGCGCGAGCTCTTCAAGGACGAAGTACGGCGCATCGGCGTCGAGCTCGGCCTGCCGGCCGAGATGGTCCAGCGCCACCCGTTCCCGGGCCCCGGGCTCGGCGTGCGCATCCTCGGCGAAGTGACGCGCGAAGCGGCCGACACGCTGCGCCTCGCCGACCACATCTACATCGAGGAGCTGCGCAAGGCCGGCTGGTACGAGAAGACGAGCCAGGCCTTCGCGGTGTTCCTGCCGGTGAAGAGCGTGGGCGTCACCGGCGACGGCCGGCGCCACGAGCCCGTGATCGCGCTCCGGGCGGTCGA
>RPQJ01000067.1 GCA_003819815.1 Lysobacterales bacterium
AAGCGTGTTCGTGAAGAGTGCGTCGATCCAGGGGCCGCCGAACTCGCCCGGCGGCAGGCTGATGCCGTGCACGACGACGAGCTCGGGCACCTGCCCGGGCGGGCGCGCGTCCCGGTTCGGTGACTCGAGGAAACGTGCCCCGAGCAGACGGCCGGCCGCGACGTCGACCTGCGTGCCGGCGAGGTCGGTGCGACGGGACGACGGTCGGAGCATCCGTGCATGATGCCCGGACCCCGCCGGCCCTGCCACCGCCTCGGCGGCGCGCGCACGCAGGCGGCGCCCCGGCCCCGGAGATTAGAATCCCGGCACCACCCTGCTGCGGTCCGGCCCATGAACGATTTCGCCTCACTCGCCCGCCGCGACCTGCGCTCCGTCTGGCACCCCTGCACGCAGATGAAGGATCACGAATGGCTGCCGATGATCCCGATCGTGCGCGGCCAGGGCGTGTGGCTCGTCGACGCGGACGGGCGCCGCTACCTCGACGCGGTGAGCTCGTGGTGGGTCAACCTGTTCGGCCATTGCAATCCACGCATCAGCGGCGCGGTCTCGGCACAGGCCGCCCGCCTCGAGCACGTGATGCTCGCGGGCTTCACGCACGAGCCCGCGATCGAGCTCGCCGAGCGTCTCGTCGCGCTCGCGCCGCCGGGGCTGTCGCGCTGCTTCTACGCGGACAACGGTTCGAGCGCGATCGAGGTCGCGCTCAAGATGAGCTTCCACTACTGGCGCAACGCCGGCCGTACGCGCAAGCGCCGGTTCCTCACGCTCACGAACAGCTACCACGGCGAGACGCTCGGCGCGCTCGCGGTCGGGCACGTCGAGCTGTACCGCGAGATCTACCATCCGCTGCTGATGGACGTGCTCTCCGTGCCGAGCCCCGACTGCTACCTGCGCGAGGACGGCGAGGACTGGGAGAGCCACAGCGCCCGCATGTTCGAGCCGATGGAGCAGGCGCTCGCACGGCACGCCGAGGAGCTCTGCGCCGTGATCGTCGAGCCGCTCGTGCAGTGCGCGGGCGGCATGCGCATGTACCACCCGGTCTACCTCGCGAAGCTGCGCGAGGCCTGCGACCGCCACGGCGTGCACCTGATCGCGGACGAGATCGCGGTGGGCTTCGGGCGCACCGGCACGCTGTTCGCCTGCGAGCAGGCCGGCATCACGCCCGACTTCCTCTGCCTTTCGAAGGGGCTCACGGGCGGCTACCTGCCGCTCTCGGTCGTCCTCACGCGCGAGACCGTGTACGAGGCCTTCTACGATGAGTACGCGACGCTCCGGGCCTTCCTGCACTCCCACAGCTATACCGGCAACCCTCTCGCGTGCTCGGCGGCGCTCGCCACGCTCGACATCTTCGCCGGGGACGACGTGATCGAGCGCAATCGCGCGCTCGCCGCGCATCTCGGCCGACGCTGCGCCGAGCTCGGCGAACTCGACCACGTCGCCGAGGTGCGGCAGCAGGGCATGATCGTCGCCGTCGAGCTCGCTCGCGACGGCGATCGCCGGCAGCCCTACGACTGGCGCGAGCGACGCGGCCTCCGCGTGTACCGCCACGGCCTCGGGCACGAGGCGCTGCTGCGGCCGATCGGCAACGTCGTGTACTTCATGCCGCCGTACGTGATCACGCCCGCCGAGATCGACGGGCTGGTCGCGACCGCTCGCGACGGCATCCGGGCCGCGACGTGCGACTGATCCGCGTGCACTGCGGGCAGCCCCTCGTCCCGGGGGCCGAGATCCTGCTGCCCGAGGCGGCCGGCAATCACGTCGCGCGTGTGCTGCGCCTGCGGGCCGGGGCACCGCTCGTGCTGTTCGACGGCTCGGGCCACGACTACGCGGGCGAGATCGTCGAGCTCGACGGCGACCGGGTCCGCGTCCGCATCGGTTCCCGCTCGGCCGGACTGCGCGAGTCCCCGCTGTCGATCTCGCTGGTGCAGGGCGTGTCCCGCGGCGAGCGCATGGACTGGACCCTTCAGAAAGCGACCGAGCTCGGCGTGCGGCGCATCCAGCCTGTCATTGCGGCACGGAGCGTCGTGCGCCTCGACGACCGCCAGGCCGAGAAGCGGTTGCGCCACTGGCAGGCAGTGGTCGCGAGCGCGTGCGAGCAGTGCGGGCGCAGCGTACTGCCCGAGGTCCGCCCGCCCTGCGACCTCTCGCGCCACCTCGCCGAGGCGGCCCGCGAAGGCCAGCGGCTGGTCCTGAGCCCTGCGGGCCCCGCCTCGCTCGCGGGTCTGCCGACGGTCGCGCAGCGCGTCGAACTGCTGGTGGGCCCGGAAGGCGGCCTCGACGATGCCGAACTCGCGAGCGCCGCCGCGGCCGGTTACGCGCCCGTGCGCCTCGGTCCCCGCGTGCTGCGCACCGAGACCGCGGGCGTCGTGGCACTCACGGTGCTGCAGGCGCTGTGGGGCGACCTGCAGTGAGGAAGGGGACAGGGGACAGAAAGGGATGCTGTGATCTATTGCCCGGCATCGTCCACTTCGGCCACGACGGTGCGGTTGGGGTAAGGCGATGCGACCGCAGCAGCAGACATTGGCGGCGAGCTGGTTTGAGCGCTACCGCAAGCGCACTCAGCACGAGCAGTTGCTGGCCGAGATGAACCAGTCGGTGCCGTGGGACCCGCTGGTTGGGCCGATTGCAGCTGAACGTGGCCTGCACGCCGGCCATCGCCGCCACGAATCGATCAAGAACGACCGGCTGTCGCGATGCCAGCTCTCAAGTTGAGCGTCGATCGCCTCATGAGCCCTGTTGAGTCAGAGCCTCCTTGGATCGCAAACCCGATGCGTTGACGCCAGCGACCCTGTCGATCGAGCGCCGCAGAACCCGCTAGACTCCGGCCGCGAGGGGAGATCAACCAGTGACCGACGTGCCGACAGGGACTGCGGGCGAGAGCGCCTGGGACAAGCTGCGCCGCCGCAAGGTCGTGCAGTGGGGAATCGTCTACTCGGCGGGTGCCTGGGGCCTGCTCCAGGGCCTCGAATACGTCACCGAAACGTTCGACTGGCCACGCCAGATCCAGCAGTTCGCGACCCTTGGGCTGCTGATCGGCTTGCCCGTCGTCCTGGTGACGGCGTGGTACCACGGCGATCAGGGTCGGCAGCGCGTCAGTGCAGTGGAACTGGTCATCATCACGCTGCTGTTCCTCGTGGGTGGCGGGATCTTCTGGCGCTACGACAAGGCGAGCGACGCGCCTTCGTCCGCCACGGCATCGCTCGAGAATCCGGGCGTTGCCGCAGGTGCGGCTGCGGACATCCCGGACAAGTCGATCGCGGTACTGCCGTTCGTCAACATGTCGGGCGACCCGGACAACGAATACTTCTCGGACGGCATCTCGGAGGAGATCCTGAACGTGCTCGCCGGCACGCGGGAACTGCAGGTCGCGGCCCGCACCTCGTCGTTCTCGTTCAAGGGTAAACCGATGGAGGTGCCCGAGATCGCCGCCGCGCTCAACGTGCGCATGGTGCTCGAAGGCAGCGTTCGCCGGCAGGGCGACCAGGTTCGCATCACCGCGCAGTTGATCGACGCGCAGAACGGCTTCCATCTCTGGTCGCAGACCTACGATCGCAAGCTCGAGGACATCTTCGCGATCCAGGACGAGATCGCCCGGGCGATCGGTGACGAGCTCAAGGTGAAGATCGCGAGCCCATCGAGCCCGGGCCAGGAATCGACCGGCACCCGGAATCTCGAGGCGTACGACCTGTACCTGCGCGGCACGGCGCTTTGGCATACGCGAAACGAGGAGAATCTCTTGCAGGCGGTTGACCTGTTCAACCAGGCCATAGCCGCCGATCCGAGGTTCGCACAAGCCCACGGCGGTCTGGCGCTGACCTATGCCGTCCTCCCGGACTACTCGGCCAGGATCAGCTACGAAAATGCCTTCCGGCTGGCCACTGATGCCGCGCTGATGGCGCTGGGGCTGGACCCGACCCTGGCTGAACCCTATGCGGCTTTGTCGTCGCCGGCCAGCTGGGAGCGGCGTCGGAATACCGCCATCACCCTGCAGCAGCGCGCAATCGCGATTCGCCCCTCGTTTGCGACCGCTTACCAGTGGCTGGGTACCGATACGATGGCGGGCGGCGATCCACAGGCTGGGCTCGCCGCTCTGGATCGCGCCAGCGAACTGGACCCCCGCTCCCGGATCGTTGCACACAACCGATCCTTCGTACTATTGACTCTGGGACGCGTTGCCGACGCCCGCGCGAACTGCGAGCGTGTGCTGGCGTTTGCGCCGGACTTCGTTGGCTGCCAGCAGCTGGTCGCGCTCGCCGAACTGCTGCGCGGTGACCCAGTGGCGGCACGACCGCACCTGCATGCCATCGCCCGGACCCGTGATGGCAGCGCCTTGCCCCTCGTCGACGAGGTGATCGACGCTTTCGCGGGCCAAGGTGATCGACGGACAGCGGCGCAACGCCTCGCAGCCTTCTCCGCCCGCAGCGCCCTTGATCCGTCCAGCGGCAACATCTTCACGACGATCGACACGCCTGCACTGCTGGTGTTGCTGGGTGCGCCGGAACTTGCACTCGATTACCTCGAGCGAAGTGTCGACGAACCCGAGAGCACCACCAACCCCCCGGAGTGGACGATGATGCTCCCTGCGCTGGATCCGATCCGTTGCGCGCCGCGATTCAAGGCGCTGGTCGAGCGGCTGAAGACCCGGGATCCGCGCGCCGGGACGGTCTGCGCGGCGGGTGCGAAGTAGACCGGACCGATTCTCTCTTCCCCGTCCCCTCTCCCCTGGTCTCTGTCCCCTTCCCCCTTCACTACGCCGCGCGGGTTTCTTCCGCGATCATCTGCTCGAGCCGCTCGAAATCGGGGACCAGCGGATACTCGTTGATCATGCGCACCTGGCACAAGACGGGGACGCGCTCGCCGAAGACGCGGGACTCGTCCGAGTGCACGACGTCGCGGCTCAGCCGCACGAGTTGCGGGAAGCCCTGGGTGAGGACCGCGAAGTGGCCGCCGACGGCCTCGGAGCGCGCGGTGATGCCCTGCATCACGACGATGCGCGTGCGGCCGCTGACCCGCGGCGGATTGCGCCCGCAGGCGGCCTCGAACGACACGAGCGGGACCCGGCGCCCGCCCCACGCGACGGTGCCCAGGTACCACGGCGGCGCGGACTCCATCGGGGCCGGCGCCTGGTAGTTGACCACCTCCGTGACGCACGCACGCGGCAACAGCAGTCGCTCCTCCGAGAGCGGCACCAGCAGGCAGTAGAGTTCGTCGGCGGCGCTCATGGACTCCCTCCTAGACGGCCTGGCGGCGCCGCGCGAGCACCAGCGGCTCGATCGCGTCGAGCAGCTGGCTCTCCTGGTACGGCTTGCCGAGGTAGTCGTCCACGCCGAGCTCGATCGCGCGGGCCCGGTGCTTCTCGCCGACGCGCGAGGTGATCATTATGATCGGCACGTCCGCGAGACGCGGGTCGCCGCGGATGTGTGACGCGACCTCGTAGCCATCCATGCGCGGCATCTCGATGTCGAGCAGGATCACGTCGGGCACGTGCTCCTGCAGCAGCGCCATGGCGTCGACGCCGTCCCGCGCCGTCATCACGCGCATGCCGTTGCGCTCGAGCAGCCGCTGCGTGACGCGGCGCACCGTGATCGAATCGTCCACGACCAGCGCGAAGGTGCGCTCGTCGCGCGTCGCGCGGACGCTCGCGTCGGTCACACGGCCGCGCCACTCCGAGCGAACCAGTGCACCCATGTCGAGAATGACCACGATGCGCCCGTCGCCGAGGATGGTCGCGCCCGAGATGCCGCGCACCGACGCGATCTGCGGGCCGACCGACTTCACGACGATCTCCCGGCTGCCGACGAGCTCGTCCATCACGAGCGCGGTCGAGTGCTCGCCGGCCCGCACGAGGATCACCGGCAGCGCCGTGTCCGTATCGGGCAGCACGGACGGGCCGCTGCCGACGAACGAGCCGAGGTGCTGGAAGCGGTAAAGCTGCCCGCCGTAGTCGAACGTGGACGGGTCTTCGGCGATGTGACGCTCGATCTCCCGGCGCGGCAGGCGTGCGACGCCCTCGACGGTCGCGACGGGCAGCGCGTAGAACTCGTCGTGCACCCGAACGATCAGCGCCTGCGTGATCGCGAGCGTGAACGGCAGCCGGATCGTGAAGCGCGCGCCCTGCCCCGGCGTCGACTCGATGAAGAGCCCGCCACCGAGCTTCTTCACCTCCGTGGCGACCACGTCCATGCCGACGCCGCGGCCGGCCTGCTGCGTGAGCCGGTCGGCCGTGCTGAAGCCGGGCTCGAGGATGAGCTGCAGCGCCTCCTCGTCCGTGAGGTCCTGGTCCGGCCGCAGCAGCCCGATCTGGCGCGCCTTCGCGCGGATCGCAGCGACGTTCATCCCGGCCCCGTCGTCCTCGACGACGATTACGACCTCGGCGCCCTCGCGCTGCAGCCGCACGGTGATGCGGCCCGTCTCGGGCTTGCCGCGCGCGAGGCGCTCGCCCGGCAATTCGATGCCGTGCACGACCGCGTTGCGCAGCATGTGCTCGAACGGCGGCAGCATGCGCTCGAGCACCTGGCGATCGAGCTCGCCGCTCGCGCCCTCGACCGTGAGCTCGGCCAGCTTGCCGGTTTCCTGCGCGGCCTGCCGCACGAGCCGCGTGAGGCGCTGCGCATGCCGCTGGAACGGCACCATGCGCGTGCGCATCAGGCCGTTCTGCAGGTCCGCCACGACGCGGCCCTGCTGCTGCAGCAGGTTCTGGCCCTCGCGGTTCAGGTTCGCGAGCAGGCCCTCGATGCTCGCGACGTCGCTTACCGACTCGGCGAGCGCGCGCGAGAGCTGCTGGATCGCGGAGTAACGGTCGAGCTCGAGCGGATCGAAGTCCGCGCGGCCCTGCACGTCGTCCTGGTGCCGGTGCAGGATCTGCGCCTCGGTCTCGAGTTCGAGCTTGCGCAGCTGCTCCCGCAGGCGCGTCACCGTGCGACCGAGCTCGGCGAGGTTGAACTCGATCGAGGTCATCTGCTGCTCGACGCGGGCACGGAAGATGCTGACCTCGCCCGCGTTGTTCAGCAGCTCGTCGAGCAGATCCGCGCTCACGCGCGCGAGTTCGTGCCGCTCGGCCGGCGCGGCGGGCTCGCGGCCCGGCAGCATCACGGCAGCCGCCGGTTCGGGTACCGATTCGGGCTCGGGCTCCACGGCGCGAGGGACGAAAGGCGCGGCCGCCGGGTACGCCGGCTGTTCTGCAGGCGGGGCCACGTGCGGGGATTCCTCGGGCGCGGCCACGACGGCCTCGACCTCGGCGTACGTTTCCGGCGCCGCCGGCTCGAGTGCCGCCTCGACTACGGGTTCGGGCTCGGGAGCGGGCTCGAGCACGGGCTCGGGGGCCGGCTCGTGCGTCGGCTCGTGCGTCGGCTCGGGTGCAGGCTCTGGCACAGGCTCCGGCACAGCAGCGATCGCTTCGGGCACGTCGTCCGGCGCGGAAGCGTATGCCGGCTCCGGTTCAGGCTCGGGCGGCGCCGGTTCCGCAACGGCCGGGAGGGCAGGCGACTCCGCGCTGCCGGTTGCGGTGACGGACCGTACTCGTCCCATCAGTTCGTCCGCAGGAACGATCGACTGGCCGAGGTTGGCCGTGTCTCGCATGCGGTGCAGTTCGTCGAGCGCGGCCTGCAGCAAGGCGATCGTGCCGCCGTCGGAAGCGACGTGCCCCGTCTCGACCGCCGCGAGGAATGACTCGAGCTCGTGGCTCAGGTCGCCCATCGCACGGATGCCCGCCATGCGCGCGCCGCCCTTCAGCGTGTGCAGCAATCGCTTGAGCTCCGTCACCTGCCGACGATCGGCGCGGTCGCGGCTCCAGTCGAGCAGCGCGGCGTCGGCGTGCTCGAGCAGCTCGCTCGCCTCCTCGCTGAAGATGGCCGCGATGTCGGCGTCGAACTCGGGCTCGGACGCCACGACCGACGGCACGGACGGGGGCGGCAGCTCGGGCGGCGCGGCGGGCACGTCGAGCACCACGAGGCGCGACGTGTAGTCGGCGTCGGGCTCGGCGGGAACCTCGACGCGATCTGCGAGTGCCTGCAGCGAGGGCTCCGTCAGATCTTCGGGCGGCGCGGGGATCTCGACGGGCGCGTCGGCCCGCGCGTCGGCGCCCTCGAGTGGAGGCCAGACGGTCTCGAGCGTGCGCTCGGCAGCCTCGGCGAGTCGGGCCAGTTCCGCATCGAGTGCGCGATCCAGCGCGTGCCAGCCGGCGATCAGCCGGCCCTGGTCGGGGAAGAAACCGGTGTCCTCGTCGACGTGCTCGACCACGGTCTCGAGCACGTGCACCGTGTCACGGAGCAGCGTCAGGCCTTCCTGCGGCAGCCCGTGGCCGTTGTCGTAGAGCTTGCGGAGGTAGTCCTCCATCGGCTCCGCGACCTTGATGCCCTGGCGCGCGCCCGCGGTCTTCGCGATGCCGCTGAGCGTGTGGCACGAGCGATAGAGCGCCTCGGTCACCGGATGCGGCGCCGGAGTGTGGACGCATCGGTCGATGAACTGCCGCACGACCCCGATGTGTCCCGCGGTCTCCTTGCGGAAGATTTCCCGCAGCACCGGATCCATGCCGGTGGCGGCGTACTCCTCCGGCACGGCGGGCGGCTCGGGCTCGGGCGCTATGACAGGCGCCGGCTCCGTGGGACGCGCCGCGGGTGGCGGCGGCACGCCGGTCGCCTCGCGCCCGGAGATGGCGTCGGCCCGTGCCATCAGCGCCTGGACGTCGACGTCCGCAGGCACGCCCTGCTCGAGCTCGTCGATCAGCTTCGGCAAGGTGCGGACGGCGTCGCGGACCACGTCGACGATGTCGGGCGTACGCTCGAGTGTCTGGCTGATGACGCGGTTCAGCAGGCTCTCGATGCTCCACGAGAACTCGCTCACGCGCCGTGCACCGACCATGCGGCCGCTGCCCTTCAGTGTGTGGAACACGCGCCGGGCCTCGCGCAGCGCCGCGGCATCGGCGGGATTCTGCTCCCATAGCGCGCACGCCGACTCGAGGCGCGAGATGTTCTCGCGGGCCTCCTCGGCGAAGAGCAGCACGAACTCGCTGTCGGCGGCCGTGGCGGCCGCAGCCTCGGCGGGAGCCGCGGGCTCGACGGGTGGCGGCTGGACCGCCGCCTCCGCGGCGGGACGTGGAGCCGCCGGTCGCACCGGCTGTTCCGTGATCTCCCCGGGAGCGGCCGCTGCGGCCTCGCCGCGTGCCGGCCACAGCGTCACGATCCGCCCCGTGGACTCGAGCGCCGCGAGGTACTGCTCCGCGCTGTCGAGCATCGGCAGCGGGTCGGGGCGCCCCGCCTGCAGCATCTCCATGTAGTACTCGACCGCGACTATCGCGTCCGCGAGCCGCTCGAGGCGCGGCTCGGCGAGCGCATTCGCATCCGGCCGCACGATTCCCGCGAGGGCACGGCCGAGCGCCTCCATCACCTCGACGGCGCGCTGGCGGCCCAGCATCAGCAGGCCGGCGGTGATGCCGCGCACGAGCTGCGGGACCTGGTCGAGCCCCTGCGCCTCGGCGGGCGCCGCCAGCGCATGCGAGATCGCCTCCTTGATCCGGGCCATGTTGACGATGCACTCGCGCAGCACCGCGTCCTGGACCTGGCGGAACTCCTCGTCCGTCGGCTCGCCGGCCGGGCCGTCGCCGCCCTCGGGAAGGATCAGCCGCACGAGCTGCGTGTCGAGGCTGTCCTCGACCTCGATCAGCGCGGCCGCGATGCCGAGCAGCGCGGTGTCGTCCGGCGCGGCGCGCCGCTCGACGATCTGCTGCAGCGACGAGATCTCGCCCTGCACCCGGTCACGCAGCGCGCCGAGGCCCAGCACCCCGAGCGTGTCGCTGATCTTGCGCAGCATCTCGAGCTGCGGCGCCAGGTCGTCGACGTGAGTCGCTCCCTTGCGCACGAAGATGTCGAGCACGTCCTTGACGTGGGTGAGGTCCTCGCGGATCGCCGCGGCGACGGTCTTCATGAGCCGCACGCTCGGGGCGGACAGCGTCTCGCTCGCCTCGTCGGCCTGGCCCGCGGACGCGAGCACCTCGTCGAGGCGGAAGGATTCCCTCACGCCCGCGATCCGGGGTCCGGCCGTGCGCGAGCGCGCGACGTAGAACAGCAGGTTGTTGAGCAGCTCGACCGGCGGCGTCGCCGCGTAGGCCGCCTCCCCGAGGTCGGACAGGCGGCGCATCTCGCGATCCGCCTGGCCGAGCAGGCGCTTGACCGAGACGTTGCCGTCGATGCCGCCCTGGCGCAGCGCCTCGAGCACCGCGCCCACCACCCACCAGAGCTGGAAGACCGGCTGCATGGCTGCGTGCGACTCGAGCTGCGCCGCGATCTCGGCGAGCGAATCGAGCTGCGCGTCGACACCCTCGCCCCGGATCCAGCCGAGCAGCGCGAGCTGGTAGCGGGGGCGCAGGCGACGCCCGAGCTCCGCGACGTCACCCCCGTCGGCCTGGGCCGCCGCCGGACGCGCGGGCTCGTCGGAGCGCAGGTTGAGGAGCAGGAGCGTGCCCTCCGAGAGCAGCGCGCTGCCGCGCACGGCTCGCAGGTCGTTCAGCAAGGGCAGCAGCGCGAGCGGCACGTCGCGCCCGCCGGACGCAACCCGCTCGACGTAGGCCGGCAGCTGCTCCATCGCGCGCATCAGCGCGTCGAGGCCGTCGGGGTCCGCCTGGTTCGGTGCAGAGTGCGCGTCGACGTAACGGGCGACCTGCTCCATCTCCTCGGCCAGCAGCGCGCCGCCGTAGACTTCGGCGACGCGCAGTGCGCCGCGTGCGACGTGCACGTGCGAACCGAAGCGGTGCAGGGCCGTGCGGTCGTCAGGACGCTCGGCATAGGTTTCGAGCGCGGCCCGCGCCTCGTTCAGCTCGACCGCGAGCTCTCGCGCGACGACCTGAACCGACGGCGTGGCCGCGTCCGCGGCGGGGACGTGCGGGTAAGGCATGCTCACTGCGGGTCTCCGCCTCCGCGTCAGCCCGGGAGCCCGCTGACGCGGCGCAGCTTGGCCGTGGCATCCGCCGGCGGCGACTCGTCCGTGCGCAGCAGCGGGTACTCGCCCGAGACGGACCCGGACCCTTCCGGCAGCCGGAAGCCCGTCACCGACTTGCGCAGCTGCGCGGCGAGCTCGGCGAGCTTGCCGATCGAGGTCGAGGTGGCGGTGGTGCTCTCCGCGGTCTGCGAGCTGATCTCGCGCAGGACCTGCATGTTGCGCGAGATGCTCTGCGACGACGTAGCCTGCTGGCGCGCGCTCGCGGAGATGTTCTGCACGAGGCTCGCGATCTGGTTCGAGACCTGCTCGATCTCCTCGAGCGCGGCGCCGGCGTTCTCGGCGAGCAGCGCGCCGCCCACGACGTCGGTCGTCGTGCGCTCCATCGAGACGACCGCCTCGTTGGTGTCGGCCTGGATCGTGCGCACGAGCACCTCGATCTGCCGGGTCGCGTTCGCGGCGCGCTCCGCGAGGCGCTGCACCTCGTCCGCCACGACGGCGAAGCCGCGGCCCGCCTCCCCCGCCATCGACGCCTGGATCGAGGCGTTGAGCGCGAGGATGTTCGTCTGCTCGGCGATGTCGTTGATCAGCTCGACGATGTTGCCGATCTCCTGCGAGCTCTCGCCGAGGCGCTTGATGCGCTTCGACGTCTCCTGGATGTTCTCGCGGATCGCGTTCATGCCGTCGATCGTGCGGCGTACCGCGTCGCCGCCCTTGTGGGCGATGTCGACGGAGTGCCGCGCGACGTCGGCCGAGCGCTCGGCATTGCCCGAGACTTCCTCGGTCGAGGTCGCCATCGCCGCGATCGACTCCGACGCGGCGCCGATCTGCTTCGACTGCGCGGCCGACGCCTTCGCGAGATGCGTCGAGAGCGCCTGTGTCTGGCGGGTGGCGGCATCGAGCTTGATCGCGGAGCCGTTGATCGTCGTCACGAGCTCGCGCAGCGCCTCGATCGCGTAATTGATGGAGTCCGCGATCGCGCCCGTGATGTCCTCGGTCACGGTCGCCTGCACCGTGAGGTCGCCGTCGGCGAGGCTCGACAGCTCGTCGAGCAGCCGGAGGATCGCCTGCTGGTTGCGCTCGCTCTGCTGGGACTGCTGGTCGGCGGCCCGCCGCAGGGCCGCGAGGGAGCGCTGCAACCACGCCGCGAGCGCGAGCGCGCCCACCGACACGAGCACCAGTGCCAGGGGCAGCCACGGACCCGCGAACCACGGGGAGGACGCCGGCAGCGCTGCGGCCCCGACGCTCGCATACAGGCCGGCGCCGCTTTCAGCGAGCGCATTACGCGCCGCCTGTATCTGCTCGAGCTGGTCGCCGAGCGAGATCACGGACTGGACCTGCGACTGCTGGGTCCGGAACGCTCCGTCCAGGATCCCGGCGGCCTCGCGCGCGCCTTGCGGGACCTCGACCATGCCGAGCGTGTTGGCGCGGCCGTTCAGGCCGTCGACGACCTGCGCCATGTAGGCGAGGCCGTCCGCGAGTCGGCGCGTGGTGGCCTCGACCGGCGCGGTGCCGTCCGCGAGCGCCGAGAGGTCCTGCTCGAGTCCCTGCGCGCGCAGCTCGAAGCGGTCGAGGTGCCGGCCGTACGTCTCGGCGTAGCCCGGGCCCGCCACCTGCACGAGGTTCGCGACGGCAGCGAGGAGCTGCGGCGTGAGCTCGCGAACGCCGGCCGCCGCGCGCTGCGCGTCGAGCGCGGCCTGCCGGCCGTCGAGCACCGCCTGCGTCTGCTCGAGCAGCACCGGCCAGCCCGGCTCGCCGCCCGGGCCCGCTCCGGCTTCGGCGCGCGCCTCGCCCAGTACGCGTTCGAGCGTCGTCCGCGACTCCGCGAGCGCGTCGAACGCGGGCGCGGAGCCGCGCACCGCCGCCCCCGCCTGCAGAGGAATGTTCTGGGAGAGTGCCGCAAGGGCGGTGGCCCGCTCGCGCGTCTCGGCCTGCCCACCGCTCATGCGCGCCGACAGCAGCAGCGCGAGCGCGGCGAGTACCGCGGCGACGAGAGCGATCGCGATCAGCCGGGGCTGCCAGGTGGCGGCGTCGAACTTCTGGGTCATACGGGTATCCGATGTGCGTCAGGGGCGAGGCGCGCGTTCATGACGCCGCCGCCTGCAGGAAAGGTTGGCTCTCGAGCAGCGATCGCATGCTGAAGACCGGCCACACCTCGGCGCCGCGACGGAACGCGCCGGCGAGGTAGCGCTCGCAGCGAAGCAGCGTCGGCGGCAGGTCCGCCGAGAACTCGCTCTCGTAGAAACGGCGGAAGCCCATCACGCCGTCGACCAGCAGGCCCGCCGGGACTTCGCGGTGATTGGCGACCAGCACCCGCGTGGCACGCGTGACGGTGGCATTGCCCGAGCCGAGGAACGCGCGCAGGTCGACGACCGGCATCAGCTGGCCGCGCAGGTTGCACAGGCCGCGCACCCAGCTCTTCGCGCCCGGCACGCGCGTGACGCTCGCAGGATAGCCCATCACCTCGCGCGTCTCGTCGCGGGCGAGCAGGTAGGCCTCGCCGCCAAGCTGGAACGCGATGCCGACCCACTCCGCGCCCGACGCGGGCGCCTCGGGCTTGCCCTGCGCTGCGATCCGCGCGCGGCGGTCGAGCTCGCGCAGCAGATCGAACGGACGGTCGCGCAGCGACCGGAGTGCGGCGACCTCTTCCATCTCAGACGGCAAGCGCGGCCTGCGCCTTCTTCACCAGCTGCTCCACGGCCACCGGCTTCACGAGGTAGTCGACGGCCCCCTGCCTGAGACCCCATACGCGATCGGACTCCTGGGCCTTCGAGGTGACCATGATCACGGGGATCGAACGCGTCTCGGGGTCGCTCGCGAGCTCGCGCGTCGCCTGGAAACCGTTGACGCCGGGCATCACGATGTCCATCAGGATCAGGTCGGGGTGCAGTTCACGGGCCTTGCGGATGCCCTCCCCGCCGTCGGCGGCCGAGGCCGTCCTGAAACCGCTGCGCTCGAGCGCCTGCTGCATGACGTGCACGTCGGTGGGCGAGTCGTCGACGATCAGTACCAGTGCCACGGGTGGGGTCCTCCGGCCGCGGGCCGTCAGCGGTGGACGTGGGTCTCGATGGCGCTCAGGAGCTCCTCGCGCGTGAAGGGCTTCGTGAGGTAGTGCTCCGACCCCACGATGCGGCCGCGGGCCCGGTCGAACAGCCCGTCCTTCGAGGAGAGCATGATCACCGGGATGCTGCGGAACACCTTGTTGTGCTTGATGAGCGAGCACGTCTGGTAGCCGTCGAGCCGGGGCATCATGATGTCGACGAACACGACGTCGGGCTGGTGGTCGGCGATCTTCGAAAGTGCATCGAAGCCGTCGACGGCCGTGTAGACCTCGCAGCCCTCCCGGGCCAGCAGCGTCTCGGCCGTGCGCCGGATCGTCTTGCTGTCGTCGATCACGAGCACCTTCATGCCCGCCAGCCTCGGTCGGCTGCTGGTCGCTGCCGTGTTGTCCATGTTCCAAGAACCCCCGGATGGGAAAGAGCGTCGCGAGGGCACGACGCTAATCGGCGAGGCGCGGCTCGCGAGCGGGTTTTAACATATTGGATGCGGCCCTGCCATTGGCGGGTTTCGATAACATGACGGGGTTCACATGCGCGGCGCCCTGCGGCGCGGCGAGGGGAGGCGATCGATGACGGCGAAGCGCTTGCACGTGGCCGTGGTGATGGACCCGATCGAGGACATCAAGCCGGCGAAGGACACGACGCTCGCCATGATGCTCGCGGCGCAGCGGCGCGGCTGGCACCTCTCCTACCTCGAGTTGCGCCACCTCTGGCTGCGCGACGGCGTGGCGTACGGCCGTGCCCACCCGGTCGAGGTGCGCGACGACGGCGCCGACTGGTACACGCGTGGCGAGCCCGAGACGCTGCGCCTCGCCGACTGCGACGCGGTCCTGATGCGCAAGGACCCGCCCTTCGACACCGAGTACATCTACGCCACTTACATCCTCGAGCGCGCCGAAGCCGCGGGCGCGCTGGTCGTGAACCGCCCGCAGGGCCTGCGCGACATGAACGAGAAGGTCTACACGGCCTGGTTCCCCGAGTGCTGCGCTCCGACGCTGATCACCCGCGACATGGGCGACATGCATGCGTTCCTGCGCGAGCAGGGGCGCGCCGTCTGCAAGCCGCTGCACGGCATGGGCGGCCGCTCGATTTTCGTGCTCGACGCCGGCGACAAGAACGCCAGCGTCGTGTTCGAGACGCTGACCGAGTACGGCACCCGCTACGCGATCGTGCAGCGCTACATCCCCGACATCGTCACGACCGGCGACGCGCGCGTGATCCTCGTCGACGGTGAGCCGGTGCCGTACGCGCTCGCCCGGATCCCCTCCTCCGCCGACAACCGCGGCAACCTCGCGGCGGGCGCCAAGGGCGTCGGCCGCCCGCTCGACGACCGCGACCGCTGGCTGGCCGGCCGCATCGGCCCGGTCCTGCGGGAGCGGGGCATGCTTTTCGTGGGGCTCGACGTCATCGGCGGCTTCGTGACCGAGATCAACGTGACGAGCCCGACCGGCGCACGCGAGCTCGACCGCCAGTTCGGCCTCGACGTCGCGGGCGCGCTCATGGACGCCATCGCGCGGCGGGTCGACGGCTGATGGAGCTCAGGGCCGAAACCGGCCGCCCGGAGGACCGCCTCGCGACGGCGATCTTCGCGGCCGCGCTGCTGCACGGCCTCCTGATCCTCGGCGTGCGGTTCGCGGCGCCCGATCGCGACGAGCGGCCCCTGCCGACGCTCGAGGTGCTGCTCGTGCCCGACGGTCCGGCCGACGAGGACAACCCGGACGCGAGCTACATCGCCGAGCGCGACCAGCGGGGGTCGGGGACGACGCTGGCGCGCGGCCTCACGTCGCTGCCCGAGGCGTCCGCCAGCCTGATCGAGAACGAGGGCGAGGCGCTCGGGGAAGCCTACTCTGCGCAGGACCCGGGCGCGACCGCGGGCGGCGTGCAGCTGCACGTCACGTCGATGACGTCGCTCTACCGGCCAGCGCCCGGCGAGCAGGCGGCCACCGCACAGTCCGTCGTCCCGATCGAGGCCCGACCGCTGCCGCAGGTGGGCTCGAACGCCTCGGCGGCGAACGAGACCCTGCTGCTGCGCGGCGCGCCGTCGGAGGACGACCGGCTGCGGGCGGATACGCGCGAGAGCCAGATCGCCGGCTACCTCGACGGGTGGAAGCGCCGCATCGAGCGCGTCGGCACGCTCAACTTCCCGAACGAGGCGCGGCGACGGTCGCTTTCGGGCAATCCGGTGCTCGAGGTGGCGATCCGCGCCGACGGGAGCCTCGAGCAGGTGCTGGTGCGCCGCTCGAGCGGCCATCGCGAACTCGACGAGGCCGCCGTCGGCATCGTGCGGATCGCCTCGCCGTTCGATCCGTTCCCGCCCGCGATGCGCGACAGCTATCCGGTGCTGCGGTTCGCGTACGAGTGGCAGTTCCTCAAGGGCCAGCTGGGCAGCGGGGCCGTGCTGTCCGGCGCCCCCTGAACCCCGGCTTGTGAGCGACGGCTCGACGGCCGGATACTGCCCGCCATGTCCGGCTCCTACCTCGAGAACCAGTTCCTGATCGCGATGCCCGGCATGGGCGATCCGAACTTCGCCCAGACGGTCACGCTGGTGTGCGAGCACAATGCGCAGGGCGCGCTCGGCATCGTGATCAACCGGCCGCTCGGGATGACGCTCGCGGACGTCTTCGGGCAGCTCGGGCTCGACGCGACGCACTCGCGCGTGGCCGGCGACCCCGTGCTGCAGGGCGGCCCGGTCCAGACCGAGCGGGGCTTCGTGCTGCACGCCGCCGGGACGCCGTGGGACTCGACGATCTCGGTGTCGGAGCGCCTGCAACTGACCACCTCGCGGGACGTGCTCGACGCGCTCGCGCGCGGCGAGGGCCCGGAGGCCGTGCTGTTCGCGCTCGGATACGCGGGCTGGGGCGCCGGACAGCTCGAGGCCGAAATGGCCCAGAATGCCTGGCTCACGGTACCCGCCGACGAGGCGCTCCTCTTCCGCACGCCGCCACAGGATCGCTGGCACGCTGCAGGCCGGCTGCTCGGCGTCAACCTGCTCCACCTGAGCTCGGACGCCGGGCACGCCTGAGCACCGGGCCCACGTGAACCAGACCAGCGAGGTGCTGATGGCGTTCGACTACGGCGCGCGCCGCATCGGCGTCGCCGTCGGCCAGGCGCTCACCGGCACCGCGAGCCCGGCCGGCACGGTCGAGGTGCGCGCCGGAGAACCCGACTGGGCCGGGATCGAGCGGGTCGCGCGCGAGTGGTCGCCCGCGCGACTCGTCGTCGGGCTCCCCTATAATATGGACGGCACCGAGACCGTCCTCACCCCGGCCTGCCGCGCCTTCGGCGCCGAGCTCTCGCGCCGCCTGGCGCTGCCGGTGGAGTTCGTCGACGAACGCCTGACCTCCGCGGCCGCCACGGCGGACCTGCGCGAGGCCCGGCGCTCGGGCGCCCGCGCCCGCCGCGTGCGGCGCGAGGACATCGACGCCCACGCGGCGCGCCACATCCTCGAGACGTGGCTCCGCGGGGCCGCGGAACGCACCGGGAGGCAGGCTTGAGCATCGAAAGCGGCGCCGAACTGCAGCGCGACCAGGCCGGCCGCCTGCGCCATCTCCTCACGCTCGAAGGGCTCACGCGCGACGAGCTCCAGCACCTGCTCGATCTCGCGCAGTTCTACGTGCGCGTGCCGGGCGAGCTGCCGGCCCGCGACCAGAGCCTGTGGGGACGAACCGTCGCAAACCTTTTCTTCGAGCCGAGCACGCGGACGCGCGTGTCGTTCGAGCTCGCGGCGAAGCGCCTCGGCGCCGACGTCGTGAACCTCGACATGCAGTCCTCGTCGCGCGTCAAGGGCGAGACCGTGCTCGACACGATCTACACGCTGCAGGCGATGCTGGTCGACGTGTTCGTCATGCGCGACGCGGAGCCCGGCCTGCCGGCGTACGTCTCCGCGCACGTCGCGCCGCACGTGAGCGTGCTGAACGCCGGCGAGGCGCACCTTTCGCACCCGACCCAGGGCCTGCTCGACGTGCTCACGATCCGCCAGCGCAAGGGCGAAGTGCGGAACCTGAGCGTCGCGATCGTGGGTGACATCCGGCACTCGCGCGTCGCGCGCTCGACGAGCCGCGCGCTGCTCACGCTCGGCGTCGGCGAACTCCGGCTCGTGAGCCCGGCGAGCCTCGCGCCGGAGCCCGGCGAACTGGAGGGAGCCCGGCGCCACCATTCGCTCGCGGAAGGCGTCGCGGGAGCGGACGTCGTCATGGCGCTCCGCATCCAGCGCGAGCGCATGGCGGATGCCGACACGGTCGACCCGGAGACCTTCTACCGCGAGTGGGGAGTCACCGCCGAGAACCTGCGCGGCGCCCGTCCCGACGCGATCGTGATGCACCCGGGACCGATGAACCGTGGCGTCGAGATCACGAGCGAGGTCGCCGACGGGGCACAGTCGGCGATCCGCCAGCAGGTCACGAACGGCGTCGCGGTGCGCATGGCGGTGCTCGCGACGATCGTTCGCAACGTGCAGGAGCGCAACGTCGAGGCGGGACGGAGGGCCGGATGAACGACCGTCCGCACCGCGGGACGATCTTCGTCGAGGACGCCGAACTGCTCGCGCAGCAGGCGTATCCCGAGCACCAGTACGTCATCCGGCTGCACGCACCGAAATGCGCCGCGGCCGCGACGCCCGGCAGCTTCGCGCACCTGAGCTGCGATCCGATGCTGCCCATGAGGCGGCCGCTGTCGATCATGCGCGCGGATGCCGCGGCGGGCTGGATAGAGATCCTCTACAAGATCGTGGGCCCGGGCCTCGCGGCGCTCTCGAAGCAGCCGGTGGGCGCGACCCTGAGCGTCATGGGCCCGATCGGACGGGG
>RPQJ01000068.1 GCA_003819815.1 Lysobacterales bacterium
CCTCCTCCTCGATGAGTCGCCGCGCCATGAAGCGCAGCTCCTCCAGCGACTTGACGAGGCCCTTCTCGCCGCGCGAGACGCGGAACAGGATCGGCAGCACGCCCACCTTTAGGCCCGGCAGGTCCATGCGGCGGACCTTCGCGAACTCCTCGTTGGTGAGGATCGGCCACTTGAGCTCGAGGCGGCGGCAGTCCGCGGGCTGCGGATTCAGCAGGTTGCCCTCGGAGCCGAGGCGGGTCTCGGCCGAGGTGATGAGCTCCTCGCGGATGCAGTCGATCGGCGGGTTCGTCACCTGCGCGAAGAGCTGCTTGAAGTAGTCGTAGAGCAGCCGCGGCTTGTTGGACAGCACCGCGAGCGGCGTGTCGTTGCCCATCGAGCCCACGGCCTCGACGCCGTCGCGCGCCATCGGCGTGAGGAGCACGCGCTCGTCCTCGAACGTGTAGCCGAACGCGACCTGGCGCTGCAGCAGCGTGTCCGGGTCCGGCGCCGGAACCTCGGGCGCCGCGGGGAGGTCGTCGAGGTGCACGAGGTACTGGTCGAGCCAGTCGCGGTACGGGCGTTGCGTCGCGATCGTCCGCTTGATCTCGGCGTCGTCGATGATGCGGCCCTGCTCGGTGTCGACGAGGAACATGCGGCCCGGCTGCAGGCGGCCCTTCTGCACGATCGTCTCCGGAGGGACGTCGAGCACGCCGGCCTCGGACGCCATGATCACGAGGTCGTCGCTCGTGACGTAGTAGCGCGAGGGGCGCAGCCCGTTGCGGTCGAGGATCGCGCCGATCTGCCGGCCGTCCGTGAACGCGATCGAGGCCGGGCCGTCCCACGGCTCCATGAGGCTCGAGTGGTACTGGTAGAAGGCCCGCTTGTCGTCGTCCATCGTGTCGTGGTTCGACCACGGCTCCGGGATCATCATCATCACCGCGTGCGGCAGCGAGCGCCCGGCCAGGTAGAGCAGCTCCAGCGTGTTGTCGAACATGCCCGAGTCGCTGCCGTTCGGGTTGATGATGGGGCGGATCTTCTCGATGTCCTCGCCGAACGCGTCGGTCGCGAAGCGCGCCTCGCGCGCGTGCATCCAGTTCGAGTTGCCGCGCACCGTGTTGATCTCGCCGTTGTGGGCGATGTAGCGGTAGGGGTGCGCGCGGTCCCAGCTCGGGAACGTGTTCGTGCTGAAGCGCGAGTGGACCAGCGCGAGCGCGGTCTCGACGAGCGGGTTGTGCAGGTCGGTGAAGTACTGGTCGAGCTGCGTCGTGAGCAGCATGCCCTTGAAGACGAACGTCCGGCACGAGAGGCTCACGACGTACCAGTATTCGGCGCCCGCGAGCGTCGAGGTGCGGATCTCGTTGTACGCGCGCTTGCGGATGACGTAGAGCTTGCGCTCGAAGTCGAGCTCGTCGCGGATGGCCGGGTCGCGGCGGATGAAGACCTGCCTCATGAACGGCTCGCAGGAGCGGGCAGTCTCGCCGAGCATGCCGTTCGAGGTGGGCACCGTGCGCCAGCCGATGACCTGCTGCCCCTCGGACTGCACCACCTGCTCGAACTTCTGCTCGAGGGCGCGACGTACCGTGGGGTTGCGCGGCAGGAAGATGATGCCGCTGCCGTACTCGCCCGCCGCGGGCAGCGGGATGCGCGCCTTCCGGCACACCTCCTCGTTGAATGCGTGCGGCATCTGGATCAGCACGCCGGCGCCGTCACCCGTGTTGACCTCGCAGCCGCAGGCGCCGCGGTGGTCGAGGTTCCGGAGTACCTGGATGGCCTGCTCGAGGATCCGGTGCGACCGGTGGCCGCGGATGTTCACCACGAAGCCGACGCCGCAGGCGTCGTGCTCGAAGCGCGGATCGTAGAGGCCCTGCCGCTCGGGGCGCAGGTGGGCAGGACGGCGCGGTTGCGTGCTCATCGGTACGGGCCTGTGTGCCGGTCGGTGATATCGTCGCTCAGGGGCACGGCAGGGCAAAGGCTGCAGCCGCCCCCGTGCTCGCGGCGTCGTGGATACGGAATCCATATGACATGCAGGCCGTGCCGTCGTCAATGCAGTGCAACAAGACCGGACGGGGTGTCGGGCCGGGCGTGCCGGGGCGCCGGGGCGAGCGCCGGGCCCGCCTCGGTTCGGCCCGCTCAAGCCGCTGAGTCGCTTATACTTTCGACGCCCGCACCGGGCGCTGCACCAACGAACGAGGGGAGACGCGTATGGAAGCTGGCACCGCGGGGACGATGGTCGGCGTGGGACTCGGGATCTTCGTGCTCTATGTCGCGCTGAGCGGCCTGGTCGTGGGCGCCCTCGCGCGCTGGGCCCTGCCGGGTCCGGACCCGATGGGCTGGCTGCCGACGATCGGCTACGGGCTGGCCGGCTCCTTCATCGGGGGTCTCCTCGGGCGCTTCCTGCACCTGCCCGGCTGGACCGGCCTGATCGCCTCGATTGCCGGGGCGGCACTGCTGATCTGGTTCTTCCGCCGGCGCAAGTCCGGGCCCACTCCGCCGGCGTCGACCTAAAATATTGATATATAAGCGATTTTTTAGCCAGCGCAGCCGGCTCCGCTGCGCTGTGGCAAACTGCGCGGCGCCGGAATGGCCGAGACGCTCCTGCGGGAAGCTGCCGGGGCCGTGACCGGCGTCACCCCGTCGTCGATCCGGTTTGACCGGGCCAGCGACGCGGGGCAGTGTGCCTCGCCATGCAGACCCATACCGCCACCCGCAGACCCGATGCCGAGCCTCGCCGTGCCCCCCGGGCGCGACGCGGTCTGCTCGCGTTCGCGATCCTGGCGCTGACGCTGCCTTTCGGGGCCGCCCGCGCGACGGTTACGCTGCAGGAAGGCCTCGTGTCCTGGTATGGGGAGCGATTCCACGACCGGCCGACCGCGAGCGGGGAACTCTTCGACCTCGCGGCCTACACGATGGCCCACCCGACGCTGCCCTTCGGGACGCGGGTGAAGGTGACGAACCTGCGGAACGGTCGCAGTGTCGTCGTGACCGTCAACGACCGCGGCCCGTTCATCGGCGAGCGCATCGGGGACCTGAGCAAGGCTGCGGCCGTGTCGCTCGGCATGATGCGCAAGGGCATCGCCCGGGCGCGCCTCGAGGTGCTCCGGAACGAGTGACCGCCAGCCAGCGTGGCGCCCTCGTGAGTTTGTCTATGAAGATGATCTGATCTATTGATTGGATCTATCGTCTGGCCCGCGGCAGGCTGTGTCCTCGTCAGGAGCACCAGCCATGCAGACCATCAAGCGGGACCTGTTGAAGACGATCTCCTTCGCCGCGCTGCACTTCGGCGTGGCGTTCACCGTCGCGTACGCGCTCACCGGCTCGATCGCGATCGCCACCAGCATCGGGCTGATCGAGCCGATCGCCAATACGTTCGCCTTCTACTTCCACGAGCGCGCCTGGCGCCGGGTAGACGGCCGCGCGGCGGAGCGGAACAATCGTGTCATGACCTGCTGCAGCATCCCGATCGCTCGATGACCGCCGCCGGCGCCGCCGTGCGCGCAGGCCGCGCCGGGCCGGACCAGCCCGTCGTAACGGCCGTGCTCCGGAGCTTCTTGCGTGCGGCGCTCGCCCGCACCCTCGATGCCGGCCTGCCGGTGGTCACCCAGCGGCGTCGCCTCGAGGCGGTCACGCGGCTGATGCTGCCGCCGCGATCCGCCGCCTTCAGGGACGCGACCCTGGGCGAGGTGCCCGGTACCTGGACGGAGGCCGTCGGCGCATCCGACGCCGGGACGGGCGTGCTGTACCTGCACGGAGGCGGCTACTGCGTCGGCTCGTCGCGCACCCATCGCGCGCTCACGGGCCATCTCGCGGTGCGGACCGGCGCCCTCGTGTACGCCCCGGATTATCGGCTCGCGCCGGAGCACCCGTGCCCGGCCGCTATCGAAGATGCGGTCGCCGCCTACCGCGGCTGGCTCGCCTTGGGCGTCGACCCGCGGCTTCTCGTCATCGCCGGCGACTCCGCCGGGGGAGGGCTCGCGGTCGCGACGACGCTGCGCCTTCGCGACGAGGGCTTGCCCCTGCCGCAGGCACTCGTGCTCTTCTCGCCGTGGGTGGATCTCGCGCTCGCGGATTTCGACGAATCCGTTCCGGGCGAGATCATGTTGAAGCGCCCCTGGATCGAGGAGTGCGCACGGTCCTACCTGGGCGGTCGCCCCGGCACCGATCCCCGGGCCTCGCCCCTGTACGCGGACCTGCGCGGTCTGCCGCGCACATTGATCCAGGTCGGCACCGATGAGGTGCTGCTGCCCGATTCGCGGCGCCTGCGCGAACGGCTCACGGCCTCCGGAGTGACCGCCGTACTCGAGGAGTACCACCGCCGCTGGCACGTGTTCCAGGCCAACGCGGGCGTGCTGCGCGACGCCGACCGCGCGCTCGAGGCCGTCGCGCGGTTCATCGCCTCGACCTGAGGAAAGGGGTCCGACGAATCAGTAGTGGCCCAGCGGCAGGGCCCGCGGCGCGAACACGGGCGGCGGGTCGTCCGTCTCCAACGGCGCCGCGACGGACGAGCCGAGCGCCTCCGCCACCGCGGCGCGGCGCCGCACCGTGCGGTCGACGATGTAGTGCGCCACCGCCTCCACTCCGACTCGCGCCTCCGGCACCCATTCGAACACGTGGAACACGTGCGGCAGTTCGTTCCAGACCTCGATGTCCGCCTCGACGCCGGCCTGCCGCGCGCGATCGTGCGCGCGCACGCTGTCGTCGAGCAGCATCTCGGTCGAGCCCGTGTGGAACAGCAGCGGTGGCAGGCCGTTCCAGTTGCCGAACAGCGGTGAGAGCAGTGGGTTCACGCGATCCTGGCCGGGGGAGTAGTTGTCGGGCAGCAGTTCCGCGGCGTAAGGGGAGAACATCGGGTCCGCCTCGGCGTTGTAGCGGGCCGAGGGACCGCTGAACGTGAGGTCCGTCGCGGGCGAGATCAGCGCGGCGCAGTCCGGCAGCGGCAGCAGTCCGTCGCGCGCCCGCATCAGCGTGACGAGCGAGAGGTTGCCGCCCGCCGAGTCGCCGGCGAGCGCCAGTGGACGCCGCGAGTAGCCGTCGTCGACGAGCTGGCGATAGACGGTGTAACAGTCGTCGATCCCGGCGGGAAAGGGGTGCTCCGGGGCGAGCCGGTAGTCGACCAGCAGCACGCGGAATCCCGTCAGGTCCGACAGCCTGGCGGCGAGGCGGCCATAGACCCCCGGCAGGTGCAGGCACCAGGCGCCGCCGTGCAGGTAGAGAAGGGTGCCGCGCTCGGCGCGCGCCGGCTCCCCGAACCAGGTGCACGGCACGCCGCCCAGGGTGATGGCTTCCGTCGGGACCGTGACCCGGCGCCGGCTCAGGCGCGCGTCCATCCGCGCCGTGTGCACCCGCACGGCAGCGATGTCGAGCCCCGGACGCCACAACGACTTGGTCGTCATGCGCAGGAAGCGGTTCGTGAGGCGGGCGCGGAAGCTGGGCATGGCGGCGACCCTTTGCTGCACCGCATCATTCTGGACCCATGGCGACCGCGTTGCCAATAGCGTGTTGCGGGGAGCCGAATCGCAACGCCCTGCAGTCGCTGCCCCGGGCGGCGCCGCGGCCCGGCGAGCCGCTAGAATCGCCACCCTCATGCTCTCCGCGGGAACTCTCATGCGTCCGAACGTCTTCCTGCTGGCCGGCGCGCTCGGCCTCGCCGTGACCACGGCCGAAGCTGCGAAGCCCCTGGCCCTGCAGTGCGGCGACACCTTCGACTCGAAGGCGGCGAAGCTCGTCGGCCCGCGGACGATCGTGACCGGCGCGGACGGCCGGATCTCAGCGGTCCTGCCGGGTCGCGCAGCGGTGCCGGACGCGACCGCCGTGGACCTCACCGACGCGACGTGCCTGCCCGGCTTCATCGACCTCCACGTGCACCTGAGCCAGGAATCGAACCCGAAGTCGTACGAGGAGCGCTTCCGCCTGGACGACATCGACTTCGGCTACCGAGCCATCGCCTACGCCGACCGCACGCTGAAGGCGGGCTTCACGACGGTCCGCGACCTGAACGGGGAGGTGGCGCTGCACCTCCGCGACGCGATCAACCAGGGCTACGTGCAGGGTCCGCGCATCTACGCGGCGGGCAAGTCGATCGCGACGACGGGCGGCCACGCCGACCCGACCAACGGCTTGAGCAACGAGCTCGCGCACCTGGTCGGCCCGCCGGGACCGACCGAAGGCGTCGTGAACGGTCCCGACGACGCGCGCCAGGCCGTGCGCCAGCGCTACAAGGACGGTGCCGACGTCATCAAGATCACGGCGACCGGCGGCGTGCTGAGCTACGCGAAGAGCGCCGACGCGCCGCAGTTCACGGTGGACGAGGTGCGCGCGGTCGTCGAGACGGCGAAGGACTACGGCTATCGCGTCGCCGCGCACGCGCACGGCAAGGAAGGCATCCGCCGTGCGATCGAGGGCGGCGTGACTTCGATCGAGCACGGCACGTTCATGGACGACGAGATCATCGCGCTCATGAAGCAGCACGGCACCTGGTACGTGCCGACGATCTCCGCCGGCCGGTTCGTCGCCGAGAAGGCGAAGGTGCCAGGGTACTTCCCGGAGATCGTCCGGCCGAAGGCCGAGCGCGTCGGCTTGCTGATCCAGCAGACGTTCGCGAAGGCGTACGCGGCCGGCGTCAAGATCGGCTTCGGCACCGACCAGGGCGTCGCGCCGCACGGCGAGAACGCGAAGGAATTCATCTACATGGTCGAGGCGGGCATGCCGGCCGCCGTCGCGCTGCAGACGGCGACGTACAACGCCGCCGAGGTGCTCGGCGCCACGGACCTGGGCCAGATCGCCTCTGGCTTCCACGCAGACGTGGTGGCGGTGCCGGGGAACCCGGTCCAGGACGTCACGCTCACGACCCGGGTCAGCTTCGTCATGAAGGACGGCATCGTGCACGTGGGCGGCCGAAGCTGAGGGTGGAGCCGCGACAAGTCGACCTCGACCTGCCGGACGGCGCGGCGCGGCTGTGGGCCCGCGCCTGGCCGGAGCCCGAGGCCCACGAGCTGTTCGGGGAACTGCGTGCCACGATCGACTGGCACCAGGAAGAGATCCGGATGTACGGGCGCCCGGTGCGGGTGCCGCGACTCGTCGCGTGGCACGGCGACCCGGAGGCTGTCTATACGTATTCCGGCACCGAGCACCTTCCGAGGCCGTGGACGCCCGCGCTCGAGCGCGTACGTCGCCGCGTGGAGGCACTGACCGGCCATGCGTTCAACGCCGTCCTGCTGAATCTCTACCGCGACGGTCGCGACGGGATGGGCTGGCACGCGGACGACGAGCCCGAGCTCGGTCTCGAACCGGTCGTGGCCTCGGCCTCGTTCGGCGCCACGCGGCGCTTCTGCCTGAGGCACCGCCGCCGCCGCGAGCTCAAGCTCGACGTGCCGCTCGGACATGGCAGCCTGCTGCTGATGTACGGCGCCACGCAAAGACACTGGCTGCACGCAGTGCCCAAGACGCGGCAGGCGGTCGGGCCGCGCGTCAACCTCACGTTCCGCAGCGTGCGGCCCGCAGTGCTGCGCGACCGCTGACCGGCGCGGCGGGCGGTTCGACGCGCTACGCGCCGGGTGCGACAATGCACAGGGAGGTGCACGGCCCGTCTTGAGAGTCCTGCGACGACATCTGCTGCCGCGCGCCGTGAGCTGCGCGTGCGCAGGCCTCTGCTGCGCAGGGACGCTGCCGCCGGCGCTCCGTGCGCAGTCCCTCGAGGAAGTCGTCGTCACCGCCCAGCGCCGCGAGCAGGCGCTGCAGGAAGTGCCGGTCGCGCTGCAGGTCATGGGCGCCGACCGGCTGGCCGACATCGCGGCCGAGGATCTCGGCGACGTCGGCACGTTCGTGCCCGGCCTCGACGTCGAGAGCGACAGCCCGACCCAGCCGCGGTTCGCGATCCGCGGCATCTACACCGACGATTTCGGCATCGGCACGGATTCCGCCGTCGGCGTCTACGTCGACGGCGTGTATTCGTCGCGCTCGGGCGCCTCGCTGCTCGCGTTCAACGACGTCGAGCGCGTCGAGGTGCTCAAGGGACCGCAGGGCACGCTGTTCGGCCGCAACAGCGCCGCGGGCGCCATCTCGATCGTCACGCGCCAGCCGGCGCCCGATTTCGACGCGTTCCTGAAGCTGCGCGTCGGCGAGTACGCCAAGCGCCGCGTCGAGGGCATGGTGAACGTGCCGCTCGGCGACGCGTGGGCGCTCAGGGTCAACGGGCTCTACAACGAAAGCGACGGCTGGGTCGAGGACGCCGCCACCGGCCGCGACCTGTGGCCCGAGCAGAACTGGGCGCTGCGCAGCGCGCTGCGCTGGACCGCGGGCGAGGACACGGCCGCGACGCTCACGTGGGACCGCGACGAGATCGACCAGCTCGCGCGGCCCGCGTTCGGCGTGATCCCGGTCTCCGCGGGCTCGCCGCCGCCATTCCCGCCCGAGCCCGCCACGTACGTGGATCCGCGTCGCGCGCCGGTGCTGAACGATGTTGCGGGCAACGAGGAGTCGCGCCAGTTCGACCGGCTCACGCTCGCGATCGACGTCGAGCTCGGCTGGGCGGCGTTCCATTCGATCACCGCGTGGCGCCGGTTCGACACCGTGAACCGCGAGGACGAGGACGGCACGAACCGCATCGCGACGTACTTCGACACCGCGAACGTCGAGGACAACGAGAGCTGGTACCAGGAATTCCGGCTCGAGGGCACGCGCGGTGCCGTCGACTGGATTGCCGGCGTGAGCGCCTACGACGAGGACGCACGCCAGGCGAGCCAGACGAACGCGTACACCGACAGCGTGGACACGACGCTCGTCAACGTCGCGCCGTTCGCCACGCCGGACGGCTCGCTGTTCGGGTACACGAGCGCCGTGCTGGCGGACGCCGGCAGCGACGTCACGCTGCTCGGCCTGCCGTGGCGCGAGACGATGTACAACGAAGGCGAGTTCCGCGCGTTCGCGGTCTACGGCGACGCGATCTGGCACGCCACGGACCGGCTGAATCTCACTGCCGGCCTGCGGTACACGCACGACGCGAAGGAGTTCGCCTGGCTGAACGGCCCGCGCGAGGCGCCCGAACTCGACGCGCGGCTCGACGCGCTCGAGGCCGACGGATTCTTCGACACGTTCCCGATCCCGCCCGAGGACTACCGGTTCGACCTCGTTTTCCCGCTGCCGCCCGGCCTCGAGGGCCGCAGGGTGCGGCGCTCGGACTCGTGGGACGACCTGAGCCCGCGCCTCGTCGTCGACTACGAGTGGAAGCCCGGGATCCTGTTCTTCACGTCGCTCGCGAAGGGCTACAAGGCGGGAGGCTACAACAGCGTCGAGGTGGGTTCGCATTTCGACAACGAGGACGTGTGGAACCTCGAGACGGGCGTGAAGAGCGTGTGGGCCCGAGTCGGGCTCGCGTTCAATGCGTCGCTTTACGCGTACCGGTACGACGACCGGCAGTCGATCTCGCTCGTGCAGGACGTGGATGGATCGGGGGTCCCGCGGTACGTCGTCGACACCAGCGACGAGGAGGCGTTCGGGCTCGACGCCGAGCTGCGCTGGCAGCCGTACGAGGAGGTGACGCTGTACGCGAACCTGGCGCTGATCGACGCCACCTACCGCAACCGGCGCGGCCTCGACGGGCAGGACCTCTCGGGACAGCCGACCGGCGAGCCCTACGCGAACCTGGCGCTCGGCGCGAGCTACGTGTGGCTGCTCGGGCCGCGCGGTCTCGTCGACCTCTCGGCACAGTTCGCTTATCGCGGCGAGACGCGCTGCAGCGACGAGGCGCAGGTGCAGGGCGACTGCCTCGCCGCGCAGGCGTTCCGCGTCGGCGAGCCGCAGACGCGCACCGACACGCGCCTCGCGTGGAAGGACGCCCGGGATGTCTGGGGCGCGGCCGTCTTCGTCAACAACGTGTTCGACGAGCAGTACGTGACTCGCCTCGACAACCTCACGGCCGACACGCTCGGCACGCCGTTCGCGTCGCTGTCGCCGCCCCGGGCGTGGGGACTCGAGGTCTGGCGCTCGTTCTGAGCGCGCGGCGCTCAGGGCTTCGCCGGTTTCGCCGCCGCCAGCGCCGCCGCACGGTCCTCCGCGGCCCGCGCGGCGACGTACGCGTGTATGTCCCGCACGTCCTGTTCGGTGAGCAGGTCGCCGAGGCGGGGCATGCCCGCGCCGTGGATGACGCCGTCGTAGACGATTTCCTTGAAGATGGAGTGCTTGGCGGCGTTCAGCATGCGCAGGTCGGGCACGACGCCGCCCGAGACCACGAGAGCGCCGTGGCAGACCATGCACGTGCGCATGTACGCGTACTTGCCGTTCTCGAGCTGGGCCGGCGTGGCCTCGAGCGCCGGGGGCTCGGGTATCGACAGGTCCTTCTCCGCGATGCGCGGCATCGCGGTCTTGCCGCCGAGCTTGAACGCGAGCACGTGTCCGTCGTTGACGTAGCGGCCGGTCGCCATCGTGCGCGGGTCGCCGCTCGTGAGCGCGCCCGCGCCGCCGTAGCCCGCCATCACGGCGACGTACTGCTCGCCGTCCACCTCGTAGGTGACGGGCGCCGCGACGATGCCGACCGACGTGGGCAGTGCCCAGAGGATCCGTCCGGTGTCCGCCGCGTAGGCGACGAAGCGGCCGTCGCCCGTCCCCTGGAACAGCAGGTTGCCCGCGGTCGTGAGCAGGCCACCGTTCCAGAACGCGGGGTGCTCGATCTCCCACACCGTCTTCTTGAGGACCGGGTCCCAGGCCTTCAGGTAGCCGCGGTCCGGTGGCAGCGTGCCGCCCATCTGCTTCATGAGATCGAGCGTCGCGTCGATCGCGGTGTTCCAGTCGATACCCGGGTTCCAGAACATGTCGCGCCGCGAATACTTGCCGGTGCGCTTGAACTCCTCCGACGGCGGGTAGGTGCCCATCGGCTGCATGGCTGGGATGTAGACGAGTCCGGTCTTGGGGTTGAACGCCATCGGGTTCCAGTTGTGCCCGCCGAAGGCCGCCGGGACGATGAGGCGCATCTCGCGGCTGTAGTCCGCGATCTCGCTCTCCACCGGCCGGCCGGTCTTCATGTCCACGTGGCTGGCCCAGGTCACCGGCGCGTACTTGTCGGCCGACAGCAGTTCGCCGGTGACGCGGTCGAGCACGTAGAAGAAGCCGTTCTTCGGCGCCTGCATCAGCACCTTGCGCGTCTTGCCGCCGAGCGCGAGATCCGCGAGGACGATGTGCTGCGTGGCGGTGTAGTCCCAGTTCTCGGCGGGCGTCGTCTGGTAGTGCCACTTGAGCCTTCCGGTGTCGGGATCGAGCGCGAGTATCGACGAGAGGTAGAGGTTGTCGCCGCCGCCCGGCGAACGGATGTCCCGCGCCCACGGCGCGCCGTTGCCCGTGCCGACGTACAGCGTATCGAGCTCGGGGTCGTAGGCCATCGAGTCCCAGACCGTGCCGCCGCCGCCGCCGACCCACCACTCGCCCTTCCAGGTCTTCGCGGCTTCGGCGAGTTCCGGGTGCTCGAATCCGTCCTTCGGGTTGCCGGGCACGGTGTAGAAGCGCCAGGCGAGCTGCCCGGTGACGGCGTCGTAGGCCGAGAGGTACCCGCGCACACCCATTTCGCCGCCGCCGTTGCCGATCAGCACCTTGCCCTTCACGACGCGCGGAGCGCCCGTGATGCTGTAGGGCTTGCTGCGGTCGATCGTGTTCACTTCCCAGCGCTTCTTGCCGGTCGCAGCGTCGAGCGCCAGCAGTCGTCCGTCGATGGTCCCCGAGTACACCGTGCCCTTCCAGACCGCCGCTCCACGGTTGACGGCGTCGCAGCACAAGTGGCGGCCCCAGGCGCGCGGCACCTCGGGGTCGTACGTCCACAGTTCGCGACCGGTCTTCGCGTCGAGTGCCCACACGACGCTCCAGGTGCCGGTCGTGTACATCGTGCCGTCCACGACGATCGGGCTCGCCTGCAGCCCGCGCGTCGTCGCAGTCGGGAACGCCCACGCGAGGCCGAGCTGCTCGACGTTGCCGTCGTTGATCCGCGCGAGCGGGCTGTAGCGCTGCTCGCCGTACGTGCGGCCGTGAGCGAGCCAGTTCTGCGGCTCGGAATCGGCGGCTGCGATGCGCGCGCCATCGACCGTGGCCGCGCCGCCGCCACGCCCCGGTGCGGCCGTGTCCGCGTGGACGGCCGCGGTCGAGAGGAGGGCGAGCAGGAATGCGTGCGTCTTGCGGATCGGGAGAGGATTCATGGCTCTGCGCGTCGGCCGATGGGAACCCGGAGTTTCGTCCGCAGCCGGCGCGCTGGCAAGCCTCGGCGCGCCCTCCGCGTCTTCCGTGGTAGCGTGCCCGGCAGGCTACGGCTTCGGGGAAGACTGCCATGGCATTTGCAGAATACGGCCGTTACGACGCGCTCGGCCTCGCCGAACTCGTCCGCACCGGCGAGGTGAGTCCTGCGGAACTGCTCGACGAGGCGCTCGCCCGCACGGCCGCCGTCAATCCGCGCATCAACGCCGTGATCCACCTGATGGAGGGTCGCGCGCGCGACGACATCGCGGCCGGGCTGCCGGTCGGCCCGTTCCGCGGCGTGCCGTTCCTCATCAAGGACCTGATGACCGCCTACGCGGGCGAGCCGATGCGCTACGGCTCGCGGCTGTTCCGTGACTTCGTGCCGCCTGCCGACGAGGAACTTACCCGGCGTTACCGCCGCGCGGGCCTCGTGATGTTCGGCAAGACGAACACGCCCGAGTTCGGCGTCACGAACGTCACCGAACCCGAGCTGTACGGCCCCACGCGCAACCCGTGGGATCTCGAGCGCACGCCCGGCGGCTCGAGCGGGGGATCGGCGGCGGCCGTCGCAGCGCGCATCGTGCCGGCCGCGAACGCGAACGACGGCGGCGGGTCGATCCGCACGCCTGCGTCGAACTGCGGGCTCGTGGGCCTGAAGCCGAGCCGCGGCCGCAACCCGACCGGCCCGCAGGCTCCGGACGTCTGGTGGGGCTACATCGGCGAGCACGTCGTCTCGCGGACTGTGCGGGACACCGCGGCGCTGCTCGACGCGACGCAGGGCAGCTACCCGCAGCAGCTCATGCGCCTTCCGCCGCCCGAGCGGCCCTACCTCGAGGAGATGCAGCGCGAGCCGGGCCGCCTGCGCATCGCATACAGCCGCGACCCGGGCCTTGCGCCGACCCTGCACCCCGAGAATCGCATTGCGATCGAGGCCACCGTTGCGCGGCTCGCCGGCCTCGGGCACGAGCTGGTCGAGGTGAAATTGCCGCTGCCGCCCGAGACGTTCGTGTCGGGCTACGCAGCGCTCGTCTCGGCCGACGTGGCGGCGACGCTCCGGATGGCGCCGCAGCTCGTCGGGCGCGAGGCGAGGAGCGACGACGTCGAACTCGCGACGTGGGTACTCGCCCGGATGGGCGAGGCGCAGTCCGCCGCGGACGTTGCGACGGCGCTCTGGACGATGCAGTCGTTCGCGCGCCAGTGGCTCGAGTGGTCCTCGGCCTGCGACGTGCTCGTCACGCCGACCGTCGGAGTGCCGCCGCTGCCGATCGGCGCCTACCAGCTCGGCGCGATGCAGCGCCAGGCGCTCAAGCTCGTCACGGCGCTGCCCGCGGGTGCGCTCCTGAGCCAGCGCGACAAGGTGATCGAGGCCTTTGCGCCGGTGTTCGAGGCGTCGCCCTACACGATGGTCGCGAACGTCACGGGGCAGCCATCGATGTCGCTGCCGCTGCATTGGACCGGAGCCGGCCTGCCGATGGGAATGCTCTTCACCGCGGCGATCGGCGACGAGGCGGTGCTGTTCCGCCTCGCCGCGCAGCTCGAGCAGGAGATGCCCTGGCGCGACCGAATCGCGCCGCACGCGTTGCCCTGATGCGGGATCAGCGCTGCGGTGATGGCGGTGGCGCTGGTGGCGGTGGCGCGGGAACGTGGCCGGGATACGGGATCGATTCGCGGTCGAGCCCGGCCTTGATGCGCGCCATCAGCTCGCGACGCACCGCCGCCTGCGCGTGCACGTCGCACGGCACGCGCACGCGCAGGATCAGCCGGTCGATCTCCCAGCGCTCGATGCCCGCGACCTCCGAGGCCCCCGTGATGCGATGCCGGAACTCCGGGCTCGCCGCGACGTCCTCCGCCGCGACGCGCAGCACCTCGAGCGCCCGCTCGACGTCGGCGCCGGCGCTCACGACCGCGTCGGCCACAGCGAAGGACCGTCCGTAGCTGTGATTCGTCACCGTGTTGATCTCGCCGGTGCGCACGAAGTGCACGGTGCCGTCGTATTCGCGGAGCCTGACGTGGCGCAGGGTCACTTCCTCCACCGTGCCGCTGTTGCCGGCGACGTCGACCACGTCGCCCACGCGGAGCTGGTTGTCCAGCAGCAGCGTGAAGCCGCGCAGGAAGTCCTTCGCGAGGCCCTGCGCCGCAAGGCCGAGCGCGACGCCTGCGACGCCCGCCGCGCCGAGCAGCGGCGCGATCGAGATGCCGAACTCGGAGAGCAGCAGCATCACGACGATCATCACGACGACGAAGCCGAGCGCGTAGCGCACGGCGCGGACGAGCGTGATGCGGCGCCTCTCGGTCTCCGAGTCCACCTCGCCACGCACGAGGACCCTGCGCAGCGCTCCCGTCACGTAGCGCACGCCGAGCCAGGCGATGCTCCCGAGCACGAGGATTCCAGCGACCCGCAGCCAGTCCGCGGCGATGAACTTGTCCACGTCCGATCCTTTCCGTCAGGGCCGGTTGCGGCCGAGGCGCTCGTGGCTCGTCACCCAGTCGCCGGCGAGCACGGCGCTGCCGAGCGAGACGTCGCCCGCGAGCACGACCGCGGCGACGATCTCCGCGAGCCGGTCGGCCTTGCCCTGGCCGTAGCAGCCGAGGAGCTCGAGGCACTCGCGCTGCGTCGGCAGGCCCGTGCCGCCGCCGTAGGTCGCGACGATCAGCGACGTCAGGGTGACCGACCAGTAGTAGTCGCCGTTCTCGAGCAGCTGCGCGTAGGTGATGCCCGCGTGGGACTCCGCTACGTTCGCGACGTCCTGCCCGGTCGCGATGAACATCGCGGCGATGCCGTTCGCCGCGTGCGGGCCGTTGTAGGCGGTGCCCGCGAGCAGCGCGCCGGCGTTCGACACCTGCCGCGCGCGGAACAGCGTCTTCGTGTCGACGCGCATGATCCGCTCGAGCACCTCGCTCGGGATCACCGCCTCCGCGACGACGCGCCGGCCGCGCGTGCGCAGCGTGTTGATCGCCGAGTGCTTCTTGTCCGTGTCGATGCTGCCCGAGAGCAGGTAGCGCGGATGCGCCGGGTGGGTATCGCGGATCCACTCGCAGGCGGCGTGCGTCGCCTTGCCCGTCATGTTCTGGCCGGCGGCGTCGCCGGTGGTGTAGTTGAAGCGCAGGTAGAGCAGGTTCGCGACGGGGTACTGCTCGATCTCGAAGAGGCGGCCGATGCGCGTGGTCGACTCCGCGGCCGCCCGTACGTCGTCGAAACGCGCCGTGAGCCACTCGCCGAAGTCGCGGGCCTCGCGTGCGCTCGGGAACATGAACACCGGGGCGCGCTGCATCGAACGCTTGACCACGGTCGCGGTGACGCCGCCGCACTCGGTGAGCACCCGCATGCCGCGGCTGTAGCTCGCGACCAGCGTGCCCTCGGTCGTCGCGAGCGGCACGTAGACGTCGCCCGAGGCGTGCTCGCCGTTCACGCGCAGCGGCCCGGCGAGGCCGATCGGGACCTGGGCGACGCCGAGGTAGTTCTCCACGTTGCCGGGCAGCAGGGACGGGTCGAACGAGGCGCGGCGCACGTGCTCGAGCGCGACGCCGGTCCGCTCGCGCAGGAATCGGGCCCGGCGCTCGGCCATCTCCGGGGTGTAGTCGTTCGCGGCGTCGCGGGGAATCGGGATGCGGTCGGTCATGCTCGGCTCGGGTCCGTTGGGTTGCGGCAGCGGGCAATCTAGCCCGAAAGCGTGGACACGGTCATCCACACTAGCCAGCGGGGCCGGGAGCGCAGCATCATTCGACGGTTCCCACCGGAGTCCGCGCCATGCTGTTCCCGCTGCGTCTGCTCGCCTATCGGCTCGTGAAGCCACTGCAGTGGCCCACGTCGCGGGTCGTCGCCATTCCGCGTCCGACCACGTTCGTGGGTCCGGGCTCGGCGCTCAAGCTGTGCGACTCGATCGCGCTGTTCGGACTGCGCCGCGTGCTCATCGTGACGGACGCCGTGCTCGTGAAGCTCGGCCTCGTCGAGCCGCTGCGGCAGGCGCTCGCCTCTCGGGGCGTCGAGGTCGCGGTGCACGACGGCATCACGCCCGACCCGACGTACGACGTGCTCGAGCGGGGTCTGGAGGCCGCGCGCGCGCACCGCGCCGATTCCATCCTCGCGGTCGGCGGCGGGTCCGTCATCGACGCGGCCAAGATCATCGACGCGATGTTCGTGACCGGCAAGCACCCCTCGAAGCTCGTCGGGATGCTCAAGGTCCGCAAGCCCGTGCTGCCGCTCTTCGCCGTTCCGACCACCGCCGGCACCGGCTCGGAGGTCACCGTGGCGGCCGTCGTCACCGACCCGGTCGAGCACGTGAAGTCGGCGGTCATCGACCCGAAGCTCGTGCCCGCGGCGGCCGCGCTCGATCCCGAGCTCACCGTCGGGATGCCGAAGCACATCACCGCGGCGACGGGCATGGACGCGCTGACCCACGCCGTCGAGGCCTACGTGAACCGCTGGCCGCACGCCGAGACCGCGTTCCACGCCGTCTCCGCGGTCAGGATGATCTTCGCGAACCTGCCACGCGCCTGCGCGGACGGGCGCGACCTCGCGGCACGCGAGGCGATGCTGCTCGCCTCCTTCTACGCGGGGCTCGCGTTCACCAAGGCGTACGTGGGCTACGTGCACGCGTTCTCGCACAAGGTGGGCGGCCTCTACGGCGTGCCGCACGGGCTCGGCAACGCGATCCTGCTGCCCTACGTTCTCGACTTCATCAAGGATTCGCCGCTCGCCGAGCAGCGGCTCGCGGAGCTCGCGGTCGCGATCGGCGCGAGCCAGGCCTCGGAGCCGCGCGCCGCGCTCGCGCAGCGGTTCGTCGAGCGCGTGAAGGAGCTGAACCGCACGGTCGGCGTGCCGGAAAAGCTCGAGGCGCTCAAGCCCGCGGACATCCCAGAGGTCGCCCGCGCCGCGATGATTGAGGCGCACCGCGACTACCCGGTGCCGAAGAACATGAAGTTCGTGGAGGCCGAGGCGCTGCTGAAGCAGTGTCTCGCCTGAGGCGGGCCCGGGGCTCCAGCGATCACTGCGGGTTCGAGCTCTCCGGACCGCTGGTCGCGTTGCCGGCGGCGTCGGCGTCGCCCTGCTGCGGCGCGCCGACTCGGCGTCGGCCTCCGCCCCGCTTCAGTCCGCCGTCGGCGATTCCCGAGTGAGCAGCAGACGCCGCGTCGGTGCGGCGATTTCTGCCGCCTCGAACGCGGTCTTTGCCCGTTCGAGCAGCTCGCGGCGGAGTGCGGCCTGTGCTTTGGGGACCACGGGAAGCCGTGCACGGATCACCGCCGCGTCGCCTTCCCAGCGCTCGAGGCCTGCGATGTCCAGGGACCCAGTGACCTGGGCGGAGAACGCCGGATCCTGCGTCAGGGCCTCACCCGCCGCACGCAGGGCAGCGCGGGCCCGCTCGAGGTCTGCGGCAGCGTCCACGGCCACGTCGACCACCGCGTACACGGTGCCGAAACTGCGGTTCGTGACGGTGTCGATCTGTCCGGTCGGCACGAAGTGGACGGTGCCGTCGTACTCGCGCAGCCGGATGCAGCGCAGCGCCACGTCCTCGACTACGCCGCGATGTCCGGCGATGACGACGTCGTCGCCGATGCGAATCTGGTCGTCCGCGAGCAGCGCGAGCCCGCGGATGAAGTCCCGTGCGACGCCCTGCGCAGCGAGTCCCACCGCCACGCCGACCACGCCCGCCGCACCGAGGAGCGGCACGATATCAACGCCGATTTCCGACAGGAGCAGCAACCCGACGATGAAGCCGATGATGAGACCGAGGGCGTGCCGCAGGGCCCCGGTGAGCGTAAGGGCCCGTCGCTCCGCGTCGAGGTCGGCCTCGCCCTCGATGCGCAGGCGCTGGAACTGGCGCAGCGACGCACGCACGACGAGGCCCGCCAGCGCTCCGGCGGCGAGTATGCCCACGATTCTTGTCCAGCTGATGCCGTCCACTGTGAACATCGTCGACCAAACGGCGCCGACCGCGTCGCGGCACGACTCAAACTAGCATCCCGAGACCGGCCGATGCATGAGTGAATTGCATCAAAGCCGCCGCAGAATGAATCAGCGAACCCGCTCGCGGACCTAAGCTCGGCGCCTGATCCCCCGCCCGCGGCGCCTGCCGGGAGTGCGCGCGGCGGTTGCTCGCGAATGCCGGCACGCACGCGCGGCGTTCTCCGTGAGTCCGGTCATCAATGCGTCATCCAAGGAGCGAGATCATGGCCAAGAAGAAGCCGAACTTCCTGATTCTCTGGGGCGACGACGTCGGTCAGTCGAACCTCAGCATCTTCACCAAGGGCCTGATGGGCTACCGCACGCCCAACATCGACCGCATCGCCGAGGAAGGCGTGCTGTTCACCGACTATTACGCGGAGCAGAGCTGCACGGCGGGGCGTGCCTCGTTCATCACGGGCCAGTGCGGCCTGCGCACCGGCCTCACCAAGGTCGGCCTGCCGGGCGCCTCGCTCGGCATGCGCGCCGAGGACCCGAACATTCCGGAGCTCCTGAAGCCGCACGGCTACGTCACCGGGCAGTTCGGCAAGAACCACTTCGGCGACCGCGACGAGCACCTGCCGACCGCGCACGGCTTCGACGAGTTCTTCGGCAA
>RPQJ01000069.1 GCA_003819815.1 Lysobacterales bacterium
GACGTAGAGCTGGCCGAGCTTCGATGCCCCGCGGTTCGAGTGCAGGAACTGCAGGAAGTGCCCGGGCCAGACCTCGTGCACCGAGACGTAGCGCAGCGCCGACTCGGGCTGCACGTACTGCTCGCGCTCCTCGGCCGACCACTTGGGATTCGGCGCGGCGATGTAGTAGGTGGCCGGGACGCCCTTCTCGTAGGGCCCGGGCGTCATGATGTACGCGAAATTCTGCGCGTTGTACGGCGGCGCCTGCGCGACCAGCGCGCGCTCGTCGCTCGGGATCGTGACGAGGTCCGCCTCGCGCAGGAACGCCTCGAGCTCCGGCAACTGCCGCGTGGCCGAGGCGACGGCGCCGCCGGGCGGCTTGCGGGCGCGGACCTTCGCAACGCAGTCTTCGATGGTCGCGCCCGGCAGGAACTTCGCGCACGCCGTGCGCAGCGCGGCCGTGTTGCGCTCGAGGTCTGCGCGCCCGATGGCCGCGAGGCGCTCGAGCGGCACGTCGACCTGCTCGGTCACCGCGAGCATGCGCGCGAAGGCGGCGGCGCCGAGAGCGAAGTCCTGCGTGGCTTTCGGACGCTGCGCCTCGAACCACGCGGCCAGTTCGCGCATTGCCGCCGCGGCGCGCTCGTTCGCGGCGCGCAACCTGGCCTGCGCCGCAGGGTCCTCGACGGAGGCGAAGGCCTGCGCCGCATCGTTTGCGAAGAACTCGGCATAACCAGCGAACGCGTTGTAACCGTACTCGACCCACGGCGCGGGCATCGGCGTGCGCAGGTTCGCGCGGATCTGCTCGAGCGCCTTCGGCAGCGCGTCGAGGTAGGCCAGGTAGGCGCGCAGGCGCGTTTCGGCCGGCGCGTAGGGCTTGTCGAGGTACGGGGCGGGGTCGATGGAGCCGAAGTACCACGCCGGATTGCGTCGAGGCCACTCGGCCTCGGCGCTCCAGTAGAGCTCCGAATCGATGATCCACAGCAGGTAGTCGCGTTCGTAGCGTTCGCGCGGCGTGAGGCTCTCGCTGTCGAAGGCGACGGCCGCGGCGCGCTGGGCCCGTAACTGAGCGATGCGGGCATCCAGCGCCGCCGGACTGAAGTCCCGCAGCCGGCCGTCGTACTCGTGCCGGCCGACGTAGACCGCAAAGGACGGATCGGTCGCGAATCCGGCCTCGATGAACTCGTCGACGAACCGGGCCCAGCCGCTCGTCGCCGGCACGGCGGCCGCAGGCGCTGTCGCCGGCTGCGCCTGGCCGGCGAGAGGAAGGAAACCGGCGAGAAGGAATCCTGCGATCACGCGCAGGGTGAGGTCACGCATCTTCATGTTCATCCTGAAGTCCCGGTTGGTACGGCCGACCGAGGCGCACTTTACGCTACTCGACGATTCCCCCGTCCAGCGGCATCACGGCGAGCCTCGCTGTCGTCTTCGGCGCAGGCATCCTGGCTCGCCGACGGCGGCAAGCTCGCGCTCGACGGCTTCGGGCCACGTCGCGCCGGAGGTCAGAGTCCGGGCGGTACGGGTGGCGTGTCCCTGCGCCTTCAGGTCGAGAGCTTCGCGTCGAGGTGGTCGATCACGTCGCCCATCGGCCCGGCGGGGCTGAACTCGACGGCCTCGTAGTCCTCGTCGACCCAGACCGTGTGGCCAGCCGGCCAGTAGTAGACCTCGCCGGCACGGACGACCTCTTCGCGGCCGTCCGCGTAGCGCACGTGGATCGAGCCGCGCAGCACCGTCCCCCAGTGAGGACACTGGCAGAGGTTCTGCGGCAGGCCCTCGAGCAGGGGCGTGGCGTCCGCCCCCTTCGGGAATCGAATACGGGCGACGTTGAGGTCCCCCCAGTCCTGGGCCTGGATGCACACGCCGCCGGCCTCGAGACGTATCGGCAACTGTTCGATCGGCTGCTTCACATGAGTCTCCTCGGCTGGCTGATGGCGACGGAACGCTCTCGCCGCCGATGATGGATTTCTACGCCGGACCGCGCGACCCCGCTTGCGGGTGCCGTGGATGTTTCATGTAGGAATCGTTGAGGTTCGCGAGAAGGGCGAGCGTCGCCGCGCGGCCGCCCGCAGGGGCGGCGGCCGGCACGACGACGGTCCACGACCTCAGGCCGCGACCTGGATCTCGACCTTGCGCGGCTTCTGCGTGGGGGCCACCGCCTTCGGGGCAACGACCTTCAGCAGCCCATTGCGGAAGCTGGCCGTCACCTTGTCGACGACGACCCGCGCCGGGAACTCGACGCGGCGCCAGACCTCGGTGCGTTCGAACTCGGACCGCTCGCCCTCGCCTTTCCGGGCGGCATCCGGCTCGCGCTTCGACTCGTGCACGGCCTTGACGATCAGCTCTGCCGGAGTCGCGGTCACTTCGAGATCGCCGGGCTCGAAGCCGGTGAGTGCGATCTCGAGCAGGTAGTGGTCTTCCTTGTCGAGCATCTCGGCGGCGGGCCAGCAGATCTCGCGCTCGGCAGCCAGCCAGTCGTCGAGCGCGGCGCCCTCCCCAAAGCCGCGCGACGTGCACAACTCGTAGGCGCGCCGGCGGATACGGGACATGATCTCCTCGAACCCGGCGAATACCGGGAGGGTCTTTTCGTCAGTCGTCGGGACCTTCTGGATCTTCACTTCGGTCATGGGAACCTCCTTGCTCGCTCGTTGACACCGTTGCAGCGGCTGGTCCGGCGCCGCGTCCTCCCTGGCCCAGATTGTTCCCTGTGTTCTCCGACGACTAAGCGACGGCCTCGCCAGGCCGCGTGACGCAGCGAGTGCTCGCAACGCCCCGCTTCATGCTCTGCCGATGTTCATGCCGCGCAATATGTAAAAGACGCAGATGGTGGCGCGTCGCAGTCGGTGAGCGCGCGGCCCTGTCCTCCCCGCCTCAGCGTTCGCAGCTCTCGATCAACGGCACAGGCGCTACCGCTACGCTGACCGCCTCGAAGCCGCGCGGCCGCCCGACTCGAGCGCGGTGCTATCCTCTTCGACTGATCGCCAGACGGAGAGCGATCGAACCGACGCGAGATCGACACGCGTGTCCGACGCCAGCGCCAATGACTCCGACGGCATCTGGCAGCGATTGCGCCGCCGCAAGGTCGTGCAATGGGGGCTCGCCTACACCGCTGCCGGGTGGGGCTTCCTGCAGGGACTGGAGTACGTCAGCGAAGCCTTCGGCTGGCCGAGCGAAACCCGGCAAGTAGCGATCTTCGTAGTCATGGTCGGATTGCCGTTCGTGATCATGGTCGCGTGGTATCACGGTGACCGCGGCAGGCAACGCGTCACCGGAACGGAAGTCGCGATGCTCGCGCTGCTCGCCGGAGCGGGGATCCTGTTCGTCGTTGCGGCCACGAGCGCGTGGCTCCTGTACCGGTCTGGGTTCGCCAGTGGAGGGCCGCTCGCCGACGCGCGCTACTCGACGCTGACCGACTTCGAAGGCATCGAGCAGGCCGCCGCGATATCGCGCGACGGAAAATTCGCGGCATTTCTCTCGAACCGCGACGGGCCGGTGGATGCGTGGGTGACACAGATCGGTACCGGTGAATTCCACAATCTCACGCGCGGTGAATTGCAGGAGTTGATCAACGACGAAATTCGCAACGTCGGATTCACGCCCGACGGAACGCGCGTGACGCTGTGGACCCGTACGTCCGGACCGGCAACCGACGAACGCCGAATCGGCGTCTGGTCCATACCCACGATGGGTGGAGCACCACACCCGTTCCTGCCGGGCGTCGCGGAACTCGCGTGGTCCGCGGACGGAGCGCGACTCGCCTATCACACGACTGCGCCGGGTGATCCAATTTTCGTAGCCGACACCGGCGAGACGGATCGACTCCAGATCTATGCGGCGCCCGCCGGCGTGCACTGCCATTATCCGACCTGGTCGCCGGACGGCGGACACATCTATTTCGTACAGGGGAAGCCACCCGACGTCATGGACATCTGGCGGGTTCGGGCGGATGGCACCGATGCCGAACGCATGACGTTCCATGCCTCGCGAGTGGCTCACCCGGTCTTCATCGACCGCCGCACGCTGCTCTACCTCGCGACGATCGCCGACGGCTCGGGACCCTGGCTGCACGTACTCGATACACGCCGCCGCGTGTCGCGACGCCTGATCATCGGCACCGATCGCTATGAGTCTCTGGCGGCGAGCGCAGATGGCCGGCGGCTGCTGGCAACCGTCGCGCGGCCGATGTCGACGCTTTGGCGGTTGCCGCTAGGGGACGATATTGCCGACGAGTCGGCGGCGACGCGGATCGCGTTGCCGACCACGGGAGCACGCTCGCCGCGGTACGGCCCGGGCTACGTGCTGTACGTATCGTCGAAACGCGGCCAGGAGGGAATCTGGAAGCTCGAAGGCGACAACGCAACGGAGCTCTGGAGTCGGCCGCAGACACGCCTCGTGGGCGCGCCGGCGATCTCCGGGGACGGCCGGTATGTTGCATTCTCAGCCGAGCGGAGCGGCAGCGCGAAGCTGCACGTAATGGAGGCGGACGGGACGGGAGATCGTGTGCTCGCGGACGAACTCGAAGTCCACGGGACGCCGACCTGGGCGCACGACGGCCAGTCAGTCGCGGTCTCGGCATTGCATGACGGGCAACCCAGGATATTCGCGGTTCCGCTGAACGGGCGTGCCCCGGTCCGGCTGGTGGATGACTACGCGACCGAACCGAACTGGTCCCCGAACGGTGAATTTCTCGTCTACGCGGGCCCGCAGGTCGGGGTCAATTTCGACGTTCGCGCCGTGACGGCGGGCGGCAAGCCCCGCGTGCTGCCGAAACTGATTCTGACCCGCGGCGCCGAGCGCATGGCAGTGCGGCCCGACGGCGATGCGATCGTCGTGCTGCGCGGCGAGATCGAGAATCGTGATCTAACCCTGATCGACCTCAAGTCCGGCGCCGAGCGCAGGCTGACCCGATTCGGGCGCGACGTCATCGTGGGCGACTTCGACATGTCGGCGGACGGCAGCGAGATCGTCTTCGAACGACAGACCGAGTCCGCGGACATACTGCTCATCGAGAGATGAGGTAAACGAACTCAGCTGCCACGCCCCTCGCCGGCACGATCCCGCAGGTGCTGGCGCTGTTCGGGCGTCGCTTGCTGCCACCGCTGCCTCATCCGCTCCCGCTGTTCAGGCGTGGCGTTCTGCCAGCGGTCCCTGAGCTTCTGGCGTTCCTCCGGCGACAGTTCCTGCCAGCGCCGCACGAGATCCTCGCGCTGCCCGGGCGGCAGGTCGCGGAAGCGGCGGAAGCTGTCCCGCAATCGTTGCTGGTCCTCGGGCGGCAGTGCCTTGAATCGCTCGTAACGATCGCGAAACTGCCGCTGCCGGTCGGGCGGCAGCTCGCGCCAGCGCTGCAGCCGTTCCTGCGCCTGGTGGCGCTGCTCGGGGGTCATCTCTTGCCAGCGCCCGGCTCCCCGCGACAGCGCCTGCTGCCGTCCGGGCGGCAGCGTGTCCCACCGTTCGCGCATTGGCGCAAGCACCTGCTGCTGGTCGGCATCGAGCTCCTGCCAGGTCACGCCTGGCGAGTCGGCCGATGCGTCCCGCGCCGCGGCCGGCAGGGGGACCAGCAGCGCACAGGCCAGTACGATCCAGAATCGTCGTTTCATTTGCCTCTCTCCGACGGATCGCGCGCCGGCGCAGGATCCGGTTCTTTCCTGCTGCCCGACTCCGAAACCTCTGTGCCGCGCGACGACAGCATCGTGTCCGAGTGCAGCCAGTCCTCGTCGCCGTTCCACGTACCCAGGTACTCGAGCAGCTCCTCGCTCGGTGCCGCGGGCTGGTCAGCCGGATCCGCGCCGGCGTCGAGCGCGCTGACCGACATCGCGATCACCAGCGCCGCTCGCGCCGTCACGACGTCGTGCCCTGTGCGGCCACTGCCTCGAGCGAGAGCTCGTCGAGCCACGCGTAGAACTCGAGGTCCTCGGCGACGAGATCGAGGTCTTCGCCGGCCGCGACGAGTTCGAGCGCGTCGAGCGCGGGCGCGCCGGCAGGCCCCGTCGTGCCCGAAGGCGCATCGCCGGGCGCGCGCCAGACGATCACGGCGACGAGGGCCGCGGACACGGCGATCGCCACAGGTGCCCAGCCACGCCACGTCGCACCGCGACGCGACCCGGCTTCTGAGACGGCCGCGTGCCGGGCGGCCGCGAGGCGCGCCCGCGTGGCGGCGTCGAGTCCGTCCACGGATGCGTCGAACAGCTCGCGGGCCCGACGCTCGAACGCCTCGTCCTGCGGGCCGCGGGGTTTCTCGATCATCACCACACCTCCTCGAGGCGGCCGCGCAGCGCATGCAGCGCGCGAAAGTAATGCGTCTTGACGCTGCCCTCCGAGCATTCCATGGCCTGCGCGGTTTCCGCGACGTCGAGTCCCTGCAGACAACGCAGCACGAACGCCTGGCGTTGACGCGCCGGCAGTTCGGCGAGTGCGGACTCGAGGTGCCTCATCGCCTCGGCGGCCATGAGCTCGCGATCGGGTTCCGGCGCACGACTTGCGATGCGCTCCAGCGGATCGCTCTCGTCTTCCCCGTCGGTGCGGCCGCCGGGCCACAGCCCGAAGATCCTCGACCGCACCGCCCGGCGGCGCTGCGCGTCGTGGATGCCGTTGTAGAGGATCCGGAAGAACAACGCCGGCCACTCCTCGCTCGAGCGACCACCGTAGCTGCGCGCGAGGCGCAGCATCGCACCCTGGACGACGTCGAGCGCGTCGTCGCGATCACGCAACGCGAGCTGGGCAACCCGGAATGCCCGACGCTCCACGCCGGCCAGGAAGCGATCGAGCTTCACGGCTGCGTCCAAACCATCCTCCCGGTGACTCGATGCAGTTCATCAGACGGCACGAACGCGCCGTCCGCGGTTCGGTTGACACGGCACGCCTCGCGACGGTCCGCGAGGGACACCGGGTCCATTGCACTAACGCCGGGAGCGGGCTTTTTCAAGCGCAGCGAATGCTTTCCCTGTGCAATCATGCACATGCGTCTTACAAGCGTCCCGAAGCGACAAGCGCAGCGGCCGATCCGGACTGGTTCCAATTGCATCCGCTGCTTAACGCTAAGATTAATCCATTGATAATCATGGCTTTATTTTCCTGCGGCGAATTTGTGACCATTTGTGGAAACTACCCGCCCGCTCCGGCACTTGGACGACTTGCACGCGCTGCATCCACAGAGTTATCCACAGTCCGTGTGGACAACTGGACATAAGCGGGCCTGCGCTTGAGTGCCGTACTTGCGATCGCCGTCGATGCGCCTCTTCGGCGCCTGTTCGACTACCGGCCGCCGCTGCACACCGATCCCGCGACGCTGCAGCCCGGCGTGCGGCTGTGGGTGCCGTTCGGGCGCAGGCGCGTCGTCGGCGTGCTCGCGGCCCTGCGGGCGGAGTCCGAGTTGCCCGAGTCGCGGCTGAAGCCCGCGCACGCCGTCATAGACGCGACGCCCGTGCTCGACCCGGCGCTGCTCGACCTGCTCCTGTGGTCCGCCGACTACTACCGTCACCCGCCCGGCGAAGTGATCGCCGCCGCCCTGCCTGCGGCCCTCCGCTCGGGCGCTGCCGCGAACGCGACCACCGAGCGCTGGACGCTGACCGCCGCGGCGCGCACCGGCACGCTGCCCCCGCTTTCCTCGCGCGCGACGCGCCTCAACGAACTGGTCGATTTCCTCCGCGAACGCGACGCGGCCGACGAGGCCGAACTCCTCGCGCGCTCGCCCCGCTGGCGCGATCCGATGCGCGAGCTCGAGAAACGCGGCTGGGCGACGCGCCTGCGCGCCGAGACCGCGCGGACGCCGGCGTTCGACCGCGACGCGCGGATCGGCCCGCGCCCCGATCCCACGCCCGACCAGGAGCGCGCGATCGCGGCCATCGCGGCGGCGAGCGGGCGCCACGCGTCCTTCCTGCTGCACGGCGTGACCGGCAGCGGCAAGACCGAGGTCTACCTGCGCGCGATCGAGGACGTCGTGCGCCGCGGCGAGCAGGCGCTCGTCCTCGTGCCCGAGATCTCGCTCACGCCGCAGCTCGTTGCGAGGTTCGAGGCGCGCTTCGACGCGCCGCTCGCGGTGATGCATTCGTCGCTGCCCGACACCGAGCGGCTGCAGGCCTGGCGCTCGGCCCGCGACGGCACGGCTCCGGTCGTCATCGGCACGCGCTCCGCCGTGTTCGCGCCGCTCGCGCGCGCGGGGCTCATCGTCGTCGACGAAGAGCACGACGCGTCGTACAAGCAGCAGGAAGGCTTCCGCTACTCCGCACGCGACCTCGCGCTCGCGCGCGCGCAACGCCTCGGCATTCCGGTCGTGCTCGGTTCCGCGACGCCCTCCCTCGAGAGCCTCGAGCGCGTGGGCTCGGGCCGCTCGACGCGGCTCGGGCTGCCGGTGCGAGCGGCGGGCGCGCGGCCGCCGACGCTGCGGCTCGTGGACCTGCGCAGGCACGCGGGCACGCACGGAATCGCGACGCCGGTGGTGCTCGCGATCGGCAGGCACCTCGAGCAGGGCGGGCAGGTGCTGCTGTACCTGAACCGCCGCGGCTACGCACCGTCGCTCTTCTGTCCGTCGTGCGGGTGGGTCGCGCCCTGTCCGCGCTGCGACGCGCGCCTCACGGTGCACCAGCGCGAGCACCGGCTGCACTGTCACCACTGCGGCACGGAGCAACGCGTCCCCGAGACCTGTCCCGACTGCGGCCAGCCGGCGAAGCCCGTCGGCCAGGGCACGGAGCGCATCGAGGAGACGCTCGCGCAGCTCTTCCCCGGGGTGCCGCTCGCGCGCATCGACCGCGACGCGGTGCGCCGCCGCGGCGCGCTCGAGAGCGCCCTCGACCGCGTGACGCGCGGCGAGGTGCGCCTGCTCGTCGGCACGCAGATGCTGACCAAGGGCCATCACTTTCCGGACGTCACGCTCGTCGTCGTGCTGAACGCGGACCAGGGGCTCTTCGGCACCGATTTCCGCGCGAGCGAGCGGCTCGCGCAGACGATCGTGCAGGTCGCCGGGCGCGCGGGACGCGCCGAGCGACCGGGCGAGGTGCTGATCCAGACCGAGTATCCCGAGCATCCGCTGCTCGCGCAGCTCGTCGAGGGCGGTTACGACGCCTACGCGGAGGCCGCGCTCGCCGAGCGCAGGCAGGCCGAGTGGCCGCCGTTCGCGCGCATCGCGGTGCTGCGGGCCGAGGCCGCGCGCCGCGAGCCGCCGATGGCCTTCCTCGATCGCGCGCGCGAGCTCGCCGCGGCGCAGGCCGGTGGCGAGGTCGAGCTGCTCGGTCCCGCGGCGGCCCCGATGGAGCGGCGCGCCGGACACTATCGCGCGCAGCTTCTGCTCCACGCGCGGAGCCACGGCCCGCTGCAGCGCCTCTTGTCGCGCTGGCTGCCGGAGGTCGAGGCGATGCCGGAGGCGCGGCGCGTTCGCTGGTCGATCGACGTCGATCCCCTCGAGCTCTTCTAGCGGGGGCCACGAGCGCCGGAGTACGCTGCTGCGTGCGGCGTGCCGCAGCAGGGAACAACGGCTACATGCGTCTCATCGCGGAACTCAAGCGTCGCAAGGTCATCCGGACCGCGGTCATCTACGCGGCAGCGGCCTGGCTGCTGCTGCAGGTGGCCGAACTGCTGCTCGAGATGCTCGCGGTGCCCGCCTGGGGCCTGCGGCTCGTCTTCGTGCTGCTGGTGATCGGGTTCCCGCTCGCTCTCGTGCTTTCCTGGATGCACCAGATCACGCCGGAGGGAATACGGCGCGAGGTCGACGTGTCCCCGGCGCCTGCCGCATCCGCCGCAACGGATCGTGCGGCGGCCGAGCCCACGCCCGACCGCGCAGCCCCCGCGCCCATCCTTCCGACGGCGCAGGATCCCTCGATCGCCGTGCTGCCTTTCGCGAACATGAGCGAGGACCCCGCCAACCTGCACTTCGCCGACGGCCTGTCCGAGGAACTCCTGAACCTGCTCTCGCGCACGCCGGGGCTGCGCGTCGTCGCGCGCACGTCGTCGTTCGCCTTCCGCGGGCGCCCGGTCAGCGCAACTGCGATCGCGCAGGAACTGCGCGTGGCGCACCTGCTCGAGGGGAGCGTGCGCCGCTCGGGCAATCGCATCCGCATCACGGCGCAGCTGGTGCGCGGCTCGGACAGCTCGCACGTCTGGTCGCGCTCCTACGACCGCGACCTCACCGACATCTTCGCGGTGCAGGACGAGATCGCGGCCGCCGTCGTGGACGAACTCCAGGTCAGGCTCCTCGGCGAGGGCGCGCCGCGCTCGTGGCCGACGGATCCCGTGGCCTATGCACACTTTCTGCGCGCGAGGCAGCATGCCGACCTCGCCTCGAAGGAAGGCCACGAGCGGGCGATCGCCGAGCTCGAGGCCGCGCTCGGCGTCGATCCCCGGTTCGGCCCGGCCTGGGCCACGCTCGGCGTGCTGTACTTCGCCGGCGCCAACAACTCGCTCGTCGACTACGACGAAGGCGCGCGGCGCGCGCGGGAGTATTCGGAGAGGGCCCTGGCGCTGAGTCCGGACCTCGCCGAGCCGCTTTCGCTGCTCGGTTACCTCGACGTGCTCGAGGGCGTCGACTTCGACGGCGGCATGCGTCGCCTCGAGCGCGCGCGACAGCTCGAGCCCCACAACCCGCGCGTCCTGATACGCATCGCGAACATCGCGATCCGCAACGGCCGGCTCGACGACGCCCTGCGGAACTGCCGCCAGGCGCTCCGCTCGGACCCGTTGAGCGCGCTCGCGCACGCGGTCTACGGCAACGCCTGCTACTACGACGGCCGCTACGAGGAGGCGGAGGCGCTGCGACGCAAGGTGCTGGCCCTGAGCCCGGGCTGGCTCAGCGGCCACTACCACGTCGGCAAGGTCCTGCTCGCCCGCGGCGACGAGGCGGGAGCGTTGGAGGAGATGCAGCGGGAGCCTAGCGAGTTCTGGCGGCTCACGGGGCTCGCGATCGTGCACCACGCGCTCGGCCGGTCCGCGGACTCGGACTCGGCGCTCGAGCAGCTCGAGGCCATGACGGGCAGCGGTACGGCCTACCAGCTCGCGCAGATCCATGCTTTCCGGGGCGAGATCGACGCCGCATTCCAGTGCCTCGAGCGGGCCGGCGCCACCCACGATGCGGGGATGATCTTCACGCACGTCGACCCGCTGCTCGCGAACCTGCGCGGCGACTCGCGCTACGGCCGTTTCCTCGCGCGCTACGGGCTTCAGGGCGGCGGTTGAACTACCGGTCGTCGATGCGGAAGGGGTGCGCTTCGTCGGCGGCGATCTCGCCGTCGCCGTTCACGTCGAACCGGTCGAAGCGATCGTAGAGTCCAGGCATCGAGGCCTGCGTCTCGGCGCGCGACAGCCGGCCGTTCCGGTCCGTGTCGGCGGCGTCCCAGCGCTGGCGTGCGCGCTCACGCGGTTCGTCGTGCATGGCTTCGTGATGTGCCATGCCGCCGCCGGAGGGCTGCCGGGCATCGTGCGAAGGCTCCGGGGCCACCACCGGGCTCGCGCCGCATGCGGACAGCAACCCCGCGGACAACGCGACCCAGACGACCTTGTGCATGCGACGCTCCTCGGCGGCGGGATCCTCAGGGCGCCGGCAGCGTGAAGTCCTGCACGGTCGCCTGGCCGGCCGTCACGGTCACCGCCACGCCGTCGGCCGGCGTGAATTCCACCACTTCGCCGCTCTCCGGCGGTGTCGGCACGACGTCGGCATCGACCGTCGTCGAGTCGACGTCGCACGTGTAGGCCAGTTCGTAGCTGCCGACCGGAACGTAGCCGATCGTGTAGCGGAACGTCGCAGGGTCCACCATGGCGCTCGCGAGAGGGTCGTCGCCGTTCGGGTCGTTCGGGACCCCGTCGTAGTCGTCGGGCGCAACGGTGGTCGCCGTGACCGGGCCGTAGAGATAGACGTTCCCCGGGTACGGCGCCTCGGTCGACGACTCGCACTGTGCCTGGATCAGCGCAGGATCGACGGCACCCGTGATCGAGCCCACCTGGAGGTTGTCGACCATGCGGAGCACGGGCTTCAGCGTGTAGGCCTGGCCGCCGCAGGTGTCGACGGGCGTCGTCTGGCCCGGCGGCGCGATGACGGACTTGCGCAGGTCGAAATCGATCGTGAAGTCGGTGATCGAGCCGACGCCGACGGTGAAGCCGCGGTTCAGCTTGAGGCCCGTTTCGTCGCCGCTCGGGATGCGCATTTCACACTCGGCGCCACCCTGCTCGAGCCGCAGGTACGAATCGCCCACGACGTTCGGATCTGCTGCCACGGCGAGCCGCATCCAGACGTACTCGCCCGCCGGGACCTCGACGCCGTCGAGCAGCATCATGCGCTCGGTGCCCTGGTAATCGAGCAGGTCGACCGAGCCCGCGGCGATCGGGATCGTGATCGACGGGCCTTCCTTCGGCTTGAGCTCGACGGCCGTGAACTTCACGACCACGTCCTCGGCGAAATCGACCGGAGCGTCGGTGATGCCGAGCTTCAGGGTGCCGGTCCGGGCGGAGTCTCCACCGCCGTCTCCTCCGCCGCTGCAGCCTGCGAGGAGAATCGCGGCCACGGCCGCGGCGAGCGCACTGGGACGGGCGAGGCGTCGGGCTTGCATGGGGACTCTCCGGAGGGGCGCAGTAGCGGGCTTCGAGCATGATAGGAATCGCCGCCGACCGACGTCGGCAGCACGTCACAGTTCGGGCTCGCTTCCCCTGACGGAATTCCCTAGACTGACGGCCCTCGCCGGGCCTCCCCTGACGGCAAAGCCTTGAAAACCCTGATCGAAACGCTCGTGCGGGACGCGCTCGCCGCCCTGCCGGCCGAACTGCGCCCATCCGACATAACGCAGGTCGCCGCGACGGTCGAGCGCACCCGCGACGCGGCCCACGGCGACTTCGCCTGCAACGTCGCGATGCAGCTCGCGAAGGCAGCGAAGCGCAAGCCGCGTGACCTCGCGCAGGCGATCGTCTCCGCGCTGCCGCCGAACGAGCTGGTCTCCCGCGTCGAGATCGCGGGGCCCGGCTTCATCAATTTCTTCCTCTCCCCGGCGAGCCACCACGCCGCGCTCGGGCGCGTGCTCGACGAAGGCACGAACTACGGCCGCAGCTCGATGGGCGGCGGCGAGCGCGTGATCGTCGAATTCGTCTCCGCGAACCCGACGGGCCCGCTGCACGTCGGCCACGGGCGCCATGCGGCGTTCGGCGCGACGCTCGCGAACCTGCTCGACGCCGCCGGGTACTCGGTGCACCGCGAGTACTACATCAACGACGCCGGCCGGCAGATGGACATCCTCGCCGCGAGCGTGTGGCTGCGGTATCTCGAGTGCTTCGGCGAGCAGTTCCCGTTCCCCTCGAACGGCTACCGCGGCGACTACCTGCACCCGATCGCGAACAAGCTCGTCGAGCGCGCGGGCCGCTCGCTCGTGCGCCCGGCGGCGGACGTCTTCCGCGACCTGCCGCCGGACGCACCCGCCGGCGACAAGGACGCATACATCGACGCCGTCATCGCCCGCGCGAAGACGCTGCTCGGCGAGGCGGGATTCCGCCAGGCGTTCGACCTCGCGCTCGACGACATCCTCGCCGACATCCGCGAGGACCTCGAAGAGTTCGGCGTCCGCTACGACTGCTGGTTCTCCGAGCGCAGCCTCTCCACCGACGGCGCGATCGACCGCGCGCTCGAGAAGCTGCGCGCGAACGACGTCGTCTACGAGAAGGAAGGCGCGCAGTGGTTCCGCGCCACCGACTTCGGCGACGAGAAGGACCGCGTCGTCGTCCGCGAGAACGGCCTCAAGACCTACTTCGCCTCCGACATCGCCTATCACCTGCAGAAGCGCGAGCGCGGCTTCGAACGGCTCGTCGACGTGCTCGGCGCCGACCACCACGGCTACGTCGCGCGCGTGCGGGCCGGGCTCGTCGCGATGGGCGAGCCGGGCGACAGCCTCGAGGTGCGTCTCGTGCAGTTCGTCACGCTTTACCGCGGCGGCGAGAAGGTGCAGATGTCGACGCGCTCGGGCGAGTTCATCACGCTCCGGGAGCTGCGCCGCGAGGTCGGCAACGACGCCGCCAGGTTTTTCTACGTGATGCGCAGCAACGACCAGCACCTCGACTTCGACCTGCAGCTCGCGACCTCGAAGTCGAACGAGAACCCCGTCTACTACATCCAGTATGCGCACGCCCGCGTGTGCAGCGTGTTCCGGCAAGCGCGCGAGAAGGGCATCGTCCCCGACGAGGCGCGCGGCCGCGCGGCACTCGCGCGCCTCGGCGAATCGCACGAGCAGGCGCTGCTCGCGACGCTGAGCCGATACCCCGAGATCGTCGAGGCCGCGGCCCTGCAGCGCGCCCCGCACATGCTCGTGCACTACCTGCGCGAACTCGCGAACGACTTCCACACCTACTACAACGCCCACCAGTTCCTGGTCGACGACGCGGAACTCCGGGACGCACGCCTCCTGCTGGTCCGTGGCCTGCGGCAGGTGATCCGCAACGGGCTCGGGCTGCTCGGGGTGTCCGCCCCGGAGGCGATGTGAGCGCCGGCTCGGGCAAGACGCTCAGCCGCGACTACAAGCACGTCAAGCGGCACACGCCCGGCACGCAGGCGTTCTCCGGGTGGACCGGGCTCGCGGTCGGACTCACGATCGGCCTCGGCGTGGCGCTGGCCGTGCACCTGCACGACCGCGGCCAGATTCCGGCGGCGCCCGAGCCGGATGCGGAAGCGAAGCCCGCGTCGGCGAAAGCCGCGGAAGAAACGCCGGTGCCCGCCGAGGCAGCGGAGGCCGGCGCGGACCTGACGTTCTACGACATGCTGCCCAAGCAGGAAGTCGAGGTGCCGAAGGCCGTGGCCAAGGCGGCCGCGCCGGCCTCGGCGCTGCCGACGGGCGACGTCGTTCTGCAGGCAGGCTCGTTCAAGCAGCCGGCGGAAGCGGACAAGCTGCAGGCGCGCCTCGCGCAGTACGGCATCGACGCGAAGATCCAGCGCTACTCGCTCGAGGACGAGACGTGGTATCGCGTGCGAATCGGCCCGCTCGCGACCGTCGAGGAACTCGAGGCGGTGAGGGCCAAGCTCGCGGAAGCCGAGATCGAGGCGACGCCGGCCTCGCGCAGCCCGGTCGAAGCGCCGCCCTGATTCCTAGGCCGGCCTCTTGCGGCGCTGCGCCGGATCGTCCTCGCCGATCCCGAACTCGAGGCTCTTCTTGCGGCGCGGCTGCTCGGACCGCCTCGGCTTCGCCGGCTCCGCAGCCGGACCCGTCGTGCCGTTGCTTTCCTGCGCTGAGGGGGCGGATGGTGCCGGTGTTGCGGTTGGAACCGCCGGTGCGGCCGCAGGTGCCGATGTTTCGGCTCGCGTCACGACGGCCGAGCACGCGAGCGCCAGTGCGGCGGTGAAGAGCGCGGCCGCTTTCGTACGGCTTCTGGTCGGATTCTGTCGCATGCCTCGATCCTCGGGGGATCCCTGGGATACGACAGAGCAACCTCCGTGCCAGCGGAGCGGTAATTGCCCAGATTCAAGCACTTGCGTGAAACGCACGAGCCGGCGGGTGAAGGAGCGGTCCGTCGCGACCGCGACCGGATCGTACGGATGTAAGGAATCTCGACTGGGGGCATCCGTCCTCGGGATGCCCCCAGCCCTGTCAGCGACTCAATCGAGGGTAACGCGCAGCACCTCGCCCGTGCCGAACGGCGCGAACGTGGCGTTAGTGACGTAAGCGGCGCCGTCGAGACCGATGACGACGCCCGACGGGCGCGAGAGGACGACGTCGATCCGGTCGGAGTCGGTGCGCGCGCGGCAGACGTCGTCGCTGTCGAGCCGCGACAGCCGGCCGGTGTTCGGCGGGAAGCCGAGTCCCGAGGCGAACTCGAGCACATACAGGTTGCCCCAGGGATCGAACGTGACGTCCACGATCGCCGTGAAGCCGGTCGCGCAGACCTCGGGCGTGCCGCCATCCGGCGGAACGCGCCAGACACGCGCCGCGCCGGCGGGGAACGGGAACCCCGTGAGCTCGCCGACGTAGAACCAGCCGTCGGGCCCGAGCGCGACGGAAGTCGGCACGGACTGCACGGGAATCATCGGCTGCGGCGGCGGGCCGGGCAGCGGCGCGAACTGCGCGGGGAACACCGCGAGCGTGCGCGTGCGTCGGTTGGCCCGCACCTCGACGAGCGAGTTGCCGCCGGCATCCGCGACGATCGAGCGCGACGGCAGCGCGAGCACGCCGAAGCCGTTGCTGTCGGCACCGGCGCCGTCGGGGTCGGATTCCTCGTGCGCCGCGACGTCGCCCGCGAACTTCCACTGCCCGCTCGGCGCGACCTTGAGCAGGTTGCCGAGCGCGGCGGCGTCCGGCCCGAGCTCGGCGCGGCCCGCCACGTTGCCGCCGAGGCCCACCGTCACGATGGCGTTGCCGGTCCCGTTGAACGAGATGTCGTACGGACCCGCCGCATCGGCGAGCGCCCGGTTGGTGACCGACGGCAGACCGGACACGATGCGCACCGGCGGCCATACCCCGGTCGGATCCACCCGGGCGATCGCCCCACTCTGCCCGAGGCACGTCTCGGTCAACGGCACCGCGGGCCCCGGGAACGGCGGCTTCGGCGGATCGCAATCGAGGCCGCCGGCGTTGCCGGACTCCGCGACGTAGATCCAGCCGTTCGGCGCCTGGGCGATGCCGCGCGGATTGACGAGGCCGCTTGCGACCACCGCAGAAGTCGCTGCCTGCAGCGCGGGCGGTGCGAAGGGCAGCTGGGGACACAGGGCGGCGAAGGCGCCGGCGACGACGAGCGAAAGACGGTCGAGCTTGCTGACCATGGGAACCTCCGTGTAGCGACGGGGAACCGCGGTCCTTCAGGCCACCGCGGAAACCCGTCGTGGTGCGTGAAGACTCAACGTTGCTTCTTCGCGCCGGCCCGCAGCACCGGCGTGTCGGCCGAGCGTACGCCCGCCGGGGCGCGCATGGCAATGCAGCGCCGGTTCCGCGGCTCGCGCTGTTCGGCACCGATGCGTCGGACGGGCGGCGCGCGCTAGGCGCCCCGCCCGCCCGGGCCCGCGACGTCGGCGAGGCCCTTCTGCGCGAGATACTCCGGGTTCCAGAACCGCGACAGGTACTTGTGGCCGCCGTCGCAGAGGATGGTGACGACGGTGTTGCCGGGGCCGAGGTCGCGCGCGACGCGCACGGCCGCCGCTACGTTGGTGCCGCTGGTGCCCCCGAGGAAGAGCCCCTCCTCGTGCAGAAGCCGGTGCGCCGTGCGGACGATCTCCGGATCCTCGAGGCGCACCGCGTCGTCGATCGGCGCGCCCTCGAGGTTCGCGGTGACGCGGCCGATCCCGATGCCCTCGGTCACCGCGCTCGAGCCCTCGGATTTGAGCGTGCCGGTCTTCACCCAGTGGTAGAGCGCGCTGCCCATCGGGTCCGCGAGCACGATGCGCACCCCCGGCTTCTGCTCCTTGAGGTATCGCGACACGCCGCCAAGCGTGCCCCCGGTGCCGGTGGCGCAGACGAACGCGTCGACGCGGCCGCCCGTCTCGTGCCAGATCTCCGGGCCCGTCGTGGCGTAGTGCGCGTCGCGGTTCGCGGTGTTGTCGAACTGGTTGCCGCACGCGGCGCCCGGGATCTCCGCGGCCATGCGCGGCGCGAGCTTCTGGTAGTGATCGTCGCTCGCGTACGGCACGGTCTTCACGATCCGCACCTCGGCACCGAGCGTGCGCAGCAGCGCCGCCTTCTCGGGCGACTGGTTGTCCGGCATGACGATCACGCAGCGGTAGCCGCGCGCGTTGCAGAGGTGCGCGAAGCCGATGCCGGTGTTTCCGGCCGTGCCCTCGACCAGCGTGCCGCCGGGCTCGAGCTCGCCGCGCCGCTCGAAGTCGTCGAGGATGCCACGGGCGGCGCGGTCCTTCACCGAGCCGCCGGGGTTAAGGAACTCGGCCTTGCCGAGGATCTCGCAGCCCGTCTCGTCGCTGAAGACGTTGAGGCGGATGAGCGGCGTGTGGCCGATCGCGTCGGAAAAGCTCTGGCGGATGGGCATGGGCGCGGGTCCTCGGCGGCGAGGCGCCATGCTAGAGGATGCGCCCGGGCCGCGGGAGGGCACCAAGGCCCGAAGCTCTCGCGCGCGGGAACCGGTGCAGCCCGTCGGGCGGACAGTCGCGGGCGGCGCCCGGTGCGGGACCGGACGCCGCCCTGCGATCTCCGGGCCGCGGCCTCAGGCCTCCAGGTCGGCGAGCCAGCCCGTGGGCGGATCGTCGACGTCGACCGGGGGCAGGCTGCGCACGGTCGTGAGCGTCGCCGCGTCGAGCGTCGTCGGCGGCTCCGAGTAGACCGCGACCTGCGGATAACGCGCGCGGATCTGCTCGGCCGAGTCGGCGCGCACGATGGCCCAGAGGCCGCCCTGCCCGTAGTCGTAGCCGACGAGGAAGTCTTTCCTGCTCATGCCGGTTCTCTCCTGCTCATGGACGGATGGCGTACCACTGCGCCCCGGTGAGCGGGACCGAGCCCGTCACCGAGGATTGGAGCCCGCCGCCCGCCTGTCCGAAGTCTGGTGGTGTGACGGTCCATGTCAACGGCCGCGGAATGTTCGAGCGCGGGATGGCGTAGTAGCCGGTCGGCGTGCGGGGCAGCGAAAGCGCGCTCTGCGCCTGCGACGCCGTCTGGAAAGGCACGGCGGAGAAGTAGACCTGGCCACTCGGGCCGGGCATCAGGAGACCCATCGCCGCGATGCCTCGCTTCCCCGTGTCGTTGGTGAAGTGATAGACCTCGGTGGGCTCGCCCTGCTCGTCGAGCAGGTCGCTCGTGGCGGACGTCTCGGCCGGCGCGGCAAGGGCCACTGC
>RPQJ01000070.1 GCA_003819815.1 Lysobacterales bacterium
ACCGACTCGTAGTGCTTCACGATGCGGCCCTCGGGGTCGATGATGAACGTGTCGCGGCGCGCGAACTCGGCCACGCCGACGCTCTACAGCACCCCGTACTGCTTCGCCACTGCCTTGTCGGCGTCGGCGAGCAGCGTGAATGGCAGGCCGTGCTTCTTCGCGAACTCCTTGTGGGAGGCGACGTCGTCGACGCTCACGCCGACGATCACCGCGCCGGCCTTGTCGAAGGCGAACACGTTGTCGCGGAATCCGCAGGCCTGGGTCGTGCAGCCGGGCGTGTCGTCCTTCGGGTAGAAGTACAGCGCGACCCACTTGCCCTTGTAGTCGGACAGGCTGTGCCACTTTCCGTCCTGGTCCTGCAGCTTGAAGGCGGGCGCAGGCTCTCCCACGGAAGGCGTCGCGGCGACCGCGATGCCCGTGAGGGCCAGAAGTGCGACGGCCGTCGCAAGGAAGCGGCGCGGGGCGGGCGTGTGCATGGCAACTCTCCGTGGGTGGCGCAGACTCGCGTTCGGAGCGAACCAGCGAACCATCATGGTAATCCGCGATCCGGTCCCTGTCAGCGCGGGATCCCCGGCGGCGGGGGACCCGGATACCAACTACGTGTTCTTCGAGAACCGCGAGGCGCTCGTGCTCGCGGGCGGGGGGGCGCGCGCGGCCTACCAGGTCGGAGTTCTCAAGGAAATCGCTCGATGGCTGCCGGACGGCAGCCCGTGCCCGTTCGAGGTGCTGGTCGGCACGTCGGCCGGCGCGCTGAACGCCGCCGCGCTCGCCGCGCGGGCGCACTGCATGACCGAGGCGGTCGCGGAACTCCTGCGAGTGTGGGAGGGGTTCCGGCTCGAGCAGGTCGTGCGGGTCGATCCGCTGACCGTCCTTCGCGCGAGCCTGCACTGGCTGCTGTCGGTCTTCTCGGGCGGCTGGCTGGCGCCGCCGCGCGCGCTGCTCGACACGGCGCCGCTGCGGGAACTCATCGCGTCGGTGATCCCGATCGAGCGCATCCCGGCCTCGATCGCCGCGGGTCCGGTCCGCGCCCTTGCGGTCGCCACGACGAGCTACACGACCGGCCGCGCGGTTGCGTTCTTCGAAGCCGCGGCCTCCACCGCCGGGTGGAGTCGCGTGCGGCGGGCCGGCGTGCACCGCGCGATCGACCTCGAGGTGCTGATGGCGAGCGCGGCGATCCCGTTCATCTTCCCGGCGGCGCGCGTCGACGGGGACTACTACGGCGACGGCGCGATGCGCCAGCTCGCGCCGCTGAGCCCCGCGGTGCACCTCGGCGCGAACCGCCTGCTGGTCGTGGGCACCCGCGCGGATTCCGCCGCCTCGCCGGCGGACGGCAGCGTCGATACGCCGCCGAGCCCCGGCCACCTGCTCGGCTTCGTGCTCGACTCGCTGTTCACCGACGGGCTGTCGATCGATCTCGAGCGGCTGCGCCAGATCAACGGGCTCCTGTCCGAGGAGCGGTACGCGCCGGAGCCGGGTCGCCGGCCCATCGAGGTACTCGTGATCCAGCCGAGCGAGGACCCCAACGTGCTCGCGCGTCGCCACCTGGGCGCCATGCCGCGCAGCCTGCGCACGCTGCTCAGGACCATGGGCGCGCTCGAGGCGCGCGGGGGACTGCTCGCGAGCTACCTGCTGTTCGAGTCTGCGTACACGTCGGAACTCGTGCGCCTCGGCGAATCGGACGCACGCGCGCGACGTGACGAGATCACCGCTTTCCTCGGCATGCCGTCGCGGTGACGGGCGGGGCCGCGGCTAGCGCAGCAGCCAGGCCCCGAGGCCGAGCAGCGAGGCGAAGCCCACTACGTCCGTCACGGTCGTGACGACGACGCCTCCGGCGACGGCAGGGTCGATGTCCAGCCGCTTGAGCGCGAGCGGTACGATCGCTCCCGCGAGGCCCGCCGCGAGCAGGTTCACGACCATCGCAGCGAAGAGCACGCCCGCGATCTTCGGCTGCCCGAACCACAGCCAGGCGACGATCGCGACGACGGTCGCCCAGACGATCCCGTTCAGCAGTGCGACGGCGACCTCCTTGCCGAGCAGCCAACGTGCGTTCGCGCGCTCGACCTGCCCGAGCGCGAGACCGCGCACCATCAGCGTGAGCGTCTGCGTCGCGGCGACGCCGCCCATGCTCGCGACGATCGGCATGAGGACGGCGAGCGCCACGATCTCCTGGATCGTCGACTCGAAGAGCCCCACCACCCAGGCCGCCAGGAAGGCCGTCGCGAGGTTCACGCCGAGCCACAGCCCGCGTCTGCGCGCGCTCGGCACCACGCCCGCGAACACGTCGGCGCGCTCGTCCAGGCCGGCCATGCTCATGACCGAGTGGTCGGCCTCCTCGCGGATCACGTCGACCACGTCGTCGACGGTGATGCGCCCGAGCAGGCGTCCGTCCGTCCCCACGACCGCCGCCGACAGCAGGTCGCGGTCCTCGAACAGGCTCGCGACCTCAGTCGCCGGCGTGACGGGCGCGATGCCGGGCACGTCGGACTGCATCACCTCGCCGACCGTGCGCTCCGGGTCTTCGGTGAGGAGCCGCGCGAGGTCGAGCACGCCCAGGTAGCGGTCGTGACGGTTCACGACGAACAGCGAGTCGGTGTTGTCCGGGATGTCGCCGCGCATGCGCAGGTAGCGCAGCACCGTCTCGAGCGTGACGTCGGGTCGCACGCTCACGGTGTCGGTGTTCATGAGGCCGCCGGCCGTATCGGGCTCGTAGGCGAGCACGGCGTGCAGGCGCTCGCGGTCGCGCGAGTCCATCGAACGCAGCACCTGGCGGTGCACATGCTCGGGCAGGTCCTCGAGCAAGTCCGCGAGGTCGTCGACCTCGAGTCCTTCGGCGGCGGCCACGAGGTCCTCGGTCTCCATGCCGCGGATCAGCTCGGCCCGCACGTCCTCGCTCAGCTCGATGAGCACCTCGCCTTCGAGTTCCGGGTCGACGAGGTCCCAGACGAGCTCGCGCTGCGCCGGCGGCAACGACTCCAGGAGCGAGGCGATCTCCGCCGGATGCATGGCGTCGAGCAGGCGCGCGACGCGACGACCGGCGCCCTGGCCGAGCGCCGCGCGCAGCGTCTCGAGACGCGTCGGACGGAGGATCTCGGTTTCGGTGGCCATGGCGCGCGCACTGTACGCGCTCCCGGCCCGCTCGGGCACCCCGCGGGCGCTATTCGTGCCGGCGGCTCGCGAGATCGCGGTGACGGATCAGCGTGCGCCCGTAGCGCCCCTGGAAGTGCGTCGCCAGTCGCTCCGCCAGGTAGACCGAGCGATGCTGTCCACCGGTGCAGCCGACCGCGACGGTGAGGTAGCTGCGGTTCGAGCGCACCAGCGAGGGCAGCCACCGCTCGAGGAAGCCCTGCACGTCCTCGAGGAAGCGGTTCGCTTCCTCCTGCGCGCCCATGAACTGCCGGATCGGCTCGTCGCGGCCCGTGTGTTCGCGCAGCGACGGATTCCAGTACGGGTTCGGCAGCGCGCGGGCGTCGAACACGAAGTCGGCGTCGTCGGGCACGCCGTGGCGATAGGCGAACGACTCGAAGAGCAGCGACGGGCCGCCGGAGGCGCGCTCGACGACGCGCTCGCGGACGAGGTCGCGCAGCTCGTGCACCGAGAGGCGCGAGGTGTCGATCGTCAGGTCGGCCGCGTTCGCGACCGGCGCGAGCAGTCTCCGTTCCTGGTCGAGCGCTTCCTGGAGGCCGATGCCGCTGCGGCTCAACGGGTGACGCCGCCGGGTCTCGCTGAACCGCTTCAGGAGCTGCTCGTTGTCGGCGCGCAGGAACAGGAGTTCGCAGCCGATGCCGCTGCGGCGCAGCTCGTCGAGCAGCCGCGGCACGTCGGCGAGATCCTCGGGGCGGTTGCGCGCGTCCACGCCCACCGCGGTGAGGCGGTAGGCGGGCTCGCTCGTGCGCACCGTGTAGCCGATGAAGCCTGGCAGCAGGCCCGCGGGCAGGTTGTCGACGCAGTAGTAGTCGAGGTCCTCCAGCATGTTGAGCGCGACGCTCTTGCCGGAGCCCGACAGCCCGCTCACGACGATCAGGCGCATCCGCGGGCGCCGGCCTGCGTCATGGCGCGGACGCGAAGCCGTGCTTCTGCGCCTCGATCGCGTGGTGGTCCTGCAGGCGCTCCTTGCGCTGTCGCACGCGGCGGTCGAGCTTGTCCGCCAGCGCATCGATGGCGGCGTACATGTCCCCGGCGACGGCGGCGGCGTGGATGGCGGGCCCCCGGAGATGGACGGTGGATTCGGCGCGGTGGCGGAGCTTGTCGACGGTCAGGGTACAGGTCACCCGGATGACGCGGTCGAACCGGCGCAGGATCCGGCCCAGCTTACGCTCCGCGTAGCTGCGCAGCGCCGGGGTGACTTCGACGTGGTGTCCGCTCGTGTTCACGCGCATCGTCTGCTCCTCCTGACCTGGGTGAGTGCCTTTTTTACGACCTCGTTCCGGCCCGCGGGGTTCCCCCTACGCTCCGGCGCGCGCCGTCGCATGGCGGCGCTCGCTCGACGAGGCGAGGCCGAGCGCCTCGCGGTACTTGGCCACCGTGCGCCGCGCGACCTTGACCCCTTCGCCGGCGAGCAGGTTCGCGAGCTGCGCGTCGCTCAGGGGCTTGCCGGGTTCTTCGTCCGCGATCAGCTTGCGGATGCGCGCGCGGATCGCGACCGACGAGACGTCCTCGCCGTCGGCGCCGCTCACGTGGCTCGAGAAGAAATAACGGAACTCGAAGATCCCGCGCGGCGTGTGCATGTACTTGCCGGTGGTCACGCGCGAGATCGTCGACTCGTGCATGGTGACCGCCTCGGCGACGTCGCGCAGGATCATCGGCTGCATCGCCTCGTCGCCCTTCTCGAGGAAGGCGGCCTGGCGCTGCACGATCGTCCGGGCGACCTTGAGCAGCGTCTCGTTGCGGATCTCGAGGCTGCGGATCAGCCAGCGCGCCTCCTGCAGCTGCGCGCGCAGCGTCGCGTAGTCCGCGGAGCGCGCGACGAGGTTCGCGTAACCCTGGTTGACCCTGAGCCGCGGCACGGACGCGGGGTTGATCTCGACCGACCAGCCGTGCTCGGTACGGCGCACGAACACGTCCGGCACGATGTACTCGGGCTGCGAGCCCTGGAACGCCGAGCCGGGGCGCGGGTTGCAGGCGCGGATGAGCGCGAGGGCTCCGTGCAGTTCGTCCTCGTCGACGCCGAGCAGGCGCTTGAGGCCCGCGACGTCGCGATCCGCGACGTCCTGCAGGTGGTCGCGCGCGATCTCGATCGCGAGCTTGCGTCCGGGCGTGTCCGGCTCGAGCTGCGCGAGCTGCAGGCAGATGCACTCCGACGCCGAGCGGGCGCCGACGCCGGTCGGGTCGAGGGTCTGCACGAACGCGAGCACGCGTTCGACGTCCTGCTCGCTCACGGGCAGGTCGGCGCTCAGGCTGCGGGCGATCTCGGCGGGAGACTCGGTGAGATAGCCGTCGTCGTTCAGCGCGTCGACGATGGCCTCGCCGATCCACACCTCGCGCGGATCGAGGCGGCTCACCTCGAGCTGCCAGACGAGGTGCTGGTGCAGGTCGCGGTCGCGCTCGTCGGACACCTCGAGGGGCCGCTCGTCGTCGTCGGTGCCGCGGCTCTCGCCGGATCCCGACGCCGTGTCGGACCACGGGTCCTCCATCTCGACGACGATCTCCTCGACTTCGACTTCGCGTTCGTCGTCGCCCTCGGTTTCGCTTTCGCCTGCGGCTTCGGGGGCCTGGGAGTCGATCGGGGTGAGGTCGACCTGCTCCTCTTCCTCCGCCTCGAGCATGACGTTGGTCTCGAGCGCCTCGAGGACCTGCGCCTGGAGTTCGAGGACGGGAAGCTGCAGCAGCCGGATGGCCTGCTGGAGCTGAGGCGTCATCGTCAGCTGCTGACCGAGCTTCAGCTGCAGGGCCGGCTTGAGCATCTGGAAGAGCCTGGAAGGGGCGCTCCGCCCCGGGGGTCACAAGCGGAAATCCTGCCCCAAGTAGACCTCACGCACCTGAGGGTTGGCAAGGATCTCGTCCGCCGATCCCGACGCGATCACACTTCCGGCGCTCACGATGTACGCGCGCCCGCAAATGCCGAGCGTTTCGCGGACGTTGTGGTCGGTGATCAGCACGCCGATGTTGCGCGCGCTCAGGTGCTTCACGATCCGCTGGATGTCGTCCACCGAGATCGGGTCGACGCCCGCGAACGGCTCGTCGAGCAGGATGAAGCGCGGTTCCGCCGCGAGCGCCCTCGCGATCTCGACGCGCCGCCGCTCGCCGCCCGAGAGGCTCATGCCGAGGCTCGCGCGGATGTGGCCGATGTGGAGCTCCTCGAGCAGCGCGTCGAGCGCCGCTTCCCGCGCGCTCGCGTCCTCGAGGTCGTCCCGCGTCTCGAGGATCGCGCGGATGTTGTCCTCGACCGAGAGCTTGCGGAACACCGAGGCTTCCTGCGGGAGGTAGCCCACGCCGAGGCGGGCGCGGCGGTGCATCGCAAGCCCGGTGAGCTCCTGGTCGTCGAGCCAGATGCTGCCTTCGTCGGACGGCACGAGGCCCACGATCATGTAGAAGGCCGTCGTCTTGCCCGCGCCGTTCGGCCCGAGGAGGCCAACGACCTCGCCGGAGCGGACCTCGAGCGAGAGGTCCTTGACGACCTGCCGGGAGCGGTAGCGCTTGGCGAGCGACTCGGCGCGCAGCACGCTCACGGGCCGCGGCCTTCCGGCTTCGGCCGCGTCGGGGGCTGCTGCGGATTGATCGTGATGCGCACGCCGCCCGGCTCGGACTCGCCCGGGTTCGCCGCGACGCGCTGCTTCGCGACGTCGTAGACGAGCGTGCGGCCGCGGATCTCGTTGCGTCCATCGGTGAGCCATGCGTCGCCGTCGAGTCGCACCGAGCCCGCGCGGACGTCGTACTCGATCGTGTTCGCGCGCCCCTGCGCGAGCTGCTTGCTCTCCTTGAGCCGCTGCTCGAACGTGGCCGGCCGGCCGCGGATCACGGCGCGCTGGATCTGGTTCTCCTTGAAGTTCACCGTCGCCTCGTCCGCCGCGAGCCGGCCGTCGGGCACGGTGATGCGCACGGCGCCCTTCAGCTGCCACTCCGCGTCCTTGAAGTCGAGGCCGGTGGCCCGCGCTTCCTGCGCCTCGACCTGGAGCGCGCCCTGCGTGATCTTCACGCGCCGGAATACGAGGCTGTTGTTGCGGTAGTCGAAGTCGGACGAGGCGGCCTCGAGGTTGATCGGGGCCGTCGAATCGTAGGGCGCGGCGCGGGCCGACGCGACCGCGAGCAGGACGCAGGCGAGCAGCGCGACGGGCCGGCGGCGGGGGAAATCAGGGTATGAATCGGCCATGTACGTTGGATTCTAGCCGCAGGGTGCCTTCCTTCAATACGACGCGCAGCCCGCGGCCCTCGAGGCTGTGGTTGCCGAACTGGACCGTGACGGGCTCGGCGGTCTGGATGAGCCCCTTGTCCACGTCGTAGGAGAGCTGGTCGGTCAGTATCACCGCCGACTCGCTCGATTGCTCGCCCTCGACGCGCACGCCGCCCGAGAGCAGCAGCGTGCCGCGAGTGACCGGCATGCGGCCCGAGGCCGCCGTGAGCGTCCACAAGCCCGCCTCGGGCGTCGAGTAGTCGAGCGACAGGTTGGAGAGCAGCACGCTGTCGTCGCTCAGGCGCTGCTCGATCGAGTCCGCGCGCAGCACGACGCGCGGTGCGCCGTCGGGGCCGAGCTCGGTGAGCCGCGTGTCGACGAGGTAGTAGCCGCGCACATCGTCGACGACCGTGGTCTCGATCTCGTCGGCGTCGCCCCCCACGAGCACGCGGTAGGCGAGCGCGCCGGCCGCGAGCGTCGCCGCGAACGCGACGAGGCCGCGCGTCAGGGCGCGCGAGCGCTGAGCAGCAGATCGCATACTTCGCGGACCGCGCCGCGGCCCCCCTTGGAGCGGGTGGTCCAGTGGGCCGACGCGAGCAGCGCCGGGTGGGCGTCGGCCACGCCGATCGCGAGTCCGGCGCGGCGCAGCATCGGTGCGTCGGGCGTGTCGTCGCCGACGCAGGCCGTCTCGGCCGGACCGACGCCGAGCTCGGCGAGCAGCCCGTCGAGTTCGGCGCCCTTGTCGTGGACGCCCTGCCGCACGTGACGGATGCCGAGCTCTGCGGCGCGGCGCGTCACCGCGGCACTGTCGCGGCCCGAGATGATCGCCACGTCGACGCCGGCCCGCTGCACGGCGACGATGCCGGCCCCGTCGCGGACGTGGAACACCTTGAGTTCCTCGCCGGCGGCGGAGAAGTACAGTCGCCCGTCGGTCATCACGCCGTCGACGTCGAGCACCAGCAGGCGGATGCGTCGCGCGCGTTCGAGCACCGCGTCCATGGGCTTACATCACCCCGGCGCGCAGCAGGTCGTGCACGTTGATCGCGCCCACGAGCACGCCGTCCGCGTCCACGACCGGCAGTGCGGTGATCCGGCTCTCGTCCATGATGTGGACTGCCTCGGCGGCCAGCATCCGCGGCCGTGCGACCTTGCAGCCGGCGGTCATCACCTCGCGCATCCGCGTCGCGTGCAGGTCGACCTGCCGGTCGAGCGCGCGGCGCAGGTCGCCGTCCGTGAACACGCCGAGCACGCGCCTCGACTCGTCGACGACGGTCGTCATGCCGAGGCCCTTGCGGCTCATCTCGAGCAGGCCGCCGCTCAGCGGCGTGTCGGGACCCACTTCGGGAAGGTCGGCGCCGCGCCGCATCACTTCGTCGACGTGCAGCAGCAGCCGGCGGCCGAGGCTGCCGCCCGGGTGGGACCGTGCGAAATCCTCCTCGGTGAAGCCGCGCGCCTCGAGGACGGCGACCGCGAGTGCGTCGCCCATCGCGAGCGCCGCCGTCGTGCTCGCGGTGGGCGCGAGGTTGAGCGGGCACGCCTCGGCCGGCACGCTGACGTCGAGCGCCACCGTCGCGTGGCGGGCGAGCGTCGAGGTGCCGCTGCCGGTGAGCGCGATGAGCGGCACCGCGAGGCGCTTGATGACGGGCAGGAGCTTGAGGAGCTCGTCGGTCTCGCCCGAGTTCGACAGCGCGAGCACGACGTCCCTCGGCGTGATCATGCCGATGTCGCCGTGGATCGCCTCTGCCGGGTGCAGGAAGAAGGACGGGCTGCCCGTGCTCGCGAGGGTGGCGGCGATCTTTCCGCCGACGTGGCCCGACTTGCCCATCCCGGTCACGACGATGCGTCCTTCGCATGAGAGCAGCAGGCGGCAGGCTTCGGCGAAGTCCCGCCCGAGCCGGTGCTCGAGCGCGGCGACGGCCTCCGCCTCGGTCGCGAGCACGCGGCGGCCGCGGGCGATCAGCCCGTCCGGCGACGGCTGGGCAGGGGGGGGCGCCGGCACGGGCCGGGCTGTCGGCTGGGACTGCGATGTCATTTGCGTCGGTTCGCCGGGATCGGGCCGGGGCGGCAGTCTACTACCGACGGGGACGGGGTGGCGCCGCGGCGAGGTCGCACGGGCCGGGCCGCGCTAAACTACCGGCCCTTTCGCCACGGGTTGCAACCGATGACCGCCGACGAGGTGAGCCAGCTGATCCTCTCGGGCCTGCCCGGGGCCCAGGTCCGCGTGATGACCGACGACGACACGCATTTCGAGGCCGTCGTGGTCGCCCGGGAGTTCGAGGGCAAGCGCTCGTTGCAGCGCCACCAGCTCGTCTATGCCGGCCTCGGTGCGCGCATGGGCCGCGAGATCCATGCGCTCTCGATCCAGGCGTACACGCCGGACGAGTGGCGCGCGGCCGGCGGCGCGGGCTGAGGCGCGGCCCGTGGACAGCCTGCAGATCCGCGGCGGAGTGCCGCTCGACGGCGAGGTCCGCATCTCGGGGGCCAAGAACGCGACGCTGCCGATCCTCGCCGGCGCGCTGCTCGCCGACGGCCCGGTGACCATCGGCAACGTGCCGCACCTGCGCGACGTCACGACGATGATCGAGCTGCTCGGCCGCATGGGCGCGAGCGTGACCGTCGACGAACGCATGCGCATCGAGGTCGATCCCCGCACGACGCGGGAGACCTTCGCGCCCTACGACCTCGTGAAGACCATGCGCGCGGCGATCCTGGTGCTCGGCCCGCTGGTCGCGCGCTACGGCTCCGCGGACGTGTCGCTGCCCGGCGGCTGCGCGATCGGCGCGCGGCCCGTCAACATCCACGTCGCGGGCCTGCAGGCGATGGGTGCCGAGGTGCACATCGAGAACGGCTACATCAAGGCGCGCTCGGGGCGGCTCAAGGGCGCCCGCATCGTGCTCGAGACCGTCACAGTCACCGGCACCGAGAACCTCATGATGGCGGCCGCGCTAGCGGACGGCCGCACGGTGCTCGAGAACGCCGCCCGCGAGCCCGAGATCGTCGACCTCGCGCTCTTCCTGAACGCCATGGGTGCGCGCGTGACGGGGCAGGGCACCGACACGATCACGATCGACGGCGTCGAGTCGCTGCACGGCACGCAGTACGACGTACTGCCGGACCGCATCGAGGCGGGCACCTACCTCGTCGCGGGCGCCATCACCGGCGGCCGGGTGCGGGTGCGCAACGCCCGTCCGGAGCACCTCGACGCGGTGCTCGCGAAGCTCGAGGAGGCAGGCGCCAGGATCGTCCGCGGCGACGACTTCATCGAGGTCGACATGGAGGGGCGCCGTCCGAGGGCGGTCGACGTCCGCACCGCGCCGCACCCCGGCTTCCCGACCGACATGCAGGCGCAGTTCGCCGCGCTCAACACCGTGGCGGACGGCGTCGGCACCATCGTCGAGACGATCTTCGAGAACCGCTTCATGCACATGCTCGAGATGCGGCGCATGGGGGCGGAGATCCGCCTCGAGGGCAACACGGCCATCATCAAGGGCGTGCCGCGCCTGACGGCGGCTCCGGTGATGGCGACCGACCTCCGCGCCTCGGCGAGCCTCGTGCTCGCCGGCCTCGTCGCCGAGGGAACGACGCACATCGAGCGGATCTACCACATCGACCGCGGCTACGAGTGCATCGAGGAGAAGCTGGCGGGTCTCGGGGCGCAGATACGGCGCGTGGCGGAGTAGGGGGCAGGGGAGAGGGGGTAGTGAACAGGGTAGGGAATGGTGAATGGGGGGTAGTCGGAGGGTAGTGACTGCGGAAAGTACGTATGCGCTTCCGGCGCATCGTCCGTGAGCGCCATCGCTGCGCCGGCACGCAGGGCATCTTCCCTCCCCCTAATCACCACTCACTATCCACTACCCCCGAATCACTCCCCCTCGCCCCTTACTGCCTGCTTGCTGCACCGCTTATAATGCCGCGCTGTCCGCCGCAGGCACTCGTCACGGTAAGCGGGCAGCCCGATTCCACGTAGGAGACTGCTGGATGACCGAAGAAGTCGATACGGGCAGGCGCCACTTCCTGACCGTCGCCACCGTCGCGGCCGGCGCAGTGGGCGCCGCGTTCGTCGCCGTCCCGTTCCTGGCCTCGTGGAAGCCGAGCGCGCGTGCGAAAGCCATGGGCGCGCCCGTCGAACTCGACATCGGCAAGCTCGAGCCGGGCGCGATGGTCAAGGTCGAGTGGCGCGGCAAGGCCATCTTCGTCGTGCACCGCACGCCCGACATGCTCGCGAAGCTGCCCGCCATGGGGTCGAGCCTGCGCGATCCGGACTCGAACGAGTCCGAGCAGCCCGAGTTCGCGAAGAACGAGGCCCGCGCGCTCAAGCCCGAGTACCTGGTGCTGGTCGGCGTCTGCACGCACCTCGGCTGTGCGCCGCTCGAGAAGTTCACGCCGGGCGACGTGACCGTGGCGGCCGACTGGCAGGGTGGCTTCTTCTGCCCGTGCCACGGCTCGAAGTTCGACCTGTCGGGGCGCGTCTTCAAGGACGTGCCCGCCCCGACCAACCTGCCGGTGCCGCCCTACCAGTTCGTGAGTGACACCCGGATCCTGATCGGCGCCGACAAGGGGAACGCGTGATGGGTACCGCAACGGAGAAGGTGGCTGCCCGGACGGGCGGCGGGCGCCTCGCCGCGCTCACCGGCTGGATCGACGAGCGCTTCCCGATGACCAAGCTCTGGAAGGAGCAGGTCTCGGAGTACTACGCGCCGAAGAACATGAACTTCTGGTACTTCTTCGGCTCGCTCGCGCTGTTCGTGCTGGTGATCCAGTTCGTCACCGGCATCTTCCTCACGATGAACTACAAGCCCTCGGCGGCCGACGCGTTCGGCTCCGTCGAGTACATCATGCGCGACGTCGAGTGGGGCTGGCTGATCCGCTACATGCACTCGACGGGCGCGTCGGCGTTCTTCGTCGTCGTGTACCTGCACATGTTCCGCGCGCTGCTCTACGGGTCGTACCAGAAGCCGCGCGAGCTGCTGTGGATCATCGGCATGCTGATCTACTTCGCGCTGATGGCCGAGGCGTTCTTCGGCTACCTCCTCCCGTGGGGCAACATGTCCTACTGGGGCGCGCAGGTGATCGTGTCGCTGTTCGGCGCGATCCCGGTCGTGGGCGACTCGCTCACCGAGTGGATCCGCGGCGACTTCTACATCTCCGACGTCACGCTGAACCGCTTCTTCGCGCTGCACGTCGTGGCGATCCCGCTGGTGCTCGTCTTCCTGGTGGTCGCGCACCTGATGGCGCTGCACGAGGTGGGCTCGAACAATCCGGACGGCGTCGAGATCAAGAAGGTCAAGGGCCCGGACGGCCTGCCGCTCGACGGCATCCCGTTCCACCCGTACTACACGGTCAAGGACCTGATCGGCGTCGGCGTGTTCCTGATCCTCTTCAGCCTCGTCATCTTCTTCGCGCCGACGATGGGCGGCTACTTCCTCGAGCACGCCAATTTCGACCCGGCGAACCCGCTGCAGACCCCGCCGCACATCGCCCCGGTGTGGTACTTCACGCCGTTCTACGCGATCCTGCGCGCGGTGCCGAGCAAGGGCCTGGGCGCGGCGCTCATGGGCCTCGCGGTCGTGCTGTTCGTGTTCCTGCCGTGGCTCGACCGCGGCAAGGTGAAGTCGATCCGCTACCGCGGGCCGCTCTTCAAGTTCTTCCTGTACTCGTTCGCGATCTCGTTCCTCGTGCTCGGCTGGCTCGGCCTGCAGCCGCCCACGCCGCTCTTCACGAACCTCGCGCGGTTCTTCACCGTGGTGTACTTCGCGTTCTTCCTGCTGATGCCCTGGTACACCAGCATCGACAAGACCAAGCCCGTGCCCACGAGGGTGACCTACCATGCGCACTAAGCTGCTCGCCCTCGCGGCGGTGCTGGCTCCCGTCGCGGCCTTCGCGGCCGGCGGTGAGGCGAAGCTCGACCACGCCAATGTCGACGTCACGAACCGTGCCTCGTTGCAGCGCGGCGCGGCGAACTTCGTGAACTACTGCCTCGGCTGCCACTCGGCCAAGTTCGTGCGCTACAACCGCATGGCGGCCGACCTCGGGCTCTCCGAGGAGCAGCTGATCGCGAACCTGATGTACACGGGCGAGCGGCCGCACGACACGATGCGAATCGGAATGGTCGCCGACGACGCCAAGCGCTGGTTCGGCGTACTGCCGCCGGACCTCTCGCTCGTGGCGCGCAGCCGCGGCGCCGACTACCTGTACACGTTCCTGCGCTCGTTCTACGTCGACCCGAGCAAGCCGACCGGCGTGAACAACATCGTGCTGCCCGGCACGGCCATGCCGCACGTGCTGTGGGAACTCCAGGGCGTCCAGGAGGCGGTCTGGGAAGGCCACCCGGACGCGCAGGGAAACGTGCAGAAGCACTTCAAGGAGTTCAAGCTGCTCGAGCCGGGCCGCATGACGCCCGAGGAGTTCGACGGCTTCGTGCGCGACACGGTCAATTTCCTCGAGTACGCCGCGGAGCCCGCGCAGTTGCAGCGCAAGGCGCTCGGCTTCCCGGTCATCGCCTTCCTCGTCTTCTTCACGCTGCTTGCGTGGGCGTTGAAGAAGGAATACTGGAAGGACGTCAAGTAACGGCCCAGCCGGGCTCCGGCTGGGTCCGACGCCGGTCGGCGCACCTGGCGCCCGGCCGGCGAGGTTCCACGCCTTGATGACGCTCTACACCGGACTCGACGACGCGCCGAGCCACCGGGCCCGAATCGTCCTTGCCGCGAAATCGCTCGAGATCCGCATCGTGCGCTGCGACCCGTCGCGGCCACCCGAGGACCTCATCGACCTGAACCCGTTCCAGTCGCTGCCGACGCTGGTCGACCGCGACGTCGTCGTTTACGGGCCCACGGTCATCTGCGAGTACCTCGACGAGCGCTATCCCGCGCCCGCGCTGCTGCCCGGCGATCCCGGGGGCCGCGCGCAGGCGCGCATGACGATGGGGCGCATGGAGCAGGACTGGTACGGGCCGGCCGCCGAGCTCGACGGCGGCGAGCGTCGCGACCAGTCCCGCGCCCGGCGCGAGCTGCTCGAGGCCATGCTCGCCGCGGAGCCGCTGTTCCGCGTCAAGCCGTGGTTCCTGTCGGACCACTTCTCGCTGCTCGACGCCGCGGCCGCGCCGATCCTCTGGCGGCTGCGCCGCTGGCAGGTCGAGCTCCCCGCTGCCGGCGCCCAGGCGATCGAGCGCTATGCGCAGCGTGCGTTCGCGCATCCCGCGTTCCGCTCGAGCCTGAGCCCGGCAGAGCAGGGGATGAGGGAGTGAAGTCGCGACGGCCGTACCTGCTGCGTGCGATGCACGAGTGGATCTCGGACAGCGGCTGCACGCCGCACCTCGTGGTGGACGCCGGGATGGCCGGCGTCGAAGTGCCGGTACAGTACGTCAAGGACGGAAAGATCGTGCTGAACGTCAGCCTGTCGGCGACCGCGCACCTGCAGCTCGGCAACGACGAGGTGAGCTTCAGCGGCCGCTTCGGCGGCGTGAGCATGATGGTGCGCGCGCCGATCGCTGCCGTGCTGGCAATCTATGCCCGCGAGACCGGGCAGGGCATGATCTTCAGCGATGACGACGCGACGCCTCCCGATGCGCCGGCGTCCGGCGAGGAAGCGAAGCCCAAGGCGCCGGCCGGACGCGCGCGGCTCAAGGTCGTCAAATAGGACGGTGCCGGGTTTAAGTTTCGTAAGCAGCGTGCGCTCGCGCGCTGCTTACGAAACTTAAACCCGGCACCGTTCAGACCCGGAAAGCGTCGCGGATCCAGCGCAGCCCGGGCGACCCGTCGGGTCCCGGATCGATCGCGACCACGTCGAAGCGTGCGGCGAGGCGCCGGTACTGCGGGTGCGTGAGGAGCAGATGGCGCGCCGCGCGCACGAGCCGCTGCTGCTTGCGCGCGCCGACGGTCGACGCGGCGTCGCCGTGCGTGCTGGTCGTACGCGAACGCACCTCGACGAGCACCAGCGTCGTCCCGTCGAGCATCACGAGGTCGACCTCCCCGGCGCGGCAACGGTAGTTCGCGAGCAGCAGCTCGAGGCCCTGCGCCTCGAGATGACGCCGCGCGAGGTCCTCGGCCCGCCGGCCGCGGACCGTCGTGCTCTCAGGGCTCAACGGCCGCGGGCTCGGGCGTCGGCAGGGCAGGCGGCAGCCCGCTCGCGACGGCCGTCCGGCCACCCTGCACCTGCGCCCAGTCCATGTCGCGAAGGACCCGCCCGTCGGGCGCGATCGTCAGGCGCCCGGTGAGGCCGTCGACCCCGATGCCGCGCGCGGCGCCGTCGAGATTGCGGAGCAGGCGGTAGGCGTCATAGCCGAACGCGTAGAGCCGCCATCGGCCGCGTGCCGTCGAGGCCCACTCGCGCTGCACGGCGTCCCACAGCTCGGGAGCACCTTGGCCCCCGTACAGGATCCACGGCATCTCCGGGAACGTCGTGCCTTCCAGGTCGGCGCCGGGCCGTCCGCTCGCGTCGACGGCGTCCGACGTCGCGTAGACCGGCAGCTCGTAGCTCATCTGGAATCGCAGCTGCGGTGCAAGCGCGCGAGCCGTCGAGCCCGAGGCGGCCACGAACGCGAATTGGGGTCCGTCGCGCGCCTCGGCCACCGGATCCCGCGGCCTGAGGCCGCCCTTGGGGTCGCGATCGGCGGCACCGCCATAACGACCGAGGGCCGCCCGCAGCGGGCCCGAGAAATCCTTCGCACCGGGGTCGTAGTAGGACGACGCCGAGAGCTCGACGCCGGCCTGCGCGAGCTCTGCCTCGAAGGCGGCCTGCACGCGGCTGCCCCAGTCGCTGCGTGGATAGAGCGCGATGCCGCGAGTGCGGCCGTCCGTGGCGATGCGGCGGGCGACCTGGCGCGCCTCCTGCTCCGGGTCGAGCGTGAACTGGAACAGGAACGGCGGCGGCGAGCCGCCTGCCGTCGCGTTGAGCGCAAGCGTCGGCACGGGAATCTGCTGCGATGCGACGAGCGCCGCGACGTCCTCGCGCGTGAGCGGACCCGCGACGGCCTGCGCGCCGCCCGCGACGGCCTGCGCATACGTCGCCGCCGCGCCGAGCGACGTCGTGTCGCGCACGAGAATGGCCGGGCGCCCGGCCGCGGGCTCCGCGAGGGCCGCTGCGAGAAAGCCGTCGCGCACGGCGACGGCCGACGCGGCGAACTTGCCGGAGAGCGGCAGCAACAGGGCGATCGAGGCAGCCGGCTGGCTCGGCAGCATCACGACGGCGCCGGTCCCACCTGTCGTGGCCTCGGTATCCTGCGGAAGCAGCGCGATCCCCGGATGGGCGGGATGGCGACCCCGCCAGTCCGCCAGTCGCTGCGCCTGCACCCGGGCATCGGGGTCCGGCGAGCCGAGGAGCACCGCGAGCTCGAGCCATGCGCGTTCGGCGGGCGACGCACCGGCGGGCACGGACTGCGCAGCCGCCGGATTGCGCACGAGCGCGTCGAAGAGCAGCGAGTAGTTCTCCTGCCGCTCCTCCGCGGCCCCGAGCACGCGCGCGCGCTCTTCGTAGGCCCGGATGCCGCCGAGCGTGCGTCCGGCGCCGAACTCGGCTTCGGCCTGCAGGCGCAGCAACTCGGCCGCGAGCGGCGCCGGCCAGGGCGGCGGTATCGATCGCAGGGCGGCCGCGGCCGCGTCGGGCCGGCCGCGGGCCAGCGCGACTTCGGCCTCGACGCGCGCACGCAGTACGGCATCGTCCTGCCGCAGCTTGCGGCCGACCTTGGCGAGCAGGCGCTCGGCATCGTCGAGGCGACCGGCGAGCTGGTACTCGCGAGCCGCGAGCAGCGCGACCCGGTCGTCCCAACCGAGGAACGGTCGGCGGGCGAGCGACTCGTAGGCTGCAGCGGCTTCCGCGTGCTGGCCGGTGCGCGAAAGGGCCTGCGCCGCCGCGAGGTCGTCGGCGCGCGAGGCGGCCGCGGGCGGGGCGACGAAAGCGAGCACCAGCGACGCGACGATGGCGACGAGCCAGGGTCGAGCTTGCCGGTCGCCGAGGCGCGCGTGCAGCATGGGGTTCACCCGCAGGAGGTTCGTGTGACGGAAGGCACCCGAAATTCTATAGCGCCGCCCGACCCCGGCACACTGTCGCTGGTCGCGACGCCGATCGGCAACCTGGGCGACCTCGGCGACCGGGCGCGCGAAGTGCTGCGCGGTGCGGGGCTCCTGCTCGCCGAGGATACGCGTCACACGCTGCAGCTGCTGCGGGCCTGTGGCATCGAGCGTCCGCCCGGCTCGATCGAGTCGCTGCACGAGCACAACGAGCGCGAGCGGGTGCCCGGCATCGTCGAGCGACTGGCGCGAGGGGAAAGCGTGGCACTCGCGAGCGACGCGGGCACGCCGCTCGTGAGCGATCCCGGCGCGCTGCTCGTCGCGGCGGCCGTGCGTGCGGGCGTGCGCGTCACGGTGGTGCCCGGTCCGTGTGCGGCGGTCGCCGCGCTCGCCGTCTCCGCGCTGCCGACCGCGCGCTTCACGTTCGAAGGCTTCCTGCCGCCGCGCGCTGCGGCGCGACGCGAAGCGCTGCAGCGGCTCGCGGGCGACGAACGCACGCTCGTCTTCTACGAGGCGCCGCATCGCCTCCGGGAGACGCTCGAGGACTGTGCAGCCGCGTGCGGCGCGGATCGCCCCGCGATCGTCGCGCGCGAGATCACGAAGAAGTTCGAGACCATCTACCGCGGGACGCTCGGCGAACTCGCCGCCGCGGCGACGAGCGACGCCGACATGACGCGCGGCGAGGCAGTGATCGTCGTGCAGGGCGCTGCGCAAGAGCGGCGCGCTGACGACGTCGAGGCGGACCGCGTGCTGCGCGCGCTGCTGTCGGAGCTGCCCGTCGCGCAGGCGGCGCGCCTCGCGGCGCGCATCACGGGGCGGCCGCGCCGCGAGCTCTACGATCGCGCCGTCGGGTTGCGGCCCGCGCCTGTATAATCGTCGCGGGAGTCGGCCAGGCAACCGCTGCGCCATTAGCAGAGGAAAGTCCGGGCTCCACAGGGCAAGGTGCCAGGTAACGCCTGGGGGGCGCGAGCCCACGGAAAGTGCAACAGAGAGCAGACCG
>RPQJ01000071.1 GCA_003819815.1 Lysobacterales bacterium
ACGATCGAGATGCAGCACTGCCGGCCCGGTTGCCGGGCGAGCGCATGCCATTCGCGCAGGTCGCGCAGCATCTCGCTCGAGCTGTAGGCGTCCGTGAGCGAGTCGCGGCATCCGAGGGCGCACTCCACCTCGCGCCGGACGAAATACAGCGCGAAGCTCAGGCGCGAACTCGCGTCCTCGAACGCCTCGATTTCCCTGCGATCGAGCGGCAGGCCCGCCGCGACGTTGCGGAGCAGTCTCGTCGCGATGCGGTGCTGGTGCTCGTGCTCTCCGCCGATCATGGCGAAGGACGCCTGCTCGCGGAGCCGGGGGTGGGCGTGCTGGAAATACCAGAGCCCGAAAAGGCAACGGCGATGGGCATCGGGCGCCACGTCGTTCGGGTCGACGGGCTGCCGCCCCGAGTACACCCTCAGCAGCCGGTCGCGCCAGACCGCATGGTCGAGCGTCGCGTCGTCGAGCTGCTGCAGCAACTGCTGGAGAACGACGGGGTTCGTTCCGAGCATGGGCACTCCTGGTCGCGGGGAGCACGCCCGGCACCGTGGGGCCCACGCGTGCCGCGAATGCATGAGCATGCATCGTGGTGCAGCCGCTTCCGCAACTCAAGCGAAGCGGAACGATGATTCCATGCAGCCGTCACAGATTCGTGATGCGTTTGCGGACTACGCCGTGATTTCCACGCGGTTGCCCTCGGGATCGAGCACGACGCTCTCGTAGTAACCGTCGCCGGTGCGCCGTGGCCCGTCGAGCACGGGATAGCCGTCCGTCCGGAGTCGTGCGGTGAGGTCGTCCACCGCCGAATCCGATCCGAGCGCGACGGCCAGGTGCGTGAATCCCATGCGCTGTGCGCCGGGCGCGAGCACGACGGGTGACAGCGTGCTGGTCGTCATGACTTCGATGCGCACCCCGGTTTCGAACACGAGGAATCGCGATGCGAATCCCTTGGCTGCGTTCTCGTACCCGGGCCCCACCCGGGCCCCGAAGTACGTCGCATAGAACGAGCAGACTGCGTCGATGTCGCGAACCCAGAGCCCGACGTGTTCGATGCGCGGCACGGCACTTACTCCTTTCGACCCGCGGCAGCGGGCCCAGGTGGGGACGCTGTGCGTGTTTTACTGTACCGTGCGTCGCGCGAAAACTCGCGTCCGCCGGTTGAAGCCGCATGACTATCCGCCCGCACCTGTACGTCGATGCCGACGCCTGCCCCGTAAAGGCGGAAGCGGTCAAGGTCGCCGAACGTCACGGGCTGCCCGTGGTGTTCGTGGCCAATGCGTTCTTTGCGGTGCCGCGCGGACCTTCGGTGAGGCTGCAGGTGGTGACGGGTTCCTTCGACGCGGCGGACGACTGGATCGTCGAGCATGCGCGCAGGAACGACGTCGTCGTCACAACCGACATCCCCCTCGCCTCGCGGTGCCTCAAGCTCGGGGCACGCGTACTCAAGCCGAACGGCCAGCGTTACACGGACGACAACATCGGCGACGCCCTCGCTACCCGCGAGCTGATGTCGGACCTGCGCGCCTATGGAGCCCACGGCGGCCCGCCGCCCTTCACGCCCCGGGACCGATCACGGTTTCTCGACGCGCTCGAGCTCGTGGTGCGCGAGGCCGTCAAGGCGCGCGAGGCGACTCGACCGGCCTGAAACGCGGGCGCACGCTCGCCGAGAGCAACGCAGCGACGCGTGTCGGCTGCGTCCCACAGGTCTCCCCGAGGTCGGGCCCACAGACCCCTCCGGCTGCAGCGCCGAGTATCGCGCGGCACCCCAAGGAGGAATCCCATGGCCCTGTCACTGACCCAGAACCGGGGCACCCCGGTCGATCGCCAGTACTTCACCTGGCGCGAAATGGTGCAGACCCCGATCAGCAAGCTCGACGACGACGCCTTCACGCGCGTCCGCGTGATCCTGATGAATGGCGTCGAACTCGAGGCCGTGCGGTTCGGGCACACCGCGGCTCGACGCAACCTCCAGCTCCGCGTTCCGCTCGCGGAGATCCGTCGCGTCGAGCACCAGCAGGCGACCATGGTCAACTGGCTGCTCGGCGCGGACCACTCACCGCTCGAGACGACCATCGCTTACGAGCAGGTGGCCATCGAGGTCACCGCTGCGCTCGCCCGTCGCGAACCCGACCCGTACATCGCGGCGAACCTGCGGTTCGGGCTGCTCGAGGACTTCGACCACCTCTACCGCTACTCCGCCCTCCTCGACCGCCTCACCGGCATGGACGCGAACAACATCCTCCAGTGCTACACGGACATCCTGCCGGGCCGGCCGACCGTCATCGAGCACCGCGCACCCCCGGACAACGTGCGCCGTCCGATGGACAAGCGCGCCGCACAGACGCTGAGCAAGCTCCACGCCCTCACGATCACCGCGGGCGAGCAGCAGACCCAGAACTACTACCTGAACATCGGCCCGACCTTCGCCGATCCGCTGGCGCGCCAGCTCTACGCCGAGATCGCATCGATCGAGGAGCAGCACGTCACGCAGTACGAGTCGCTGCTCGACCCATCGATGTCGTTGCTCGAGGACTGGCTGCTGCACGAAGCCAACGAGGCATACCTCTATTACGGCGCCATGCAGCAGGAGACGAATCCCCGCATCAAGGCGGTGTGGGAGCGGATGCTCGACTACGAGCTCGGGCACTTCAATTACGTGGCGCGGCTCTTCGAGGAACACGAGGGACGCGACGTCCAGGAGCTGTTTCCGAACGACCTGCCCGATCCCTTCCCGTACGAGAGCAACCGCGAGTTCGTCCGCGAGACGCTCGCGCGCGAAGTCGACCTCCGCGCGAGCGGCACGGAGATCGTCCCGCTCGAGGAGGACCCGGACAGCTCGATCGAGTACCGCCGCCAGTTGAACGCGGACGGCTCGCCGAGCGAGCGAGTCGCGGAGAACTACCGATACACATCGGGCACCGAGCTCAACCGGCTCGGCGCCGCAGCCTGACGACCGCACGAGGGAGTCACCCATGCAGGACGCTTCGACACGCATCACGTTGCAGAACCGGACCGGTGTGCAACGTTCGCCCCAGGACTTCCAGGACATGCTCGACGGCATGGAGGAGTTCCAGCCGCAGCTCGCCGAGCCCGATCCCGGGAACGACGGGATCGCGGAGGTCCGCGCCGAATATATCTCCGAGCAGGAGCCGCTCGGCACCATCCCGCCGCCCGCGACGCCCACCGGCATGGCAAAGAGCGCCATGAAGATGCTGACCGGCAACCGCATGCAGGTGCTGGTCGACAAGCTCGCCGAGCGGCTGGCCTTCGAGCGCACTGGCACGCGGCTCTACGACGCGCTGATTGCCAAGTACGAGACCCTGTATGCCGGCAGTACGTTGGCGGGCCGCGGGGACGGCAACGGCGCGGACGCGGACGACTACGACGGCTACGTGTCGAGGGAAACGCTCGTCGAGGTCCGCAATCAGGAGGCGGAGCACTTCATGCTGGTGGCGGACGCGATCCGCCGGCTGGGCGCCGACCCGACCGCCGAGACTCCGTGCGCCGACTCCGTGGGCGTGCAGTCCATCGGACTGGTGCAGACGGTCTCCGACCCACGGACTTCGCTCGCGCAGTCGCTGAACGCGATGCTGACCGCGGAGCTCGCCGACAACGCGGGCTGGGAGCTGCTCATCCAGCTCGCGGAGTCGCTGGGCCAGGACGAAATGGCCGACCAGTTCCGCGATGCGCTCGCGACCGAGGCGCGGCATCTGCAGATGATCCGCTCGTGGCTCACGCTGCTCGTGATGGCGGAGAGCGGCAACGCTCCCGCGATCGTGCGCTGAACGGGATCGTGGTGCGGCGCGTCCCGGTGCAGGCGGACGGCGTACGAGTGTCGCAACGGGTCCGGGCGGCCTCGTGAGTTCGAACTGTGACCGGGGCGCGCCGCGGGCCGGGCGCGGGCGCTGTGCGAGCCGATGGACGGTCTGTCGCCAGGACGGCAGAATCTGCGAGGCGCGCCGGCTCGCCGGCGCTGTCGTCCCGCCGCGGCCTCCCATGACACATCCTCGGTCATTCCAGCAGTGCGGCGGGGCGAGTCTCCGCTCGGCTGCATACCAGGCGGCATGGCAACTGGACGTGGCCCGATGAAATCCCTGGGTGGCACACTGCATGGCCTGAGGCTCGAGCGCGCCCAGGATTCGCCGCGCTGGCACCGCGGCGCGTTCCGCAACCTCCACCCCGTGCTGCCCCGCCTGCTGCAGCCCGTCGTCCCGATGCCGACGGTCCGCGAATTCCTGTTCGCCGGAGACCGTCGCGTGCCGAAGGCCCCGCTGCCCTCGATCGATCCCATGCCGCGTTGGGGACGGAAGCCCTCGAGCGGGCTCAGGGCGACGTGGCTCGGCCATTCGACGGTGCTGCTCGAGATGGATGGCGTCAAAGTGCTCACGGACCCGGTCTGGGGTCAGCGTGCCTCGCCGTCGCGGTGGGCCGGGCCGAAGCGCTTCCAGCCCGTGCCGGTGGCCCTGCGCTCGCTGCCGCCACTCGACGCCGTGGTCATTTCGCATGACCACTACGACCACCTCGACTACACGACGGTGCGAGCCCTCGCACGCCGCGACGTCCCTTTCGTCACTTCGCTCGGTGTCGGCGCTCACCTCGAGGCGTGGGGCATTCCGGTCGGGCGCATCGTCGAGCTCGACTGGTGGGAATCGTGGGAGTCGCCGGCGGGTGGGCTCACGATCACGGCGGCGCCGTCACAGCATTTTTCGGGTCGCGGGCTCCGGACCCGCAACACGACGTTGTGGTCGTCGATGGTCCTGCGGTCCGCGAGGCACGCGGCGTTCTTCAGCGGTGACACGGGGCTCACGACCGAGTACGCCGAGATCCGCTCGCGGCTCGGGCCGTTCGACCTCGCGATGCTCGAGGTCGGCGCCTATCACCCGGCCTGGGGCCACGTGCACCTCGGGCCCGACAACGCGATCGAAGCCTGGGCCCTGCTCGGACGTCCGGCCTTCCTGCCGGTGCACTGGGGCACCTTCAGCCTTGCGATGCACGCCTGGGACGAGCCGGCCGAGAGCTTGCTCGAGCTCGGCTCGAGGCACGGCGCGCCGCTCCTGATGCCGCAGCTCGGGGAGGCGGTGGAACCGGCTCGCGTGGAACGCGTGCGGCCGTGGTGGCGGACGGTCGAGGACCGTCCCCGGATTGCACGCCACGCGGAGGTGCCGCGGCGGCTCGCGCCCGCAAGGTCGAGGACCCGCGAGAACCTGCCGACGCCGCTCGACTGAGACGTCGGCGGCTCGGGCAGCCCTAGATCATCACCTCGATCAGCCGAGGGCCCCTGCCCTGCATGGCCGATCCGTACTGCGCGGCGAATTCCTCGCACGTCGTCGCGCGACTCGCCTCGACGCCGAAGCCTTCGGCGATCTTGAGCCAGCTCATCTCCGGGTTGTGCAGATCGAGCATCGAGAGCGCCTTCGGGCCCGCGCCGATCGCGCCGACGCGCATCAGCTCGATGTTGAGGATCGCGTACGAGCGGTTCGCGTAGATGACGGTCGTGACGTCGAGTTTCTCGCGCGCCATCGTCCAGAGCGCCTGCACCGTGTAGGCGGCGCCACCGTCGCCGTGCGGGCACACGACCTTGCGGTCCGGCGCCGCGATCGCCGCGCCGATCGCGAGCGGCAGGCCCTGGCCGATCGATCCGCCCGTGAGCGGCAGATGCGTGTGAGGGCGCGCCGTAGCGAGGATACTGAGCAGCGGCAGGCCGGACGTCGCGGCCTCCTCGGCGAAGATGGCGTGCTCGGGCGTGAGCGCGGCGATGGTCTGCGCGATGCTGACGGAGTTGAAGAGCCCTTTCGGCAGCTCCGGCAGCTTGAGCGGCACGCGGGCCGCCGCCTGGGCGGGTGCGCCGATCGCATCGGCGAGCGCGGCAAGCGCGGCCGCGCCGTCCTCGTGCGGCTGCGCGAGGTACGTGAAGCGGCAGCCCTCGGGGGCGCACCAGCTCGGCTTGCCCGGGTAGGCGAAGAAAGACACGGGCGGCTTCGTGCCGACGAGCACGATCTGCTCGATGCCCTTCAGGAACTCGACGATCTGCTCGGCGAAATACGGGATGCGCTCGACCGGCACGCGGCCTGCGCCCACCTCCGAGTGAGGCGCGAACGTGTCGCACAGCAGTCTCGCGCCGCTCTTCGCCTGCACCCGCCCGGCCGCCTCGAGCCCCGCGCCGTGGAGCGCGCTGCCGCGCAGCATGAGGGCGGTCTTCTTGCCGTTCCCGAGGAGCTTCGCGATGTCGTCGATCGCGCGCGAATCGACCTGCGCGGGCCCGATGTCGGGCAGCTTCTCCGCCGGTCGATCCGCCTCGTTCCACGCGGTGTCCGCGGGCAGGATCAGCGTCGCGATCCCGCCGGGCGCGGACCGTGCGGCCTGCACGGCTCGGGCGGCGTCGCTCGCGACGGACTGCGCGTTCTTCGACTCGAGGATCCACGACGAGACGGGGCGCGCGAACCCCACGATGTCGGAGGTGAGGAGCGCGTCGTACTGCAGGTGATACGTCGCGTGGTCACCCACGATGTTCACGATCGGCGTGCTGGCGCGGCGCGCGTTGTGAAGGTTCGCAAGCCCGTTCGCGAGACCGGGCCCGAGGTGCAGCAGCGTCGCAGCCGGCTTGCCGGCGATGCGCCCGTAGCCATCAGCTGCGCCGGTCACGACGCCCTCGAACAGGCACAGCACGGCACGCATCCCGGGCGCCGAGTCGAGTCCGGCGACGAAGTGCATCTCGGATGTGCCCGGGTTGCCGAAGCACACGTCGACACCGCAGTTGACGAGGGTCTGGACGAGGGATTGCGCGCCGTTCATGGTCGTGGCCCGACTCTTGTGAATGGGTCCCTAGCCTAGCACGGCTCCGCGGCCCGGGCGCCGCGCCGGCCTGCGCGGGCAGAGGGGCTCAGTCGCGCACGAAATCGAGCAGGTGCAGCGAGACCGTGATCACGTGCGCGACGAGGAGCCCGATCAGCAGCCGGGCGCAGACGATGTGGGCGTCGCGCCACCCGGGCGCCAACTCGCCGCCCTGTGCCGCGAGCCACGCCGCGCCCGTCGCTCCGGTGGCCAGGAGCGCCACGAGCAGCAGCCCCTCGATCAACCCGAAGAGGCCCCCTCCTTCCGACGCGGGTACCCGCCCACGCAGCAGGCCCGCCACGTCGCGGCCGACCTGTCCCGCGTGCGGAGGGGTCACCGGGAAGTAAAGAGGCCAACGGCCGTCCCTGGTGCAGTGCCACGCGTAGGTGCACCCGATCGCGAGGACGACGAGTCCGAGCGCGACGTGAGCGTAGTCGAGCCACCCTGCGCCCGAAGGGATCCGCCGCAGCATCCCGATCCACGGACTGGTGACGACGAGCCACGACGTCACGAGCGCCACCGCGAGGTGCTGGCGATCCGCTCCGCCGGCTGCCGCGGCCACGGCTGGCTCAGGCGGGCCTGGGGGCCGCGAGCGCGGCCACGTTGCGCGCGAACTCGCTCACCTTGGCCCAGTCGGTGTACTCGGCCTTGGTGTTCGGGTCCGTCGGGCCGCGCGTGAGCGTCATGATGAAGCGGATGATGTAGCGATCCGACGTCCTGTAGCGCTGGTAGTCGAGGTCGCCTCCGAAGACGCCGAGGAGCTTCGGTTTCCAGGGCGTACGCGCGACGAACGCCTTCATGTACGGGTTCGTCTCGGGCGTGTTCTTCGCAGGCTTGCGCGCGACCAGGCTCACCGAGAAGAACGCGCTCGGCACCGCCTCGAGTGCGGCGAGGTTGCGGCGCACGTATTCGAACACGGCCGGGTTGTGCTTGCCGTTGCGGATGCTCGCCCCGATCACCACCGCGTCGTAACCCTCGAGCGGCGGGGCTTCCGCGAGCGGCACCACGTCGACGGCGTGGCCGAGCGGGACGAGTTCCGAGCGCATCGTCTCGCAGATTCGTCGCGTGTGACCGTACACGCTGAAGTACAGGATCAATATCCGGGACACGTCGTTGGCGCCTGCGGAGAGACCGCGCGATCTTAAGCGACGGTCGACCGAAAGGGGGATCGGTAGAGTCCCCGGTCGCCCCGGGTGCGGGGCCCGCTCCGGGCGTGGTTTCCGTCCGGGATCCGGCCACCGTAAACTGCACGCCGGTATCCTCAAGACCCGGAGTCATGGGACATGCATCGTCGTCACGCATTGGCCGTCGCCGTCCTGTCGTTGTTCGCCGTCACCGCGTGCGGCACGACGCCCCCTGCCCCGTCCGCGGCCACGGATGCGGCAGCCGCCGACGCAAAGCTGAGCTACTCGAACAAGTGGCGCATCGAGGTGAGCGAGGGCGCGAACTCCGACGGTGAGATCGTCTTTCGTGTGACGCCGAAGGGCGGCACGGCCCAGGACGTCCGCGTCAAGATCGACGACGGCCGCGGCGAGGACGGCGTCGCCCGCGACATCAAGAACACGTTCGAGAAGCAGCTCGACACCAGCAAGTACGACATCGAGATCGACGATGGCGAGGACGTACTGGTCAAGAAGGACCTGACCGAGCCCGTGTTCGCGCTCGTGCTCGTCAGCTCGACCGTGAAGTCGGTCCGCCTGCGCGTCGAGAAGGAATAATCGCCGTTCTGGCCGCTCGCCGGCGGCGCAATCTGCCGGCGAGCAGCCCGAAGAGCGGGGCGAGCGCAAGCGCGGCCAGCACCGCATCGAAAGCGCCTCCCCCTCCGCCGTTCTGGACGTTACCGATGTCCGGCGGCGTGATCGGCGGGTCGACGGGTGGTGGAGGCGGAGGCGGCGGTGAAACGCCACCCACCGTGATGACCTGGTCGACGGAGTCGACTGCGCCCGAATCGTCCGTCACGGTGAGCCGCACCGTCACGGATGCCGGGCCGCCAGGAGCCACGAAGGACGTCTGCGGCCCGCTCGTCGCCGCGAGCGCGACTCCGCCGTTCGGCACGGACCATTCGTATCCCACGATCGTCCGGCCGTTCGCGGGCGTGCTGGAAGCACCCGACAGAATCACCGTCCCGCCGGCAGTGGCCGTTCCCGGTCCGCTCAGGCTGGCCACCGGCCGCAGCGCCTCGCCGACGGCTCCCGGCGCGTACAGCAGGCCCGCGCCGCACGTCGCGGTCGTACAGTTGCATTCCGTGTTCTGCAGGTCGTCCGCATTGGCGGGCACACGGCACGTGGGGACCGAAGGATCGGACGACACCGGGAACGGCCGCGCGGAAGCCTGCATTCGCGACACCAGTCGCGGCCCCGGAAGCCGCTCGTTCACGGAAAGCATCAGCGCGGCGGTTGCCGAAACGATCGGCGAGGCGAAACTCGTGCCGACGTTGATGCGCGTCAACCGGTCGGTGTAGCCCGCGCCGGTCGGCACCGTCTCCCCGAGGTCGGTCGTCGTGTCGAGCGAGTACAGGCAAGGGGCGCCTGCGGCCGTGTTCACGCAATTGCCTCCGGGCGCGGCGATCGTGACGCCGGCGCCCAGGTTCGCGAACCCGACCTTGGTGCCGACGTGGCGTACGCCCGTCACCGCGACGACGCCGCGGCAGCTGGCCGGCTGGTCGACGGTGGAGCCGTCGTTGCCCGCTGAAACCACCACGATCACGCCGCGCGCGGTGATCTCGTCGATCGCAGCCTGGTAGGCCGCGGAGCAGCCGCCTTCGCCGCCGAGGCTCAGGTTCAGGATGCGGGCGGGCACCGGATTCGCGGGTGCGTTTGCCTGGGTCAGGCCGGCTGCCCAGCGCATGCCCGCGATGATGTCCGACGTGTAGCCGCCGCACTTCCCGAGCACTCGCACCGGCAGCACCCGCGTCTGCCAGCCGGTGCCGGCGATGCCGAGCCCGTTGTCCGTGTGAGCGCCCACGAGGCCCGCCACGCGTGTTCCGTGCCACGAGCTGTCGGCAATCGGGCAGTCCGAGAAGGTCGACAGGTCCCGGTCGCTGCTCGAGATCCAGTCGCCCGGATCCGAGGCGTCGGGGTCCCAGCCGTCGCCGTCGTTGGCCGTCCGCGCGGAGCCTGCGGAGTCGAGACCCACGAAGTCGTAGCCGGGCAGCAGCTTGCCCCCGCCCGCCTCGGTGCCGAGGTCGGGGTGGTCGAAGCGCACGCCGGTGTCGATGACCGCGACGACGATCGACGGTGCACCCGTCGTGACGTCCCAGGCGGCCTCTGCATCGACCGACGAATCCGTGCTGCCGTTCGGTCCGGGCGCCGAAGGTCGAAGGAACCACTGTTCGGAGTAACCCGGGTCGTTCGGCACGCGGTGGAGACGCATTCGTGCGTCCGGGACCGCGAACTCGACGGCGGGGTCGGCACGCAGCCGCTCGAGGGCCTGGGACGTGCCCTCGCCGGCCACGCCGGGCTCGAGCTCCAGCACGTGCATCCGTGGCGCGATCTCGCGCACGGCTCGCGTCTTGAGACCCGCCCGCGCGCCGGCCGCCGCGATCTTCTGCTTCATCTGCGCGCTCGAGGCCTTCGCACCCGTGGCCGCATCGTCGCGCATCCGGACGATCACGCGATCGGTGGGGGGCGTGACGCCGGCGCGCCCTGTGTAGGGATCGAACTCGGGTGCCGCACCCGCCGTGCCTGCAACGAGGGCCAGCAGCGAGAGCAGCGCGGTGGGCGCGGCCAGCGAACGGTACGGATACGGCATGCGTGCACTTTCGGGCCGCGGCCCGCCGAGGTTTCGTCGTCCTAGCCTAGTCTCGGGACGCCACGGGACCAAGCGGGCGCCCATGCTTCCGCCCGTCGGCCGGCGGCCCCGTGAAGTGTGTCACCGTCCGACCCGGTCGCGCATCAGGAGCGTAGGGTGTCGAGCAGGGCCCGGGCGCAGCGCTGCGCCGCACCGTCCGCGTAGCCGAGGAACAGTGAAGGCTCCGTCAACTCGAGTTCGAGCACGACCGGTGCGTCGCGTCCGTCGCGGACCAGGTCGATGCGTGCATACACCGGCGGGTCCGTGGGGATCGCCGCGTAGGCTGCGGCGGCCACGGCCAGTTCCGCTGAAGTGGGCGTCCGCGGCGTGATGTCCTCGGGCGCGAAGAGCCCCTGGACGAGGTCGTCACCGCGCTTGAGGAGGGGTCCCTTGCGGATCGCGTGGCTGTACCGGCCGCCCAGGTACACCACCGCCGTCTCGCCATGCGCGTCGACGCGCCCCAGGTAGGGCTGCAGCATCACGACCCGTCCGGCTCCGAGCAGTCGATCGACGTGTGCGATCGCCGCGTCGCGGTCGACCCGGTGGTAGCGGGCGGCATCGCGTGAGCCGGCGCCAACGGCGGGCTTCACCACGAACTCGTCGAACGGCTCGGGCGTCCCGACGGACAGGGACGCGCCGCCACCCTCGAGGAAGCGATCGATCTCCGGGGCGGCATCGTCGCCAGGATCGACGAACCGGGTCGGCACCACCGCGACGCCGGCTCGCTGCAGGTCCGTGAGGTAACGCTTGTCGGTGTTCCAGCGGATCACCCCGGGCGGATTCAGCAGCCGTGTCTGCGCCGCACACCGGGCCGCCCATGCGAGGAACTCGTCGAGGCGCTCGACATAATCCCAGGTCGAGCGCAGCACCGCGGCGTCGTAGCGCGACCAGTCGGCGGCCGGATCGTCCCAGCACGGGGTCTCGACCTCGGCGCCGGCGTCGGTGAGCGCCGCGCGCAGCGGCGGCATGTCTTCGTCGAGGGCCAGCGCCTCGCTGGCGGAGACGAGCGCTACGCTGCTTTTCATTGGGGAATCAACTCCTTCACCACGCTATTTCGATTCGGTCGTTGAATTTCTGGTCCGGCGGCGTATATTTCGATCGCAAGCCCTTTGGACTCGCTGATTGCCGGGCCGGATGGCGGGAACTCGTGTCAGAAAAGCTTCTTAAGTTTCTGATAAATATAAACAAAACCTGTCCACCTGCGGGGTCGACAAGATGATGACGAACCGCGACCGCTTCCGTGCAGCGGTCGGCTTGCTGGTCGGCCCGGGCCCGCTCAAGCAGCGGCTCGGCGACGCCTTCCTCAACCACCTTTCCGAGGTCTGCGCCGACGAACTGCCGCGCGACCTGCGTGCGAGCTACGCCGCGGTGGCCGCAGCGATGCAGAGTGGTCGTCGCACCGGCTCGCTGAGCCCGGTCGCGGCCAGCGTGCTCAAGATGTCCGAGGCCGATGCCGCCGGGCACGCGCAGGCGATCCTGTCGATCTTCGTCGCACTCGACGAGCCCTTGCCCGGCCAGGCGGCCGCCCGCGCGGCCCCGATGCTCCGCGCCGTCGCCGACGACCAGGATCTGCCCGCCTTCCTCAGTCGAGCTTGAACTCGATCGTGTCGAAGCGCGTCGTCTCCTCGTGACGCGCCTGGCGCTTGATCGCGTCGACCAGCTGGCGCTGGTCCCAAGGCACGACTTCGTCGCCCATTTCCAGCACCGCTGGCGCGATCGTGTCGTGTGAGCCGAAGGGCTCGAGCACCACGACCGGCTTGTCGTAGGCCTTGGCGCAGTGCAGCTGGAACTCGACCCAGTCGACGTGCTTGCGGTACAGGCTCGCTGGCACGACCACCAGCTCGGCTTCGGTGATCTGTCGGCGCAGGTCTTCCCGCAACGCTTCCCGGTCGCCCGCGGGGCGCTTGTCCGGCGTGCTCGTGTTCCGATAGAAGAAGTTCGTCGCGCTCTCGAGGTACTCGAAGATGCGCAGGTAGTCCTCGTCCTCCTGCCACACGTGACAGACGAACACGCGGACCGGATTCTTCTGCGTTACGCTGCTCATGGGACCTCCGTCTGCAGGCACCCTGCGGCGACCGTGCCCTAGTGTAGCCCAGCCGATTCCGTTCCGGATCCTCGTGCGAGCCTTTAGAATCGCGATGGAATGCGCCTCCTGCTCTACAACATCCGCTACGCGACCGGCACTGGGGCGGCATTCCACCTTCCGGTCCCCGGGGCCGGCTACCTCCGGAGCAACCCCCGGGTCCTCGAGGGCATCACCCGCTTCATCAAGGCGGCCGACCCGGACATCGTCGGGCTCGTCGAGGTCGACACCGGCTCGATCCGCACCGGCCGCGTGAACCAGGCCGAGGTCATCGCCGACGCACTCGGCCACTACTCGACGTACCAGTGCAAGTACGGCGCCGGCTCGATGAACGCGCTCGTGCCGATCATGAACAAGCAGGCGAACGCATTCCTCGCGGCACCCCGCGTCGAGGGCGAGCGCTTCCACTACTTCGACACCGGCATCAAGCGCCTGATCATCGAGCTCGAGCTCGACGACCTCTGCGTGTTCCTGGTGCACCTGTCGCTCAAGTTCCGGCACCGCCACGCGCAGCTGCGCCGGCTCTTCGAGCTGGTGCGCGGCGCACGCAAGCCCGTGATCGTCGCAGGCGACTTCAACACCTTCTGGGGCGAGCACGAGATGGCGCTCTTCATGGAGGCCGCGGGCCTGCGCAGCGCGAACCGCGACGGCCTCCCCTCCTACCCCGCGAAGCGCCCCCGCATGGAGCTCGACTTCATCCTGCACACCCGAGGGATCGTGATCGACTCGTTCGAGATTCCCGAGGTCACCTGGTCCGACCACCGTCCGCTCATCTGCGATTTCCGGGTCCCGCGGGCCCAGCGCGCGGCTGCCTGAAGGCCGGGCGCGCTGTGCTACCATCCTGCGACTTTCACCAAGAGCCCGCGCACGGCGGACGTGCCACGGGCCCAGAACTGAGATGACGGAAGCACCGACGCCGGATCTGGCCCTGCTGCGCTCGTTCTCGCCGCTCGACGGCCTCAAGAACGAGAACCTGCGCGCGCTCGCCCGAAAGACCAATATCCGCGAGCTCGCCCAGGGCCGCATGCTCTTCAAGGAAGGCGACACCGACAAGCGCACGTTCTATCTCGTGTCGGGGGCCGTGGACCTCCTCACGGAGGGACGGGTCGTGGGCTCGATCCGCGCCCGCACGCCGGACGCGCGTCACGCCCTCGCGCCGGTGCTGCCGCGCCGCTGCGCGGCGCGCGTCGCGACCGATCGCATCGAGTACATCTCGATCGACAGCGACCTGCTCGACGTGTTGATCACGTGGGACCAGACCGGCACCTACGAGGTGGGCGACCTGCAGGCCGCGACGCCCGCCGGCGACGACTGGATGACGCTGCTGCTGCAGAGCCGCGCGTTCCACCGCATCCCACCCGCGAACCTGCAGGCCGTGTTCATGCGCATGCAGCGCATCGACTACTCCGCCGGCGACACGATCATCCGGCAGGGCGAGGACGGCGACTTCTTCTACGCCATCGTGCAGGGCCGCTGCGTCGTGACGCGCGAAACCCCGCTCAACCGCGAGGGCATCAAGCTCGCGGAGCTCGGCATCGGCGATACCTTCGGCGAGGAAGCCCTGATCTCGGGCGCCAAGCGCAACGCCACCGTCAGCATGCTCACCGACGGAACGCTGATGCGTCTCGGCAAGGAGGACTTCATCACCCTCCTGAACGAGCCGATGCTGCATTGGGTGGGCTACGACGAGGCGAAGGGCATCGTCGCCGCCGGCGGGCGCTGGCTCGACGTGCGCCTGCCGAGCGAGTTCGAGCATTGCCACTTCGAGGGCGCGATCAACGTGCCGCTCTACTTCGTGCGCCTCAAGCTCAAGACGCTCGACACGTCCGCCCCGTACGTCGTCTGCTGCGACAGCGGCCGCCGCAGCTCCGCGGCCGCCTACGTGCTGAGCGAGCGCGGTTTCGAGACCTATGCCTTGCGCGGCGGCATCGCCGAGACCGACCTCGCCGAGGCGCTGATCTCGCCGAGCCGCAGTTCCGGCTGACCGATCCTTCCCGCCAGGGACGTCGCGCGCCTCGGGCGCTGCGTCGGCGGTCAGGAACGGTCGTTCGGCCGGATCCACCGGTGCCGCACCGCCGATTCGCGTCGGATGATTCGTCCTCGATCCCCGTCGGGCACGGAACTCGAGGCATGGACCAGTCGAAACCTGCCACCGCCGTCGTCGCGCTGAGCGAGGCGCTCGCGATGGGCCCCCCACCCCCCGGCAACCTCGCCCTTCCCGTGTATGGCCACGGCACACTGCAGGCGGAGCTCTACGCGCCGGTCGGGCAGGACCGCCAGAAGCCGCACGATCGCGACGAAATCTACGTGGTGGTGCGCGGCCGGGGCGTCTTCTACGACGGCGAGGTCCGCACCCGGGTCGAGCCTGGGGCATTCATCTTCGCGGCCGCCGGGCGCGCGCACCGCTTTGAGAACTTCACTACGGACTTCGCGACCTGGGTGTTCTTCTACGGCCCGCCCGGAGGCGAGAACCGCGCGAGTTCGGGCGAGCATGCCGTGACTGCCGACGCCTCCCCGGGCTGAAGGCCGGCCGCTCGCCCGCTACATCGTATGCGTGGGCTTGTCTCCGCCGAGCGCGCCCGCGAGATACGACTCGATCTTGCGCTGCGTGTTGCCGCGGTCCTGCTCGCTGAACTGCACGCCGATGCCTGCCGTGCGCTTGCCCTGGGCGCCCTTCGGCGTCATCCAGATCACGCGCCCCGCGACCGGCAGCTTCTCGTCCTCGCCCATGAGGTTGAGCAGCATGAACACCTCGTCGCCCAGTCGGTAGTTGCTGCTCGTCGGGATGAAGAGGCCGCCGTTCTTCACGAACGGCATGTACGCGAGGTAGAGCGCGCTCTTGTCCTTGATGGTGAGCGTGAGCAGGCCGGGCTTGTTCGGCTGGCGGGGCGTCGGACTCATCGGACAGCGGCTCCTTTGCGACCGAATGCGGCCTTGAAGTCGATCAGCAGGGCCTCGACGACCAGTTGCGGCGCGGCCGAGCCCTCGAGCAGCCGGCGCGCTTCCCTCAACCGGTCGAGCATTCGGAACGCCGCGCTTATGTTCACTGCGGGCGCCCCCCTTTGCAACACGCGGGCGCCGGGAAATGTGAGCCGCGTCGCATCCGGGACGATCTGGCGGCGCAGCATCCCGCCGATCCAGGCCTCGAGCCAGTCGAGCCTCACCGGCAGGCCCTCTCCCTGCATGTCGGCGGCGGGCCGCGTGACGTCGACGTCGCCGGAGAGCACGTGCTCGAGGACCGCGCACATCTGCGCCTCGAGCGGCTCGTAGCGAGGCGCGAGGTCGAGCGCCCGGAAGGGCGCGCCGCCCGCGAGGTCCACGAGCCCTGCGGGCACGGGACGGCCCAGTTTCCCTTCGAGCCACGCGGTCGTCGCCTGCTCGGCGGGACGGGCCAGCTCGACCGCCTGGCAGCGGCTCCTGAGCGTCGCGAGCAGCCTCGACGGGCGGGACGTGACGAGCACGAGCAGCGTGCGCGGCATCGGCTCCTCGAGCGTCTTGAGCATCGCGTTCTGCGCGGCGTGGGTCATCGTGCCGGCCGGTGAGGCAATCAGCATGCGCCGTCCGCCGCGCAGGCTCGTCATCGCGAGTCGTTCGCAGGCGTCGCGCACCGGGTCGATCTGGATCGACTTCTTGCCCTCGAGGGGCCTGAGCCAGTGGATGTCCGGGTGCGTGCCCGCGCGGCTGAGCAGGCACTCGGCACATTCCCCGCACGGCAGCAGGTCGGCAGAAGGCCGGGCGCAGCAGCTCGCCGCGGCAAGCGTCCCCGCGAACCGCTCCTTGCCGACACCCTCCGGTCCCCTGACGATCAGGCCGTGCGGCATGCGACCGTTCCGCACTGCGGTGGCGAGCTGCTCGCGCGCAGCCCCGTGCCACGGCAGCGGCTCCATGTCGAGCGAGACCGCGGCGCTGCCCCCTGCGTCGTCGGATTCCGTCACGGCGCACCCTCGAGCAGCGGCTCGAGCGCGGCTCGCACGTCGGCGGCGACCTCGTCGAGGCTGCGGTCGGCCGCGATGATGCGGAACCGACCGGGCTCCGCGGTCGCACGCGCGAGGTAAGCGCGTCGCACGCGCTCGAAGAACGCGCGCTCCTCCGTCTCGAAGCGGTCCGGCCCGTCGACCCCGTTTCTCCTGCTCGCGCGCGCGAGGCCCTGCTCAACCGGCAGGTCGAGGAGCAGCGTGCGGTCCGGCCAGTCGCCGGCGTGCACGATGCCCACCAGTGCGTCGATCTGCGCGGCGGGCAGGCCGCGGCCGCCGCCCTGGTAGGCGTAGGTCGCGTCGGTGTACCGGTCGCACAGAACCCACTCCCCGCGCGCGAGCGCCGGGCGGATGCGGTTTGCGAGGTGCGTCGCCCGTGCGGCGAACATGAGTAACAGCTCGCACGACTGCGGCATCGGTTCGTCGCCGCGTTCGAGCAGCAGCGCACGGAGCCGCTCGGCGCGCGGCGTGCCTCCGGGCTCTCGCGTAACATTGACCGTCACGCTGCGGGAGCGAAGCCACTCCGCGGCCCGCTCGATCTGCGTCGACTTGCCCGCGCCCTCCCCGCCCTCGAACGATACGAAGCGGCCTGGCACCTCAGCGCTCCGCCTGCCGCTGCCGGTAGCGCACGAGATAGCGACGCACGGCGGCCTCGTGCTCGGCGAGCGTGCGCGAGAACTCGTGGCTGCCGTCGGGCAGTCCCGTCGCGACGAAGTACAGCTCGCCGCGCTCGTCGGGGCGCGTCGCCGCCCTCAGCGCGTCGGCGCCGGGCAGCGCGATCGGCGTCGGCGGCAGGCCGGCGCGCGTGTACGTGTTGTAGGGCCCATCGCGCTGCAGGTCGGCACGCCGCAGATTGCCGTCGAACTTCTCGCCGATGCCGTAGATCACCGTGGGATCCGTCTGCAGGCGCATGCCTCGCCGCAGCCGCTGGGTGAACACGCCCGCGATCCGCGCCCGCTCGCTCGCGAGTGCCGTTTCCTTCTCGACGATCGAGGCGAGCACCAGCGCCTCGTAGGCCGTCGAGATTGGCAGGCCTTCGGCGCGCGCGGCCCAGGCCTCGTCGAGTTCGCGCTTCATCCGCTCGCGCGCCTGCTTCAGCAGTTCGACGTCGGAAGTGCCCTTGGCATAGACGTACGTGTCGGGAAAGAAGAGACCCTCCGGCTGCGCACCCGGCTCGCCGAGCGCGGCCATGACGGACTCGTCGTCACGCGACGGGAGCGTCTGCTCGAGCAGCGGCTCGCGCTCGAGCGCCTTGCGCAGCTCCCGGAACGTCCAG
>RPQJ01000072.1 GCA_003819815.1 Lysobacterales bacterium
ACCATCCAGTTCACGTCGCCGGGCCGGATCAGCTGCGCGTTGCCGAGGCTGTCGCGGTGCATGAACTCGCCCTCGAACAGGTACGTCACGGTCGCGAGGCCGATGTGCGGATGCGGGCGCACGTCGAGGCCCGCACGGGGCGCGAAGCGCGTGGGACCGATGTGATCGAAGAACACGAACGGACCCACGGTACGCAGGTCCGGGGACGGCAGCACGCGACGCACGGCGAACCCGCCGAGGTCGCGGACCCGCCCGTGGACGACCCGATGGACGGCGCCCGTCACTGCGCCCTGCCCGGCTCGACGCCTGTCGCGAGCCCGAGCACGGACTTGCCCTGCTCGAACACGACGTCGACAGGGATCGAGCGCTGAGACAGCCGGTCGAGGTCCGCCTGCAGGCCCGGGCGAATCACGCCGAGCTCGCGGCCGAGACGCTCGACGCCCGCGTAGTCCCCGTCACCCTGGAGCTTCAGGAGCACGGCCGACAGTTCGTCGACCGCGCGACGCATCCTCGGCATGTCGACGCGGTAATGGCCGTCTTCTCCGCGGGCAAACGCGCCGCGGTCCGCGAAGAAGTTGAAGCGGACCATGTTCGCCTCGCCGTGGGCGGACGCCGCGCCGAAACGCACCGAGCGGAAGATGCCGGCGAGGAACGTCACGTAGTAGTCCTCGAGCGCGCCCGCGAGCTCGCCCTGCTCGTGCAGCCGCGTCACCATGTAGAGGCCGAGCACGTCGGCCTTGCCCTCCTCGATGCCCGAGGCGCGCTCCTTGAGTGCGTCCCGCACGGTGCCCTTGCCGTCCACGGTGTTCTTGATGCCGAGCCCGTGCGCGACCTCGTGGAACATCGTGTTGGCGAAGAACGCGTCGAAGGTGACGTGGCGGCGCTGCTCGGGCGCGATCAGCTCGCCCGCGATCGGCACCATGATCGCGTCGAACTTGGCACGCATCGCGTTCTTGAGCTGCAGGCGGCGCGTGCCCTTCGCGAGCTGCACCTGCTCGTCGTTCGGCAGGTTGATCGCGATGGTCTTCGAGCCCGCGTTGCAGTCGCCCGCGTAGTAGACGACGTCGTACGCGTTCAGGTCCGAGTCGGTTCCGGGCGTCTCGCGCTTGTAGGCCTCGGGCACGGGCAGGCCACGCTGCAGCGCCGGCAGCATCGCCGCGTAGCGCGCGAGCCGCCGGCTCCACTCGAGGTCCTTCACCAGCACGTACGCCTCGAACGCCGCCTTGTAGCCGTAGAGCTTGTCCTCGTACGTCTCGATCGGCCCGATCACGACGTCGACCCGGTTGTCCTTCATGTCGAGCCAGGCCATGTCGCTCGAACGGTAGTCGTCCGTGCGCAGTGCGCGGGCGCGGAGCTCCAGGTAGCGGCGCAGCCCGGGCTCGTCGGCGAGCGCGGCAGCCCGCTCGAGCAGCGTCGCCGCGCGCTCGAGCTCGGCGCGATAGTGCACCGAGTAGGGCACCACCTCGAGCGCCCCGCCCTCGCCGCGACGCAGGACCGTGTACTCGCTGCGGGCGTTCGGCAGGTTCGCCCGCTCGAACTCGTCCTTCGTCATGTCGAGCGGATAGAAGCCCGCGCCGGGCGGCTTGGGTCCCATGCCGGGCACGAACGGCGCGTTGCCGGCCAGGCGGTCCCAGGGGCCGTAGTTGATCTCGGCGTAGCGGCGCACCTCGGGGTCCGACAGCCCGCCGAGCAGCGCCGCCCGGTCGCCCGGATAGGCCTGGCGCCAGAACAGGTCGTCCATGATGGCGGCGGCATCGATGAGGAGCCCGACCATGTCGCGTTCGCGCGCCGTGAGACTGCCGAGGTCGGCGCGCAGCGTGACGGGTGCGTAGATCCCGGGGCGCGCGGGCACGGTCGATTCAGCGGCAGGCCGGGGCGGTGCGTCCGCGGCCGATGCCCCGAGGTGGATCGTGAGGCCCGCGAGCAGGGCAAGCGGCGTGGAGATCGAGCGCATGCAGGGAAAACTCCATGGGTACCGGAAAACGGCGCCCGGCGCGCACGTCACTTGCGGCCGAACAGGGCCTCGAGCTCGGCGCGTGCCCGGTCGGCGGCCGACAGGGCCTCCGGCCGGTACGCATCGGGCGTGGGACTGAAATAATCGCAGAAATTGGCGCTCGCCTTGTCCTTCACTTCCTCGGCCACGGGCTCCGCGCAGTGCTTTGCCTTGGACGTGTCATAGAAGCGGCAGAGGCGGCACGCGTGCAGCTCGGCGCGGCAGGCGCGGCATTCCTCCAGCCGCCGGATCGGCAGCGTGTAGTCCGCAAGAGACGCTCCGCATTTCCAGCAACGCAGGCCGTGGTCCAAGGCAGGTACTCCCGAAGGGCCCCGTCGACCTAGCTACGCCCGGCCCCGAGGCTTGTCAACGCCGCGGCAACGTCTAATCTCGTGACGTCCGCCACGACCCGAGCTCGATCATGGCCGTCCGACCGGTACTCCGAATGGGACATCAACTGCTCCGGCAGGTTGCCGCACCCGTGGCCACGTTCGGCACGCCCGCGCTGCGTGAACTCCTGTGCGACATGGACGACACGATGCGGGCGCTGAACGGTGCCGGGCTCGCAGCGCCCCAGATCGGGGTGTCTCTGCGCGTCGTCATCTTCGAGGTCAACCGGAACCCGCGCTATCCGCATGTCGACGAGGTGCCGTACACGGTGCTTGTCAACCCGACGCTCGAGCCGATCGGCGCGGAGCTGGAGGACGGCTGGGAAGGCTGCCTCTCCGTCCCCGGCCTCCGAGGTGTCGTGCCCCGCTTCCGGCAGCTGCGCTATCGCGGTTTCGACGCGGAGGGCCGGCCGATCGACCGGACCGTCGAGGGCTTCCACGCGCGCGTCGTGCAGCACGAGGTCGATCACCTCGACGGCGTGCTCTATCCGATGCGGATCCGCGACCTCACGCGCTTCGGTTTCGAGGACGAACTCTTCCCCGAGGGCTATGTCCGCCCGCCGGATTGACGGCTCGCGCGTGGGCCGTCAGCCCCCGCGGGGCTTCCGCGAAGGCGCCTTCTTTTTCGGTGCCGCCGGCAGCGATCCGAGCGCCTCCCTGACCTCGGCTTCGGCCGCGAGCCAATCGTCGATCTCGTTGCCCGGCGCGAAACCGCGCCGCTCGGCACGCAGGTAAGCCGCCACGCGGATGCGGGCGTACAGCTCGCCGTCGGGCGCGATGCTGCCGGTCCGTACGGCCGGCGACTTCCGCGGCACCGCGGTCTTCTTCGCCGAAATCTCCGCGGCAGCGGGCGTGCCGCGGGCCGGCGCGGCCGGCGACTTCCCGGCGGTCTTGCGCTTGCGGCTCGGGGCGGGCTTCGTCTCTTCCATCTGCTGACTCCTCGAGGCTGACACGCCCTGCGGCGTGTGGGGCGCTCCGGCCCGGTATCTTCACGCGCAATTATGACACTCCACGGCGCGGCGGGACTCCCGCGACCCGCGGCGGACCACGCACGGATTGCGCCATTCCCTTATTGGTCGCCGCGGGGAGCGGATCGATGCTTGTGCCGCGCCCGGCGGTCGTGCGGACGCCACAAAGCAGGAAGCACCGACATGAGCCAGACCCTGGAACACCGACAGCTCGACCAGCTGCGCAGCGTGCTGCGCGACCGCGCGGCCCAGCTCCGCGACGAGATCCGCCGGACGCTCATCAGGAGCGACGAGGAGCAATACGCCCTGATCGCGGACCAGGTGCGAGATCTCGAGGACGAATCGTTCGCGGACCTCATGGTCGACGTGAACCTCGCCGAGATCGACCGTGACCTCCAGGAGCTCCGTCTCATCGACGCCGCGTTCCTGCGCATGGGCGACGGGAGCTACGGCCTCTGTGATGCATGCGGCTCGCCGATCGAGTTCGCCCGCCTGCGGGCGACGCCGTTCGCGAGCCGCTGCTACGACTGCCAGAGCAGCTACGAGCGCACGCACTACCAGAACATCGGCCACACGCTGTGACCGGGCACGGCCCGCTCGTGCTCGTCATCGGCGACAAGCAGCTGTCGTCGTGGTCGCTGCGGCCGTGGCTGCTGATGAGACACATGGGCCTGCCTTTCGAGGAGCTGAGGCTGCCGCTCGACACGCCCCGGTTCGCGCGTGAGATCGAACGGTACAGCCCCGCGAGGCGAGTACCGGTGCTGCTGCACGGCGACCTGCACGTGTGGGACTCGCTCGCGATCTGCGAATACGTGAACGAGCTCGTGCGCGGGGCGGCATGGCCCGCGGACGCCGCGGCCCGGGCGCACGCCCGCTCGATCTGCGCGGAGATGCACGCGGGATTCGCGGCCCTGCGCTCGACCTGGTCGATGCGCGCGGCCACCGTGGGGCTCGAGGTCGACCTGCCGCCAGCCGCCCGCTCCGACGTCGAGCGCGTCGAGGCGATCTGGACCGCATGCCGCGAGCGCTACGAGGGCGGCGGGCCCTGGCTCTTCGGTGCGCGGTTCTGCGTCGCGGACGCGATGTACGCGCCGGTCATGCTGCGCTTCCGGACCTACGGCGCGGAGCTGGGTCCCGTCGCGCGCCGCTACGCAGCCCACGTGCTCGACGACCCCCACGTGGCCGACTGGATCCGCGGCGCCGGGCAGGAGATCGCCGTCGAGGGCCGCCCGGAATCCCACGCGTGAGCGGTCACGCCTGGCGCCAGGCCGCCTGGTACGAGAGCCCGTAGCGCAGGATCTGCTCGAGCAGCGCGTCGTAGCCGACACCGCTCGACAGCGCCGAGGTCGCCAGGTCCTCGATCTGCGCGAGGTTCGGGTTCGCGTTCGCCTCGAGCACGAAGACGCTGCCGTCGGGCCTGAGCCTCAAGTCGATGCGCGCGTAGCCGCTCAGGCACAGCGCCCGGTAGATGCGCCGTGCGATCTGCGCCACGCGAGGCGCGAGGCCCTCCGGCAGTTCGCGCGCCGGCCCGGTGCCGATGCCGTGCTTGCGCTGGTACTTGCGGTCCCACTTCACCTTGCGCGTCGCGATGCCGGCCATCACCTCGGGCAGCGTGCCGAAGTCGAGTTCCCACAGCGGGAACGTCGTGAGCCGCTCGTTGCCGACGACGCCGATGTAGATCTCCCGCCCCTCGATGTACTCCTCCACGAGCGCGTCCGAGCTCGTCTGGTCGTGAATGAACTCCACTCGCTCGCGCAGCCGCTGCGGATCGTGGACGATCGAGGCCTGCGAGATGCCGAGCGAGGCGTCCTCGGTCGCCGACTTCACGAAGAGCGGATAGGCGAGCCGCCGCGGCTCGCGGTAGCGGCGGTTGCGCGGCAGCAGCACGAACCGCGGAGTCGGTATGCGATGGTAGGAGAGGACCTGCTTCGAGAGCGCCTTGTCGCGCGAAATCATCATGCCGCGCGGATTGCAGCCCGTGTACGGCAGCTTCATGAGCTCGAGGTACGCGACCACGTACTGGTCGTAGGTGACGATGCCCTGGAATTCCTCGAGCAGGTTGAAGGCGACGTCGGGCCGCCAGTCCGTGATGGCGCTGCGCAGTTCGGCAAGGTTGTCGCCCATGCCGAGCACGCGCACCTCGTGGCCCATCGCCCTGAGCGACGTGGTGACGTCGTACTCGGTGCGCCACTCGTCGATCTCCTGCATCGAATAGCCGTCCGAACTGTCCGGCGGCACCAGCGTCTCGTGCACCAGCACGAGCACCCGCAGCTTCTTCATAAGGCGAAGTTCTCCCGGTCCCGCAGCAGCACGTCGAGCATGATGCGCTCGTGCAGTACGACGACGTCTCGTTTCGATCGGCGCGAGCTGCCGCGGACACGCAGGTCGAGCCGGCGCGCCTGCTGCGTGGCGGTGCGCATGACATGGTTGACGAGGTAGGGGTGCATGCGCGCCCGCCGCACGAGCAGCCTGCGAAGCTGCGGGCGCATCTCCCGCAGGAAGCGGCTCGCGGCGACCCCGCGCGGCCGTTCCTCAGCGGTCGCGAAGACCTGGCGCAGCGGGCGGTCGTAGGTGCGCCGGGTGTCGACCTCGTACCGGGCCTGCTTGCGCCGATAGTGCTCGCGCAGCGTGCGCGTGTTGCGCGCGAGCGGCTCGACGACGCTGCGGTCGAGGTTCCGCGGGCGCTGGCCCTCGAGCGCGCGCAGCGTGACGTCGACGAACTCGAGCTTCGAGAACGCCGGCCACCCGGCGTACTGGCTGCGCCAGCGCGATCGTGGCGGCAGCCACACCGCGAAAGTCTCCGCGAAGTCCTCCGTGGGATGACTCTGCGCGTACCAGTGGCCGAGGTGCAGCACGAAGTGCCGGCTGCCGGGCCGCGGCGAGTAGCGCGTCGGATAGCGGCTCGACGCCTTGCCGAACGTTTCGCGCCACGCCTTGCGGCGGCGCAGGCCGAAGGCGGTGTCGATCGCGTGGCCGGTCTCGTGCCGGAGGATGCGCATCAGCCACTTGTCGTTGCCGCCCTCGACCTCGTGCATGCGACTCCGCTCGAGCCGCATCAGGCGCGGGTGCGCGAGGTAGAAAGGGATCGCGATGCCCGGAATGCCGTCGGGCGAGAACCACTCCTCCGCGAGCCAGAAATGCGGGCGGAACCGGATGCCCTTGTGCTCGAGCTCGGCGTAGAGGCGACGCACGCTCGCCTCGAGGCGAGACCTGGAGAGCGACAGCCGCAGGTCGCAGAACCTAAGGTCGAGCAGCGATTCGTCGTCGTAGCGGGTCCAGGCCGGCTCGCGCCGGCGCACGGGCCGGGCCGCCGTGCTCACGCCACGGCCCCCGGCGCACGGCTCGCGAGCCGTGCGGCGAACGATTCGACGAGCTCGGCGCGGCGCAGGCGGGGCACTGCCCAGGCCGGCAGCGCGGCATCCCCCTGGAATGCGCCGGCGAGTGCGCCCGCGAGCGCACCGTCGAGGGCCGGGTCGTGACCGCTGGCGATGGATCGACGGATGGCGTCCTCGACCCCGGAGGCGGCCGCGACGGCGTCGCGCGCATTGAGCAACGTCCGCACGACGTCGCCCTCGCCCGCCTCGCGGCCGTGCGTGCCCTGCAGGTATCGCGGTGCGCCCGTCGCCGTCCCGCCGAGCGCGCGCACCAGTTCCGGCCGCAGGGGTCGCGCGGCCCAGGCGCCCGGCGCGGGCTCGTAGAGCTTCGCGAGGACCGCTTCGGGGGACGCGCCGTGCAGCGCCCCGCAGAGGAGGCCCGCGAAATAACGACAGGCGTCGAGCACGATCGGCGACTGGTGCGTGGTGCGCGAGCATTCGGCGGCGAGCGGCACCGCCTCCGCCGGCACGCCGGCCGCGTACGCGACGGCAGCCACGACTCGCGGCAGGCTCGCAGGCGAGTGATCGCGCGGATCGTGGGAGCCGGCCATCGGCAGGCCGCGCCACTGGTACACGGCGAGCGCCTTGGCCACGTCGGCGGACGCACGACCCGGTACGCCGCGCGCGGTGAGGTGCCCGTCGCGCTGCCAGCGCAGGTAGCGCTCGATCTGGTCGCGCGCGTCGAACCGCCCGAGCTCGAGCAGGCTCTCGGCCAGGCACAGCGCGAGGGACGTGTGCTGCGTCCACTCGAGTTCGGCCGGACGGTCGTGGGCCCTGGACTCGCCGAGCGCGTCGCCGAGGGCGAGCCCGAGCAGGCTGCCGCGAACGCGGGCCTCGGGCGTGCGGGGGCCCGCGGCGGGCGACGGCGATAAGGACACGGTCGCGGCACTCGGCGCGTGATCGCGGATCCACTCCCGCACGAACTCTTCCTGCTCCTCGGTCTCCGGCACGGCCGGCCAGTGGCGCGATCGCGACGACTGCTGCCAGCACGCCTGCAGCCGATCGAGCGGATCGCCGCTCGTCTCCGGTCGGCCCGCGAGCCAGCACGCGGCGACGGTCGCGCTGCGTCCGATGCCGGCGCGGCAGTGCAGGTAGACCACGTGGCTGTCGGCGAGCGCCGCGTCGATCGCGGCCAGCACCCTCGCCATCGCGTCCGGCCCGGAGGGCACGCCGTGGTCAGGGATCGAGTCGCGCAGGTACTCGATGCGGCGACCGCCGGGCGTCGAGAACGGCAGCATCGCCTCGTAGGAGGGAAGCTCGCCGGGCTCGGTCAGGTCGACGAAACAGGTGACTCCGGCCGCGAGGAGCCTGCGGAGCCGGTCCATCGAATCGGCGCGTGACTGGGTGGCCGGGTGCTCGCCGACCAGCAGGCGCCCCGGCTCCACCCAGTAGCTGGCGAGGAGCGGTCGCGGAGGAGTTTCGGCGTCGGAGGTCTGCCTTGGCGTCATTGCCATGGGCCCATGATACGGCAGCCGGGCGCCGGGCTGCCGGCCGGCGCGGTCGTATGAGAGACTGCCCGCCTGCCTACAGGGGGACAATCAGTGCTCAAACAACTGACCGCCCGCAAGTCGGTGGCGGCGATCAACCGCGAGATCGAGTCCGGGCCCCGGCTCAAGCGCGTGCTGAGCGCGCGGGCCCTCACCTCGATCGGCCTCGGCTCCATGATCGGCAGCGGCATCTTCGTGCTGACCGGCACCGTCGCAGCGAACCACACCGGCGCCGCGGTCACGCTCGCGTTCCTCGTCGCCGCCATCGGCTGCGGGCTCGCGGCGATCTGCTACGCCGAGCTCGCGTCGATGATCCCCGTGGCCGGCAGCGCCTACAGCTATACGTACGCGACGCTCGGCGAGGCGGTCGCCTGGTTCGTCGGGTGGAACCTCTCGCTCGAGTACATGATGTCCGCGGCGACCGTCGCGGTCGGGTGGTCCGGCTACGTCGTGAACCTGCTCGAGGAGTTCGGCATCCACCTGCCTGCGCAGCTCACGAACGCCCCGGTCGGCAAGACGGCCTCGCACACGCTGCAGACGACGGGCGCGATCGTGAACCTGCCCGCCGTGCTGATCGTCGTCGTGCTCACGTGGCTCTGCTACGTCGGTATCCGCCAGTCCGCGCGGCTCAACAACTGGATGGTCGTCATCAAGGTCGCCATCATCATCCTCTTCATCCTGGTCGGCCTCGCGTTCATCGATACCGCGAACTGGAAGCCGTACATGCCCGCGAACACCGGCGAATTCGGCCACTTCGGCTGGAGCGGCGTGATGCAGGGCGCGGCGATCATCTTCTTCGCCTACATCGGCTTCGACACTGCGGCGACCACGGCCCAGGAAGCGCACAACCCCCAGCGGGACGTGCCGCGCGGCATCCTCGCGGCGCTCGCGATCTCGACGGTCCTCTACATCGCGATGGCCGCGGTGATGACGGGCATGGTCTCCTTCGAAAAGCTCAACGTCTCTGCGCCGGTCGCGGTCGCGCTCGACGAGCACCCGGAGCTCTTCTGGCTCGGCCTGCCCGTGAAGATCGGCGCCATCGTCGGCATGACGTCCGTGATCCTGATGTCGATCCTCGGCCAGCCGCGCATCTTCCTCGCGATGTCGCGCGACGGCCTGCTGCCCCCGCAGATGCAGAAGGTGCATCCGCGCTACATGACCCCGTCGGTCGCGACGGTGATCACGGGCTTGCTCGCCGCTTTCTTCGCCGGCGTGTTCCCGATCGACGTGCTCGGCGAACTGGTCTCGATCGGCATCCTGCTCGCCTTCACGGCGGTCTGCCTCGGTGTCCTGGTGCTGCGGCGCACGCAGCCCGACGTGCCGCGGCCGTTCCGCGTGCCGTTCGCGCCCGTCACCGCGACGGCAGGCGTGCTGCTTTGCCTCGCGCTCACGCTCGCGCTGCCGCACGACACGTGGATCCGGCTCGCGATCTGGTCCGCGATCGGCTTCGCGATCTACTTCGGGTACGGGTACTGGAACAGCAAGCTGCGGTTGCAGGCTGCTGCGGGCTGAGGACGCCGGTCGTCGTTCGGGCGCCTCGGCGGGCGACCGGGAGTTCGTTTCCCGGGACGCCGTTAACCCATCCCTGGGGGCTCCGGGCGCCGCGTCCATGCGGCGCACGGCCCGGGAAACGAACTCCCGGCCGCCCACCGAGGCTCGGTGACTCCTTGGCGTTGCTCCGCGCAGTTGCCTTGCTGCGCATTGGTGGAGCGACGCCTTTGAAGACGTCGCCGGCGCGGGGCGATCCGCGCAGCAGATCAGGTCGGGCGTGAGCAGCGTGTGCGTCGCGACAGCGGCCAGCGCGTCAGCCGCACGAGCTGATCGGAGTCACGGGGAGGATCTCCTTCCCGGGCCGTGCGCGGCATGGACGCCGCGCGCGGAGCCCCCACGGACGGGTTCACGGCGTCCCGGGAAGGAGATCCTCCCCGTGACTCCGATCAGCGGCCCGACTGGCCCTCGCGAACGCAGTAGCGCATGCCGCGGCTCACCGCTCGTCCCACGGCTCGGCGTCGGCATCCGCGAGCTCGACGCCCGCGCCGTCACGCGCGGCCGCGAGCATCGCCGCGCGGCGCGCGTCGAGTCCCGCGAAATCGAACGCGGCCGGGTCCGCGAGCTGCGAGACGCTCACGTTGCGCATCGCGGAGAAGATCGTTTCAGTGCGGCCCGGATACTGCCGCTCCCAGTCCGCGAGCATCTGCTTGACCGCGACGCGCTGCAGGTGGTCCTGCGATCCGCAGAGCCTGCACGGGATGATCGGGAACGCGCGGGCGCGCGCGTAGCGCTCGATCTCGCGCTCCGGCACGTAGGCGAGCGGGCGGATCACGACGTGGCGGCCGTCCTCGGACAGCAGCTTCGGCGGCATCGCCTTCAGCTTGCCGCCGAAGAACAGGTTCAGGAACAGCGTCTCGACGATGTCGTCGCGATGGTGCCCGAGCGCGATCTTCGTGATGCCGTTCTCCGCGGCGTAGCGATAGAGCCGGCCGCGACGCAGCCGCGAGCAGAGTCCGCACATCGTGCGGCCCTCGGGCACGACCCGCTTCACGACGCTGTAGGTGTCCTGCTCGAGGATCTGGAAGGGCACGCCGAGCGCGGCAAGGTACTCGGGCAGCACGTGCGCCGGGAAACCCGGCTGCTTCTGGTCGAGGTTGACCGCCACGAGGTCGAAGCGGACGGGCGCGCTCCGCTGCAGCGACAGCAGCACGTCGAGCAGCGTGTACGAGTCCTTGCCGCCCGAGAGGCAGACCATCACCCGGTCGCCGTCCGCGATCATGCCGTAATCGGCGATCGCCTTGCCGACGAGACCTCGGATGCGGGCCTGCAGGCGGCGGAAGGTGCTGGACGTGCGGGGTGGGGCGAGGGGGTGGTGAGCAGGGGGCAGGGGGTCGGAGGGCGCCGCTGCTGCCTGTCCGCTCTCTCCCCGGCCCCGTCCCCTGTCCACCGTCTCCTGCCCCCTGTTCACGGTTCACTGCTCACTCGGCTTCCAGATACTTCGCCTCCGCGTACCGCAGCCACGGCATCGCGGAGAGTTTCTTGCCCGTCGCGCTCTTGATGAGCTCCTGCGAACTCAGGCTCGCGCCGAGGCCGTGCACGTTCTGGCGCAGCCACTCGAACAGCGCGCCGAACCGTCCGGCGGCGATGTCCTCGTCGAAGGACGGCAGGTCGTTGCGCAGCGTCTCGTAGAACTGCGCGGCGATGAATCCGCCGAGCGCGTACGAGGGGAAATACCCGAACGAGCCGATCGCCCAGTGCACGTCCTGCAGGCAGCCCTCGGCGTCGTTCGACGGCCGGAGGCCGAGGCGTCCCTCGAGTTCGTCGCTCCAGGCCTGGGGCAGGTCCCGGACCGGCAGCGTGCCCTCGAAGATCCGCCGCTCGAGGTCGTGGCGCAGCATGATGTGCACCGGGTACGTCAGCTCGTCCGCGTCCACGCGGATCGCGCCGCGCCGCACGTGGATCAGCGTCCGGTAGAGGTTCTCGACCTCCCACGCCGGTCCGCCCGCACCAAAATGCCGGTCGAGCAGCGGACGCAGATAGCGCAGGAACGGCCGGCTCCGGCCGATGATCATCTCGAGCAGCAGCGACTGGCTCTCTTCGAGCGCCATGCCGCGGTCGCGGCCGACCGGCTGGTCGCGCCACGCCTCGGGCAGCCCGAGGTCGTACATCGCCTGCCCCGTCTCGTGCAGCACCCCCATGAGACCGGTGAAGGGCTCCGTCGGCACGAAGCGGGTCGTGACCCGGACGTCGCCCCACACGCCCTCGGTGACCGGATGGTCGCTTTCGTCGAGACGGCCGCGGTCGAAGGGGAAACCGAGCGCGCGCATCACCTCGACGGCGAGCGACCTCTGCTTCGCCGGGCTCACCTTTCCGGCGAGCGGCAGCGGCGGACGGCGCGCCTGCAGTTCGATGACGTCGCGGATCAGCGCCGGCAGGCGCTGCGACACTTCGCGGAACAGACGGTCGATCTCGACGCTCAGGAAGCCCGGGCTGAAGCCGTCGATGAGCGCGTCGTACGGCGCGAGCCCGAGCGCCTGCGAGAGCACGTGCGCCTTGTCGCGCGTGAGCGCCACGACCTCCTCGAGGTGCGGCGCGAACAAGGCGAAGTTGGTGTCCTGCTTGGCTTCGAGCCATCGAACCTCGGCGACCGCGGTGGCCCGCGCGAGCCGCGTGACGAGCGCGATGGGCGTGGCGATCGCATGGTCGCGCTCCCGGCGCATCTCGCGCAGGTTGGCCCGCTGCCAGCCCTCGAGCTGCGCCTCGTTCGCCTGGGCGCGCTCGATGAGCCGCGAGACACGCGGGGACGTGAGCAGCGTGTGGCACTCGGAATCGAGCGCGGCCAGCTGCTCGCCGCGGACGGCGGCGCTGCCACGCGGCATCATCACGGCCGCGTCCCAGCGCAGAAGGCTCGCGGCGCCACGGAAAGCGTGGAGGCGCCGGAACTCCTGCTCGAGCTGTTGGTAAGGCGTCGCTGCCATGTCCGTTTGCGTCCCGGCGGGCCGTCGGAGGCGCCGATCGGCGCCGGGCGGGGACGGTTTGGCAGCAGTCTAGCAGAGGCTCGCGATGCGGGCCGGAACGCTGCCGGAGCAAAACTCTAAATGATTAAAATCAATTACTTATGAGGCGTTCTTGCGCGCCGGATCAGGCGGCGCGCGCCGTTGCGGCACCCCCGAGGCGGGGTCACTCGGCGGCCGTTTCGCGCCGTGCCAGCGTCGCCCGCAGCCTCTCGAGACGCTGCGTGATCGCCTCCGGCGAGGAAGTATTGCGCGCCACGAGCGTGTAGACGGCAGGCACCACCACGAGCGTCAGGAACACCGAGATGACGACACCGTAGAAGACCACGACGCCGATCGCCTGGCGGGCCTCGGCGCCGGCCCCGCTCGCGAGCATCAGGGGCAGCGCACCGAATGCCGTGCAGAAGCTCGTCATCAGCACCGGTCGCAGGCGGATCGCGGCCGCCTCCACCACGGCCTCGCGGTACTCGATGCCGCGGTCGCGCAGCTGGTTCGCGAACTCGACGATCAGGATGCCGTTCTTGGCCGCGAGCCCGACCAGCATGATGCCGGCGATCTGGCTGAACACGTTGATCGACATGCCGTAGAGCCACAGCCCGAGCAGCGCGCCGATCACGGCGAGGGGCACCGTCGTCATGATCACGAACGGATGGACGAAGCTCTCGAACTGCGCCGCGAGCACGAGGAACACCACGACGAGCGCGAGCAGGAACATGAAATAGAGCTCGCTTCCGGAGCGCTTGAACTCCCGCGACTCGCCGTCGAAATTGAGGCGCGCCGCCGGCAGCTCCTTCTCGACCGTCTCCTCCACGAACGAAATCGCCTCGCCGAGCGTGTACCCCGGCGTGAGCGCGGCGCTGACCGTGATGGCCCTGAGGCGGTCGAAGCGGTTGAGCCGCATCGGGCCCGCGGTCTCGGTCAGCGTGACCAGGTTCGAAAGCGGGATCAGCTCGCCGGTACGCCCGGAGCGCACGTAGAGATTGTCGAGGTCCGAGGGCGTGGCACGGTCTTCCGCCCTGCCCTGCAGGATCACGTTGTATTCGCGGTCGCGATCGATGAACGTCGTGACGATCCGCGAGCCGAGCACGGTCTCGAGCGTGCGGCCGACGACCTGCAGCGAGACGCCGAGATCCGCGGCGCGATCGCGGTCGACCGCGACGCGCAGCTCGGGCTTGCGCTCCTCGTAGTTCGACTGCACGTTCGACAGCCCGGGATTCTCCTGCATGCGCTGCATCAGCAGGTCGCGCCACTGCACGAGTTCGGCGTAATCAGTGCCCCCGATGACGACCTGCACCGGCGAGCTGCCGCCGCCCCTCACGAGCCCGCCGGGCACTCCGACGAAGGAGCGGGCACCCGGGATCTTGCCGAGCTCCGTCCGCACGGACTGGGCGATCTGGTCGGCGCTGCGCTCGCGCTCGCCCCAGGGCGCGAGCACGACGAAGCCGCGCGCCTGGTTGAGCTCGCCGCCTCCGCCGCCGAAGTTGCCGGGAATGCGCACGCTCACGCGGACGGCGTCGCCGCCCTCGACTTCTCGCAGCAGGACGTCCTCGGCGAGGCGCGCATGCCGATCCATGTACTCGAGCGATGCGCCCTCCGGCCCGGTGAGGCCGTAGAACAGCATGCCGCGGTCCTCGGAAGGCGCGAGCTCGGTCGGTACGATCCGGAACAGAACGGCCGCCAGCGCCATCGCGCCGATCGTCGCGCCGATAACGAGCCACGGCCGGCGCATCAGCCGGCGCAGGACCCGGTCGTACGCCGCCGAGACCCGGCGGAAGAACCCGTCCACCCGGTTCGACAGCCGCGAGTGCGTCGCGCCGCCGGCGAGCAGCTTCGAGCACATCATCGGCGTGAGGGTGAGCGCCACGATCGAGGAGAAGAACAACGCGGCGGCGACCGTGATGCCGAACTCGCGGAACAGCATGCCGACGTTGCCCTGCAGGAAGGACATCGGAACGAACACGGCGATCAGCACCGCCGTGGTCGCGATCACGGCGAAGCCGATCTCGCGCGATCCGTCCACCGCTGCGACGAGAGGCGGCTCGCCCTGCTCCATGCGACGGTAGATGTTCTCGAGGACGATGATCGCGTCGTCGACGACGAGGCCGATCGCGAGCACGAGCCCGAGCAGCGTGAGCGTGTTGATCGAGAAGCCGAACCACGCCATCACGAGGAACGCGCCGAGGATCGACACGGGGATCGTGACCGCCGGGATCAGCGTCGCGCGCACGTTGCCGAGGAACAGGTAGATCACGGCGAGCACGAGCAGCACCGCGATCACGAGCGCGTAGAGCACCTCCTGCATCGACTCCTGGATGAACACGGAGCGGTCCATGTTCACCGTCATCGTCGTGCCGGCGGGGAGCTGCGGCTGGATCCGCTCGAGCTCCGCCCGCACGGCCGAGGCGACCTCGAGCGTGTTCGCCTTCGAGATCTGCTCGACGCCGATGCTGATGCCCGGCACGCCGTTAGAGCGCGAGAGGCTCCGCTCGTTCTCCGCCGCGAGGCGCACGTCGGCGACCTCGGCGAGGCGCACGAGGTGGCCGTCCGCGCCCCGCCCGATCACGAGCCCACGGAACTCCTGCTCGGTGTTGAGGCCGGTCTCGGTGCGCAGCGTGAGCTCCCGCTGGGACGATTCGAGGCGCCCGGCGGGCAGCTGCACGTTCTCGCGGCGCAGGGCGTCCTCGATGTCGGCGACCGTCAGCTGGCGCGCGGCGAGCGCCTCGCGGTCGATCCACACGCGCATCGCGTAGCGGCGCGCGCCGCCGATTCGCACCCGCGCGACGCCCGGCAGCACGCTCAGCCGCTCGGTGATCGAGCGCTCCGCGTAGTCGGTGAGCTCGAGCACGTTCATCGTGCTGCTCGACAGGTTCATCCAGATGACCGGATCGGCGTTGAAGTCGACCTTGCCGATGTCGGGCGGGTCGGCCTCGGGCGGCAGGTCGTCAGCGACCCGCGCGACGCGGTCCCGGACGTCGTTCGCGGCCTCGTCGACGTCGCGGTCCGGCGCGAACTCCAGGTTGATGCTCGACGTGCCGTCGACGCTCTGCGAGGTGAGCTTGGTGACGCCTTCGAGGCCAGCCACGCGGTCCTCGATGACCTGCGTGATCTTGGTCTCGACGACGTCCGCCGAGGCGCCGCGGTAGGTGGTCTCGACCGACACGACGGCCGACTCGACCTCGGGCAGCTCGCGCACCGGCAGCCGCGTCGCCGCGAGCAGGCCGAGGATGACGAGCATCAGGCTGATGACGGTCGCGAAGACCGGCCGCCGGACCGAGATGGAGGAGATCTTCACGGCGTCGCCGCGGCGCCCGCGGGCTCGCCTGCCTGGCGTATGGCCGGCGGCGCCTCCTGGATGGCGACGGCGACGCCGGGCCGCAGCTTCTGCGTGCCCTCGGTCACCACCATGTCGCCCGCAACCAGCCCTTCGAGCACCTGCACGTCGCCGACGCGGCGCTCACCGAGCCGGACGAGGCGCTTGTCGGCCGTGCCGTCCGTGACCACGTACACGTAGACGTCGCCCTGCTCCGGCACGAGCGCCTCCTCGGGCACGAGCAACGCGTCGACCGTGCCGCGTGCGAGTCGCACGGTCAGGAACATGCCGGGCTTCAGCTGCCCGGTCGGGTTCGGCAACTCCGCGCGCACGGTCACGGACCGGGTGGACGGGTCGACGCGCGTATCGACGCTCGATACCTTGCCTTCGAAATCGGTGTCGGCGAACGCGACGCTGCGCGCGCGGATGGCGAGGCCCGGCCGCACGGCGCTCACGTAGCTCTCCGGAACGGAGAAGTCGAGCTTGATGATGCTCGTGTCGTCCAGGGTCGTGATCACGGTGCCCGGGCTGATGAGGCTGCCGACGCTCACGCGGCGCAGGCCGACCCGGCCGTCGAACGGCGCCCGCACGACCGTGTCGGCGAGACGCGCGCGCGCCGCCGCGACGCGCGCTTCGTTGCCCTTGAAAGTGGCTTCGATCTGTTCGATCTGCGATTCGGAGAGCACGCGGGTGTCGTAGAGCTCGCGGCTGCGCTCGTACTGACGCCGACTCTCGACCAGGGCGGCCTCGGCCACCGCGAGCTCGGCGCGTTCCTGCGCGCCGTCCAGCTCGACGAGCACCTCGCCCCGGCGGACCCGCTGGCCCTCCGTGAAGCGCACCGCGGTGACCGGATTCGCGACCTTGGCGGTGATCTCGACCGATTCGTTCGCGCGGGCCGTGCCGAGCGCCTCGATCTCGAGCGCGAGGCGCTCCGCCCTGACGGGCGCGACGACCACGCCGACCGGTCGCTGGCTGAAGCCCGACGGCCCGGCGGGCCGCCCGGCCGCCGGTGCCGCGGCCGTCTGCGCCCCGCCGTCGCGCTTCGAGCGCTCCTTCATCACGTGCGTGTAGAAAAGCACGAGCAGCGCGCCTGCGACGGCGCCCAGCAGCACCTTCCTGGTCGTATCTGACATGGGAATCGTGTGCGCCGCCCGGCGCCGGTCCTGGATGAACGCGGATTATTCCACGTTTCGCAGCGCGCACGACCTCGGATGCGGAAGCGCTCGCGCAGCCGCACCCGACCGGTCGCCGGCCCCGATCCGCTCAGGGCTCGGGATCGGACCCTTCCGCGATCCCCTCGAACAGCGGCGTGCTCATGTAGCGCTCGCCCGTGTCCGGCAGCATCGCGAGGATCACCGAGCCCGCCGGGGCGGACTGGGCGACCTTGAGCGCCGCTGCGAAGGTGCCGCCCGCCGAGATGCCGCAGAAGATGCCTTCGCTGCGCGCAAGCGACCGCGACGCGGCGATCGACTCCTCGTCGGTGACCGGCACGTTCTGGTGCGGCACGGAGCGGTTCAGGACCTTC
>RPQJ01000073.1 GCA_003819815.1 Lysobacterales bacterium
AGGCGGTCGACGTAGTAGCGCAGCAGCTCGGGCACGTCTTCCGCGTAGTCGCGCAGCGGCGGGACGGAGAGCGTCAGCACGTCGAGGTGGGAAAGCAGGTCGGTGCGGAACGGCTCGCCCCCCCGCGACTCGAAACCCGGCTGCGCCGAGCAGATCGTCCGCACGTCGATCGGTACGCGCGTCGTGCCGCCCTGCCGCACGAAGCCGCTGGTATCGAGCGCGGCGAAGAGCAGCCGCTGCGCCGCCGGGACGAGGTCCCCGAGCTCGTTGACGAACAGCACGCCGCCCGCCGCCTGCTCGAGCAGCCCCTTGCGCACCGTGCCGCCCGACTCGGACCCGTACAGGGTCGCCTCGGCGCCGGTCTCGGTGATCGCCGCCGCCGCGGTCGCGATGAAAGGCCCGGACGCGCGCGAACTGAGCGAGTGGATATAGCGTGCGAATGCCTCGCGCCCCGTGCCGGGCTCGCCGACCACGAGCACCGGGGCCTCGTGCGGCGCGATCTGCTTCACCTGCTCGCGCAGGTCGCGCATGAGGCGGCTGCGCCCGACGGGCGCGAGCAGCGGCGGGAGCAGGTTGCGGGTCGACTGCCGGCGCAGGCGGCCCTCCTCGAGCGCGGTGCGCACCGTGCGCAGCAGCTTCGCAAGCGACAGCGGCTTCTCGACGTAGTCGACCGCGCCGAGGCGCGTTGCCTCGACCGCCGTCTCGACGGTGCCGTGGCCCGACATCATCACGACCGGGGCCGTGAGGGCCTGGGTCGTCTGCCACTCGCGGAGCAGGCTGATGCCGTCCGTGTCAGGCATCCAGATGTCGAGCAGCACGAGGTCCGGAGCCTGCCGGGCGCACGAGGCGCGCGCCTCGGCGGCGTTGGCCGCTCCTTCGACGACGTAGCCTTCCTCGCTCAGGATCTCCTGCACGAGCTCGCGGATGTCCGCCTCGTCGTCGACCACCAGTATCCGCGCATTGCTCATGCACGCTCCCTCCTGGGTTCAGGCCGGCGCGCGTCGCGCTGCAGCGCCGGACCCCGATTGTGTTCGCTGACGGGCAGCTCGATGCGGACCCGCGCACCGCCCCCGGGCTGGTTCTCCGCCTCGACGTGCCCGCCGTGCTCCTCGACGATCTTCCGCACGATCGCCAGGCCGAGTCCGGTTCCCCGCGTCTTCGTCGTGATGTAGGGATCGAAGACCTGCCCCATCACCTCGCGCTGGAACCCCGGCCCATTGTCCTCCACCGCGATCTCGGCGACATCCTCGCCGGCGCGGACGCTGCGCCGGGTCGTCACGCGGATCTCACCGCCCGCCTGCCCCTCGAGCGCCTCGACGGCGTTCGTGAGCAGGTTGTTGAGCAACTGGCGCAGCCGGCCCCGGTCCGCAACGATACTCTCGAGCGAGGGGTCGAGTCTCACGTCCAGCGTGACGCCACGGTTCGTGACCTGGGCCCGGTAGAGGTCGGTGGCCTCCGTGACCAGCCGGTTCAGGTGCACGTCGGCCATCTCGAAGCGCGGAGCGCGCGCGTACTCGCTGAACGCGTTCACCATCTCCTTCATCGCCTCGACCTGCTGCACGATGGTCTCGGTGCCGCGGTCGAGGAGCTGCGCGTCCTTCTCGTTCATCGACGGGAGCAGCTTGTGGCGCATGCGCTCCGCGGACAGGCGGATCGGCGTCAACGGGTTCTTGATCTCGTGCGCGAGCCGCCGCGCCACCTCGCCCCACGCGGCCTCGCGCTGCGCCTGCAACATGACGGTGATGTCGTCGAAGACGAGCACGTAGCCGGCCGGCGTGCCGTCCTCGCCCGGCAGCGGCGTGCAGGCGCACATGATGACCCGCCGCCCCCCGCCCGACTGGAACGTGAACTGTTCGCGCCACTCGACGTCGCCTGCGGCGAGCCGCGAGCGGCAGGCCTCGGTGAACTCGCGCAGCATGCCGTCCACGGCACCCGCCTCGCCGAACACCTGGCCGACGCCGGCCTCGAGATCCTCGCCGAGGATCATGCTCGCCGCTCGGTTCGCCGTGCGCACGCGCAGGTCGGGCTCGAGCGAGACGACGCCCGTCGAGAGGCGCGCGAGGATCACCGCGAGGTTCGCGCGCTCCGTCTCCGCGGCCTGCTGGGCGCGCTGCTGCGCCTCGCGCGCGCGCCGCAGGCGCTTGGTCATGTCGTTGAACGAGTGCACGAGGAAGCCCATCTCGTCGTGCGAGGTGAGCGGCAGGCGCGTATCGAGGTCGCCCTGCGCCACCGCGCGCGTGCCCTTCACGAGGTCCTGGATCGGCTGCACGAGCCGCTGGGCCGTGAAGATCGCGCCGTACCAGGCGGCGAGCAGCGACAGCAGCAGCACCACGGTCAGCGTGAGGATGAAGCTCGCCTTGAGCGGGCGCCGGAGGTAGTCCTTCTCGCCGAACTGCTGGTAGGCCGCCTGCACCGTGTCGGCGAGCGCGCCGAGCCGCTCCGGCACCGGATAGATCGCCTGCAGCACGAGGCCCGAGCTGCCGGGCAGCGCGCTGCCGATCGGCACGGCGGTGCGGATCAGGTAGCCGCCCTCGGCCTGGGGCTCGAGGCTCACGAACGGGCTGCCCTGGCGCACCTGCAGCAGCACCTCGCCCGGCAGCTCGTCGGGCACGACGTCGTGCGAAAGGCCCTTGCTCACGGCGATCACGGCGCCGCCCTCGGTCGCCACCGTGATCTCGAGCGCGCCGGACTGCTGCCGCAGCCTCTCGAGCCGCCCGGGCAGCTGCGCCGTGCTGCCCTGCATCAGCGCTTCGGCGATCGCCTCCGTCGCGTTCAGGTGCTCGCGCATGCGCGTCTCGAGCGCCGAGCGCGAGAGCACCAGCGCGTCGTCGAGGCTCTGGCGGATCTCGAGGTTGAACCAGCTGTCGATGCCGCGGCTCAGGAACTGCACCGCGAAGAAATAGACGAGCAGGATCGGCAGCGTCGCGAGCACGCCGAAGATCCACACCATCCGGGCCTTGAGCCGCGAGCCGATCACGTGGCCTCGCCAGTCGCGCACGAGCTGCGCGAGCTTCGTGGCGAGCAGGCCGACCAGCACGACGAGGCCGGCCACGTTCACCATCAGGATCCACGGGTGCAGCCGGCTGAACTGCTCCGAGTTCTGCGCGGTCTGGGCCATGAAGAGCAGCGCGGATAGCCACAGCAGCCCGCCGACGCCCATGACGGCCGCCGAGGCGGCCCGATTCAGGGACGGAGCGTCCATGAGAACCAATCGCTCGCGACGCTCCAGTCGTCTGCCCAGAAGAGCAGCCACGCGAGCGCGTCGGGCGTCGTGCGCAGGTCGAGGAGCGCGCGCACGCGCAGTTCGTACGTCGGTTCGGGATCGAGCAGCGAGGAGTCGATGAGCGGCAGGCCGCGCACTTCGGACACGCGGTCGAGCGCGGCCTGGAACGTGCCGAAGTCCTGCTGCTCGCCGGTATTGAGGTTGCGCACGAGGTACCGCTGGCTCAACGCGTGGTAGCCGAGCTCGTAACTCTGCACCAGCGTGGCCACTTCGGCATCCGGAGCGTAGCGGCGCACGCGCGCGATCTCGATCTCGTAGTCGAGCCTCATCGTGAGGCCGGACTCGATGGCGCGCCGCGCGTCGTCGGGGACGCGCACGGTGATGGCGGCATCGAGCTCGTAGAGCCCGTCGACGTTGGCGACGGAGGCTTCGCGCACGCGGACCCGTGAGTCGGCGTGGACCGTTCCGGCAGCCATCGTTGCGAGAAAGCAAACCAGCCATGCAACGCGCGACGCTTGGGCCATAAGCCCTGCTGGCGACGCGGCGGTGGTGTTGTGGCTCATTTCCAACAATCAGTCCGTGCGAACGAGGCAAGCATAATAGAAGCCGTCCCCGTCGGCTGCTCCCGGCAGCACGGGGCGGCCCGGGCCCGCATCCGCCACGCCCGGCCAGGCGCCGGTCCGCTCGGCCGTCCGGTCGCTCGCCGAGGGCGTCGCGGCGAGGAAACCCTCGATCACCGCCTCGTTCTCCGCACGCAGTACCGAGCAGCTCGCATAGACCAGCGTCCCGCCGGGAACGAGCAGCCGCCACGCCGCGTCGAGCAGCCTGCGCTGCCGCTGCGCGAGCTCCGGTACGTCGCCGGCCCGCCTCAGGACCTTGATGTCCGGGTGGCGGCGGATCACGCCCGTGGCCGAGCAGGGCACGTCGAGCAGGATCCGGTCATAGGGCCGGCCGTCCCACCAGCCGGCAGGATCCGCGGCGTCGCCGGCCCGCACGTCGGCCTCGAGGCCGAGGCGCCGGAGATTCTGGCGGACGCGCTCGAGGCGGCCTTCCGACACGTCGAGCGCCGTGACGTGGCATGCCCCGTCGGTCCGCTCGAGCAGGTGGCAGGTCTTGCCGCCCGGCGCGGCACACGCATCCAGCACGCGATCGCCGGGCCGTGCGTCGAGCAGTTCGGCGGCAAGCTGGGCCGTCGCGTCCTGCACGGACACGCGGCCCTCCGCGAAGCCGGGCAGCTCGCGCACGTCGACCGCCGGCTCGATGCGCAGCGCCTCGCGGGCCACCGGGTGGCGGTGCACCTGAAATCCCGCGGCGCCGAGTTCGGCGGCGTATTCGTCGACGGTCGCTCGCATCCGGTTGACCCGCAGCCAGAGGGGCGGATGGCCGTTGTTGGCCTCGAGCACGGCGACAAAGTCGTCCGGACGGTCGCGGCGCAACGCCTCGACGAACCACGGCGGATGCGCGGTCCGCGTCGCGAGATCGGCATCGACCGCGGCGGCGAGGCCCGCGTGTTCCCGCTGGTACCGGCGCAGGACGGCATTCACGAACCCGGCAGCGTGGGGGTGCCCCAGCACCCGGGCGGCCTCGACTGTCTCGGCCACGGCGGCATGCGGCGCCGTCTCGCCCGAGACGAGCTGGAAGAGCCCGACCTCGAGCAGCGCACGCAGCCGCGGATCGAGCCGGGCCGGCGAGCGGCTGGACAGGCGCTGCAGCAGGGCCGCGAGCCGGTAATGCCAGCGCAGCGTGCCGTAGGCCAGCGAACGCTTGAGGCCACGCGCGGAACCCTCGTCCCGGTCGGCTGCGAGGAGCTCGTCGAGCGAGCGTCCCTCGTCCACGACGGTCGCGACGAGGACGGCCGCGTCGGCGCGCACGCGGGCGGCAGTGGGGGCCCTGACCGTCACCCGAGCCGGGCCCCGGCCAGCGGGTGGGCATTCAGGAACTCGACAGCCGTGACCGCGCGTCGGCCGGCGAGCTGCACGCGGCCGAGCGACAGCGCGCCGCACCCCGTGGCGACCAGGATCCGGCCGGGGGTGCGGTCGAGCACGGTGCCGGGCACCGAGCCGGCCGTCTCGGCCTCGTCGACCTCCGCCTGCCAGATCCGGAGCTGCTGCCCGCGCCAGAGCGTCTCGGCGACCGGCCAGGGGTCGAACGCACGCACGCGCCGCTCGATCGCCGCGGCGGAGTCGTTCCAGTCGATGCGCGCCTCGTCCTTGTGGAGCTTGGGCGCGTAGGTCGCACCCTCCGCGGGCTGGGGCCGGGGCGAGAGTCCTCCGCCCTGCCACGCGTCGATCGCCTCGACGATGGCCGCAGCGCCGAGCGACGCGAGCCGGTCGTGGAGCGTGCCGCCGGTATCGCGCGGCCCGATCGCGACAGCGCGTTCGAGCAGGATCGGGCCCGTGTCGAGACCTGCGTCCATCTGCATGATCGTGATGCCCGTCTCCGTGTCGCCTGCGAGGATGGCGCGCTGGATCGGCGCGGCGCCGCGCCAGCGCGGCAGCAGCGACGCGTGGATGTTCCAGCAGCCGAGGCGCGTCGCCGCGAGCACGGCAGGCGGCAGGATCAGGCCGTACGCGACGACGACCATGAGGTCCGCTCCGTGGGCCCGCACGCCCTCCGCCGCCGCGTCGCTCCTGAGCGTCGCGGGCTGCTCGACGACGAGCCCGAGCTCCGTCGCCCTGCGCTTGACCGGACTCTGCGCGAGCGCCTGGCCGCGGCCGGCCGGCCGGTCGGGCTGGGTGTAGACGGCACGGATCCCGTGGCCCGCCGCGTGCAGGGCATCGAGTGCCGGCACGGCAAAGTCCGGCGTGCCGGCGAAGACGAGCCTCAGCCGGTCATTCATGGAGCGGTGCGCAGGACGGTCAGATCGCCGGGACCTTGGAGCGCTCGCGCGACGCGGCACGGGTGCCGCGCTCGCGGCGCTCCTTCTCGAGCCGGCTCCGGATGCGGGTCCGCTTGAGGTCCGAGAGGTAGTCGACGAAGAGCCTGCCCTCGAGGTGATCCATCTCGTGCTGGATGCAGACGGCGAGGAGCCCGTCGGCATCGATCTCGAACGGCTTGCCGTCGCGGTCGAGCGCGCGCACGCGGACGTGCGCCGAGCGGGTCGCGAGCTTGTCGAAGATGCCCGGCACGGACAGGCAGCCTTCCTCGGCCTCGGTCTTGCCGTCGCGCTCGATGATCTCGGGGTTCACGAAGGCGATCGGCTGGTCCTGCTCGGGGCTCACGTCGACGACGAGGACGCGCTCGTGCACGTTGACCTGCGTTGCAGCGAGGCCCACGCCCGGGGCCTCGTACATGGTCTCGAACATGTCGTCGATGAGGCGGCGGATCCGGTCATCGACGGCGACGACGGGAACGGCACGCGTGCGGAGCCGCGGATCCGGATATTCGAGGATGGTGAGCTTCGCCATTCGTTCGAAATTGCTGCTAAAGTTAAGAGAGACTTGAATTTAGCCAGCGCCGCACGGGGCGCGGGACATCGTCGCCGTCCTGCGTTTGTTCCCGAGTGAGACGTGGTCGGCAGCCGGCCCGTGGCGGGGCGGATTATAAGGCGACGGTCGCCAACCCGACACCCGATGGAGAAAGGGATGGATCGTAAGCTGCGCCCTGCAAACCCTGGTTCGGCTGGACCGCGCCCGTGGATCCGTGCCGCCGGGCTCGCCCTCGCGGTGGCCGGTGCCGGCATCGCGCTCGGAACGACCCTGCCGAGCCCGGCGATCGCCCAGGTGTCGGGCACGTCGATGTCCGTCCCGCTCGACCCGTCGGCGCCCGAGCGTTATGTCGTCAAGAAGGGCGACACGCTCTGGGACATCGCGGGCGTGTTCCTGCGGGATCCGTGGTACTGGCCCGAGATCTGGTACGTCAACCCCGAGATCGCGAACCCGCACCTCATCTACCCCGGCGACGAGCTGTACCTCACGTACGTCGACGGCCGGCCGCGCGTCACGATGCAGCCCTCGAGCGCGATGCGCCTCTCGCCCGAGGTCCGCACCGAGCCGCTCTCGGGCGCGATCCGCGCGATCCCGTACGACGTCCTGATGGACTTCGTCGGCCGTCCGAGCCTGCTCGAACGTCGCGAGATCCGGGGCGTGCCCCACGTCGTCGGCATGCGCGACCGCCACATCGTCGGCTCCGAGCACAACGAGATCTACGGGCGCGGCATGGGCCAGCCCGCGCCCGGCTCCCGCTACAACGTGATCAACGTCGGCCAGGAGCTCGTCGACCCGGACGACGGCAACGTACTCGGCTTCATGGCCCACTTCGCCGGCACGAGCGAGGTGATCCAGAGCACCGGCGCGGTGGTGCCGGGCTCCGAGTCGATCTTCAAGATGCGGCGCGAGGAGGACCTGGCCCACCTGCGCGTCCTCGATACCAACCGCGAGATCCTCCAGGGCGACCGGCTGTTCCCGGCCGAGGTCGACGTCGGCGACGACTTCGTGATCTCGGCGCCGGGGAACCCGGAGATACTCGGGCAGATCATCGCGATCGTGGACGGCGTGCACGTCGCGGGCCGCTACCAGGTGGTCGCGGTCAACCGTGGCAAGCGCCACGGGCTGGCGCCGGGCAACGCGCTCGGAATCTTCTACCGTGGCGAAGTCGTGCGCGATCGCTTCGAGCGCGTGAACTGGTCGTGGGTCGGGTCGAGCCGGGAGACCGTGCGCCTGCCCGATGAGCGCAGCGCGACGATGGTGCTCTTCCGCGTCTACGACCGGATGAGCTACGGGCTCATCGTCGAATCGACGCAGGCGATCCGCCGCGGCGACTTCGTGGCGCACCCGCAGTACGGCCACCGGGACATCGGGACGCGCGACTTCATGCGCTGACCGTCCCGCCGCACGCGCTGGTTCTGCGCGATCGCGGTCTTTTTCGAGGGGCCTGCCGGGTGCGAACCCGGTAGGCTCCTCGTCCATGGACGATCCGAAACCCTGGCTAACGCTCGCCCGCGTGCCGGGACTCCACGCCGGCCACCTCGCGGGCCTCGACGGGCAGGCCCGCGCCGCCCCCGATCTGCTCGCCGCCTCGCGCGCAACGCTCGAGTCGTCGGGCTGCACGGCCGCGATGATCGAGGCGCTGCGCCAGCCGGACGCCGGCGCGGTCGAGCGCGACGCGCGGTGGCTCACAGGCCCAGGCCGCTGCCTCTGCCACTGGGGCTCGCCCGACTATCCTCCCCTGCTCGCGACGGTGTCGGACGCGCCGCTCGTGCTCTTCGTCGAGGGCGAGGTGGGCGTGCTCTCGCTGCCCCAGCTCGCGATCGTGGGCAGCCGCAATCCGACGGCACTTGGACGCGACACGGCGGCGCAGTTCGCGCGTCACTTCGGGGGTGGCGGGCTCGCGATCACGAGCGGGCTCGCGCTCGGCATCGACGCCGCCGCCCACGAGGGAGCGCTGGCAGGCGGCGGCCGGACGGTCGCGGTGCTGGGCTGCGGCCTCGACGCGGTGTATCCCCGCGAAAATGGCCCGCTCGCCCGCCGGATCGCGGCCGGCGGCGGCGCGCTCGTCTCGGACCTCCCGCCCGGCACGCCGCCACTGAAGCAGCACTTCCCGCGGCGCAACCGCATCATCGCCGGGCTATCGGTCGGCACGCTCGTCGTCGAGGCGGCGCTCCGGAGCGGCTCGCTGATCACAGCCCGGCTGGCCGCGGAACAGGGCCGCGAGGTGTTCGCGATCCCGGGTTCCATCCACAACCCGATGTCGCGCGGCTGTCACCGCCTGATCCGCCAGGGAGCGAAGCTCGTCGAGAGCGCCGAGGACGTCTTTTCCGAGCTCGGATCGCTGCTCGGGCGGCTCCAGCGCGAAGACAAGGGCAAAGTTCCTGACGCACAAGCCTTTTCCGGGCGGCCGTTGGACAAGGAATACGAAATCCTGTTAGATGCCCTCGGCTTCGCGCCGGCCCGGATCGACACGCTGGTCGCGCGCACCGGGATCAAGGCCGACGCGGTCGCATCCATGCTGCTCATCCTCGAACTCGAGGGGCGGGTGGCGCTACAGCACGGCGGGGCGTACTGCCGGAGACTGCCGGGGACTAAGGAATGAAGGAAGGCGTTCTCGACATCCTGATATACCTGTTCGAGAACTACTTCGACGGCGAGCTGGACGAGGGCGACGAGCCCGACCGCGACACCCTCAAACAGGAACTCGAGCGAGCCGGCTTCCCCACGGGCGAGGTCGAGCGTGCGTTGTGCTGGCTCGAGGATCTCGCGGCCGATCCGTCGCGGTCCGGACCGGCACCCACCGCCCGGGCGATCCGGGTGTTCGCGGCGGTTGAGCAATCGAGGCTCGACCGCGAGTGCCGCGGCTATCTCGTGCACCTGGAGAACGTCGGCATCCTCTCGCCGACGCAGCGCGAGCTGGTCATCGACCGGCTCATGGCCCTCGAGGGCGACGAGATCGATCTCGAGAAGCTGAAGTGGGTCGTGCTGATGGTGCTGTTCAGCCAGCCCGGGCAGGAGTCGGCCTACTCCCGCATGGAGGACCTGGTGTTCGAGGAGCACCCGACCGCGGTGCACTGACGCCCCGCCGGGCGGCGGGCGCCGGGATGCCGCGGCCCCCCCCGCGGCATGATCGTTTATGGGGCACGGATTTTTTTTGCGCACGGAGACCATGAGCAGGAACCTCGTCATCGTCGAGTCGCCCGCCAAGGCGAAGACCATCAAGAAGTACCTCGGCAAGGACTTCGAGGTGATGGCGTCGTACGGCCACGTGCGCGATCTCGTCCCCAAGGAAGGCGCCGTCGACCCGTCCCGGCAGTTCGCCATGCGCTGGGAGGTCATCGACAAGAATCGCAAGCACGTCGACGCGATCGCTCGCGCCGTGAAGAAGGCCGATGCCCTGTACCTCTCGACCGACCCCGACCGCGAGGGCGAGGCGATCTCGTGGCACCTGCACGAGATGCTGCGCGAAGCAGGCGCGCTCGACGGCAAGACCGTCCACCGCAGCGTGTTCTACGAGATAACGCGAAACGCCGTGCAGGAGGCGATCGACCAGCCGCGCGAGATCGCCGACGAGCTCGTGAAGGCCTATCTCGCGCGCCGCGCCCTCGACTACCTCGTCGGCTTCAACCTCTCGCCGCTGCTGTGGAAGAAGGCCGGCCTCTCGGGGGCGTCGGCAGGGCGCGTGCAGAGCCCCGCGCTCAGGATGATCTGCGAGCGCGAGGAGGAGATCGCGGCGTTCGTGCCGCGCGAGTACTGGACCGTCGACGCCGACGCGACGAAGGGCGGCCAGCCGTTCACCGCGCGGCTCACCGAGTTCGGCGGCGAGAAGGTCGAGCAGTTCACGATCACGACGGCCGCACGCGCCGACGAGGTGAGGCGCACGCTCGAGCAGTCGGCCGGCGGCGCGCTCACGGTCGCGGGCGTCGAGCGCAAGCAGCGCCGGCGCAATCCCTCGCCGCCCTTCACCACCTCCACGCTGCAGCAGGAAGCCGCGCGCAAGCTCGGCTTCGGCGCGCAGCGCACCATGCGGGTCGCGCAGAGGCTGTACGAAGGCGTCGACTTCGGCGAGGGGCCCGTCGGTCTCATCACCTACATGCGCACCGATTCGGTCGGCCTCGCGGCCGAGGCCGTGCGCGAGATCCGCGGAGTCATCGGCTCGCTCTACGGGGCCGAGGCGCTGCCCGAAGCGCCACGCGCCTACCGCACCAAGTCGAAGAACGCGCAGGAAGCGCACGAGGGCATCCGGCCCACGGCGGCCTCGCGCACGCCGGAGCAGCTCGCCGGCCGGCTCGAGCCGGACCAGCACAAGCTCTACACGCTCATCTGGCGTCGCGCCGTCGCGAGCCAGATGGAGGCAGCGGTGTTCGACACGGTCGCCGTCGATCTCTCGGCCGGCCCGGGCCACGCCCTCCGCGCGACGGGCTCGACGCTCGTGAAGCCCGGATTCCTCGCCGTCTACCGCGAGAGCTTCGACGACGTGGCGCTCGACGACGACGAGAACCGGCGGCTGCCGGCGATGGAGGTCGGCGACCGCGTCGGGCTCGTCGCGGTACGGCCCGAGCAGCACTTCACCGAGCCACCACCCCGCTACTCCGAGGCGAGCCTCGTGAAGGCGCTCGAGGAGTACGGCATCGGCCGGCCCTCGACCTATGCGAGCATCATCCAGACGCTGCTCTTCAAGAAGTACTGCGAGCTCGTGAACCGCCGCTTCGTGCCGACGGACCTCGGCAAGATCGTCAACCGCTTCCTGACCAGCAACTTCGAGCACTACGTCGACTACGGCTTCACCGCCTCGATGGAGGACGAGCTCGACTGCATCTCCCGGGGCGAGGAGGACTGGGTCCTGGTGCTCGACCGCTTCTGGGATGGGCTCAAGAAGCAGGTCGACGACGTCTCGGAGAACGTCACGCGTTCGGACGTCGCGATGGCACGCGAGATCGGCGTCGACCCGGCGTCGGGCCGCCCGGTCAGCGTGCGCTACGGCAAGTACGGCGCCTTCGCACAGATCGGCACGCGCGACGACGTGGAGAAGCCGCGCTTCGCGAGCCTGCGCCCCGGCCAGCGCATGGACGGCCTCACGCTCGAGCAGGCGCTCGAGCTGTTCCAGCTGCCGCGCACGCTCGGCGAGACCGAGGACGGCCAGCCGATCAAGGTCGCCGTCGGGCGCTTCGGGCCCTACGTGCAGTTCGGGCCCAAGAGCTACGCATCGCTCAAGCCGGGCGACGACCCGTACACGATCACGCTCGATCGTGCGCGCGAGCTGATCCGCGAGAAGCGCGAACTCGAGGCGAACCGCGTGATCCGCGACTTTCCCGAGGCGTCCATCCAGGTGCTGAACGGCCGCTACGGTCCGTACGTCACGGACGGCCGCCGCAACGGCAAGATCCCGAAGGACCGCGACCCGAAATCGTTGACGCTCGAGGAGTGCCGCGCACTGGTCGCTGCGGCGCCGGAGCGCAAGGGACGCTGGGGCCGCGGCAAGACGGCCGCCGCGAAGACCCCGGCCGCACCGGCTGCCGACGCGGGCGCCGCCGCGCCGAAGCCGCGGGCGGCAGCGCGGACCGCGGCGAAGAAGAAGGCCCCGGCGAAGAAGAAGACCGCGGCGCCCCGCAAGGCCGCGACGAAGCAGGCGAAGAAACCGGACGCATGACCGAGTCGATCCCGTCCACTGCGGCCGTCATCGCATACCTGGGGTCGCTGCACGACTCGATCACGGCCGCCCTCGAGGCGGCAGACGGCGGCGCGCGCTTCCGTCGCGACTCGTGGAAGCGGCCGGAAGGCGGCGGCGGCGAGAGCCGGGTGCTGCGCGACGGCCGGGTCTTCGAGCAGGCAGGGATCAATTTCTCGCACGTAATGGGCGGCCAGCTGCCTGCGTCCGCCACCGCGCAGCGACCCGAGCTCGCGGGCGCGAGCTTCGAGGCGACGGGCGTTTCGCTGGTGATCCACCCGCGCAATCCCTACGTGCCCACGTCGCACGCGAACGTGCGCTACTTCGTCGCGATGCGCGACGGCGCGCCGGCCGCATGGTGGTTCGGCGGCGGCTTCGACCTGACGCCGTACTACCCGTTCGACGAGGACGTGCTGCACTGGCATCGCACCGCGCGCGCCGCCTGCGCGCCGCACGGCGACGACGTCTACCCGAGGTTCAAGGACTGGTGCGACCGCTACTTCTACCTGAAGCATCGCGGCGAGACGCGCGGCGCGGGCGGGCTCTTCTTCGACGACCTGAACGAGTGGGGCTTCGAGCGCTGCTTCGCTTTCATGCGCAGCATCGGCGACCACTACGTCCCCGCCTACCTGCCGATCGTCGAGCGCCGCCGCGACACGGCGTACGGCGAGCGTGAACGGAATTTCCAGCTCTACCGGCGCGGGCGCTACGTCGAGTTCAACCTCGTGTACGATCGCGGCACGCTGTTCGGCCTGCAGACCGGCGGACGCACCGAATCGATCCTGATGTCGCTGCCGCCGCTCGTGCGCTGGGAGTACGACTGGCGTCCCGAGCCCGGCACGCCCGAGGCGCGACTCTACGACGATTTCCTCCGCCCGCGGAACTGGCTCGACGAACTCGCGCGCTGACGGCGCGCATCCGCACGACCTTGTGTCGAAGCGCCGCGCACCGAAGCGCACGCATGTCTTGTGCTGCACGCTTGCGCTCGGTTAGCTTGCATTCCACGGCATCGGTCTGAGGGCACACCCGCCGCGAGGCGGGGTCGCAAAGCCACAGCTCTCGAAGGATTCTCGAGAGGGCTGGACTACAAGAACGAATAAAGGCGGATGCGGCCCGTGCTCTTTCCGGTGCGATCGCATCCACCCTTGTCGGCAGTCGACTGCACATCAACGACAGAGGGTTTCGAATGAATCGATTCACAGGGTGGAAACTCGGCGCCGCCACGGGCTGCGTCACGCTCCTTGCCGCGGGCACGGTGCCTGCGAGCCTGGCGGCGGATCGCGCCTCCGTGCGCGGCTCGGCGCTGCCGGACTCCGTCGAGGCGTTGCGCCTGCCCGAGGTTGCGTCGGCGACCAGCACGGACTTCGGACGCTTCGATCCGGCGCTCGCGACGGCGACCGGCCGCGTCCAGGTGATCGTGCATCTCAAGTCGCCGGGCGTCGCGAAGCTCGGCCGCCGCTCGGGCTCCGAGCAGGCGATGCAGCGGGAAGTCCTCAGGGCGGAACAACAGGCGTTCGCCGGAAAACTCCGGAAGCTCGCTCCGTCGGCCCGCACGCTCACGCGCGTGCAGATGGTCGCGAACGCAGTCTTCATCGAGGCCGATGCCGCGGACGTCCGCAGGCTCGCGGCCGACCCGAACGTCACGCGCGTCTCGCGCGTCGTCGACTACCGGATGGATCTCGCCGAGACCGTGCCCTACATCGGCGCGAAGGCCGCGCAGAATCTCGGCTTCGACGGCAAGGGCGTGAAGGTCGCGGTGCTCGACTCGGGCATCGACTACACGCACGCCGCGTTCGGCGGACCCGGCACGCTCGACGCCTACGCCGCCGCGTGGGGCTCGGACGTCACGGATTCGCGCAACACGACGCGCGACGGGCTCTTCCCGACCGCGAAGGTCGTCGAGGGCTACGACTTCGTGGGCGAGTTGTGGCCGTTCGCCGATCTCGTTCCCGACCCTGACCCGATCGACCTCGAGGGCCACGGCACGCACGTCGCGGACATCATCGGCGGCGCGAAAGGCGTCGCGCCCGGCGTCAGCCTCTACGCAGTCAAGGTCTGCAGCGCCGTGTCCTCGTCCTGCAGCGGCATCGCGCTGATCCAGGGCATGGAATACGTCGTCGATCCGAACGGAGACGGCGATACCTCGGACCGCATCGACGTCGTCAACATGTCGCTCGGCAGCAATTATGGCCAGGCGTTCGACGACGACCTCGCGCTCGCCGTGAACAATGCGAGCGCGGTCGGTGTGATGACGGTCGCCTCGGCCGGCAACGGCAGCGACAAGCCTTACATCACGGGCACTCCCGCGGCGGCGATTTCGGCCCTCTCCGTCGCGCAGACGGCGGTGCCGAGCTCGCTGCAGGCACGCATGGAGGTCAAGGCGCCCGCCTCGATCGCGGGGCTGTACGACGCGGTATTCCAGCCGTGGTCGACCCCACTCGGCGCGCCGATCGAGGCGCCGCTGCAGTACGGCAACGGCGCGGGCGGCAACACGCTCGGCTGCTCGGCTTTCCCCGCGGGTTCGCTCGCCGGCAAGGTCGTGCTCGTCGACCGCGGCAGCTGCGGATTCAGCATCAAGATCAGCAACATTGCCGCGGGCGGCGCGCGCGCAGGCATCATCGGCCTCGTCGCGCCGGGTGACCCGTTCGAGGGCGGCTACTCGGGCGGCGACGCCACGGTACCCGGCTACATGGTGAGCCAGGCGCTCTCGAATCGACTGAAGAGCGGTCTCGCGGCCGGCGTCGTCGTCCGCTTCGACAGCGCGAACGCGCTGCCGCTCGTGATGACCATGGTCGGCAGTTCCTCGCGCGGCCCGCGCAACCCGGACAGCCTGATCAAGCCCGAGATCGGTGCGCCCGGCGCGTCGATCTCCGCCGTCGCCGGTTCCGGCACGGGCACGATCGCCTTCGGCGGCACCTCGGGTGCCGCGCCGATGGTGTCCGGCTCGGCGGCGCTGGTGCTCGACGCCTACCCGTCGCTCCGGCCGGCCGAGGTCAAGGCCCGGTTGATGAACAACGCCGAGACGATGATCGAGACGGCGCCGTTCAAGGGCCTGGCTCCGGTCAGCCGCATCGGCGGCGGTGAAGTCCGCGTGGATCGTGCGCTGAAAGCACCGGCCGCGGCATGGGACGTCGAGAACCTGCAGGGCGGACTGAGCTTCGGCTTCGTCGACGTCAGCAAGGACGTGGTTGTGCTGCAGAAGCGGATCCGCGTCCGCAACTACTCGGACAAGGCGATCACGTACGCCGTGAAGCCGACGTTCCGCGACCCGGCGAAGGCCTCGGGCGCCGTGACCGTCGGCGGCCCGACGAGCGTCACGGTGCAGCCGAGGAGCGACGCGATACTGCCGGTCAGGATCACGATCCGCGGCGACCTGCTGCCCGACAACCAGATGAACTCCGGCTCACGCGGCGCGAATCCCGCGGCGCTCACGGCCAACGAGTTCGACGGCCAGCTGTTCCTCGACGACGGCAGGCACCCGATCCACCTGCCCTGGCATGTGCTGCCGCGCAAGGCGGCGGACGTGCGTGGCCGGCAGGTGCTCACGTTCCGCGGCGGCCGGGACCTCGTATCGCTGCAGAACGTCGGGGTCGGCGCGGCGCAGACAGCCGCGTACTCGCTGCTCGCGGTGAGCCCGAACCTGCCGCAGGGCGCTGAAGGCGCCGGTGTGCCGACGCCGGACCTTCGTGCGTTCGGTGCCGCGTCGTTCCCGGTGCCGGCGGGCTTCTGCTCGGCGAACGCCTCGTTCGTCTGGCAGTTCGCGGTCAACACCTGGGAGCGCCAGAGCCATCTGCTGCCCGTCTCGCATCTCGTCTTCCTCGACACGAACCGGGACGGGGTCGACGACTACGCCGTCCTCAATCGAGACGCCTCCGGCCTCGAGACCATCTCCGACGGGCGACAGGTGGCCTGGGCGGTCGACCTGGCATCGGGAGCCGCGAGCGCGTTCTTCTTCGCCGAGCACGCGACCAACACCGGCAACACGGTGCTGACCGTGTGCGCAGAGCAGATCGGTCTCGGCGGCGCGGACTACGGGACCCGCAGCGTTGGTATGGCGTTGCTGGCGCAGGACTTCTACTTCGGGGGTCCCGGCGACCTGATCGAGGGTCTCGCGGTGACGCCGGGGGCGGAGCGGTATCTCGGCATCCCGGACGACGTCGCCGGCAAGGCGGGCGGCTCGATGGCCGTGTACGACTTCGGGCCGACGGCGGGCGCCACGCCGGAACTCGGGATCCTGCTGCAGACGAACAGCGCCCGCACCTCGAACCAGGGCGGCGCCGTGCAGTCGAGCGAGGCGCTGCTGATCCGCGCCAACTGACCCGCGTCGACGGGTGACTCCGGGGCCTCCCTCGCACGAGGGAGGCCCTTTTTCGTTGCCGCGGTCAGTAGGAGGGGTTGATCGTATCGTCCGTAATCGACGGCGACGGACAGTACGTCCAGTAGCCCTTGCGGTTCGCGTGATAGCTGAGCCGTTCCTCGCCCGCGCGGATCACGACGCGGTAACCCGGCACCAGGGCCTGCGTGTAGACGACGCCGGGCTTGCCACAACCGAGCGCCCCGTCGGGCCAGGTCACGGCTTCCGCACGCTCGACCACGAGCGCCTCGCTCGCGAGGCCCGTGCGACTCGCGGCGTCCGCGATCACTTCGCGCGTCATCTTCTGGAGTTCGGGGGGAAACGCGACGTTGCGAGCATCCGTGCCTGCGGCCGGTGCACTGCAGGCAACGAGCGCGACGCCGGTGCAGATCGCGCCGACCACGCGAACGAAGCGAGTGTTCTTCTGGATTGACATCTGACGGAAACCTCCGCGCGCACCTTTGCTCGGAC
>RPQJ01000074.1 GCA_003819815.1 Lysobacterales bacterium
CGCGGGTCGAACACCGCCTTCAGCTCCTCGACGAGGAACGTGACGTCGCCGCCCTTGCGGAACACCGCGCTGATGATGCGCGTGAGCGCGACGATCCATTGGTAGTGGTCGAGGTTCTTCGAGTTGATGAAGATCTCGAACGGTCGCCGCTGCTCGTGCTCGGTGCCCTCGTTCAGCACGATGTCGTTGATCGTCACGTACATCGCGTGGTCCGAGACCGGCGTCTTGATCTTGTAGGTCGAGCCGATCAGCTCCTCCGGACGCTCGAGCTTCTCGTGCATCCAGATGACCTTGGCGTCGCGCGACTCGACGACCGCCTCCTCGCGCTTCGCCTCCGGCTTCGCGTCGGCCTTGTCGCCGGGCTTGACGACCCGGTACTTCACGATCCGCTTGTCGATCTTCTGCGCAGTCATCGTCTGTCACCCACTCCGGCGCCGCCGCGGCGGCGCATCAGAACTTGCCGTAATAGCCTTCCTTCAGCGCGTCGAACAGGTTCGCGGCGGTGTGCATCTCGCCGTCGTACTCGATCTGCTCGTCGCCCTTAAGGGACACCTCGGTACCGTCCTCGAGCGTGAACACGTAGGTCGTGTTCTTGAGGTCCTCCTCCTTGACCAGCACGCCCTGGAACGCCTCCGGGTTGAAGCGGAACGTGGTGCAGCCCTTGAGCCCCTGCTCGTGCGCGTAGAGGTAGATGTCCTTGAAGTCGTCGTAGCGGTAGTCCGTCGGGACGTTCGCCGTCTTCGAGATCGAGGAGTCGACCCACTTCTGCGCGGCCGCCTGGATGTCGACGTGCTCGCGCGGCGTGACGTCGTCGGCGGTCGTGAAGTACTCCGGCAGCTTCTCGCCGGGCGCGGTGCCGCCCGGGATCGCGCCCGGGTTGACGAGCTCGCGGTAGGCGAGCAGCTCGAACGAGAAGACGTCGATGCGCTCCTTCGTCTTGCGGCCCTCGCGGATCACGTTGCGGAAGTAGTGGTGCGCGAAAGAAGGCTCGATGCCGTTCGAGGCGTTGTTCGCGAGCGAGAGCGAGATCGTGCCCGTGGGCGCGATCGAGCTGTGGTGCGTGAAGCGCGCGCCGACCTCGGCGAGGCGGTCCACGAGGCCGGGCGCCACCTCGGCGACGCGCTGCATGTAGCGGCTGTAGCGCGCGTGGAGGATGCGGCCCGGCAGCTTCTGGCCGGCCTTGATGCCGTCGCGGCGCATCTCGGGGCGCTTGCGCAGCATCGCGGGCGTCACCTCGAACTCCTCGAGCATGATGGGCGCGGGCCCCTTCTCCTCGGCGAGCTCGAGCGCGGCCTCCCAGCCCGCGAGCGCGAGCTCGCGCGAGACGCGCTCGGTGAAGGCGACGGCGTCGCGCGAGCCGTACTTCATGCGCAGCATGGTGATCGTGGAGCCGAGGCCCAGGAAGCCCATGCCGTGGCGGCGCTTGCGGCGGATCTCCTCGCGCTGCCGCTCGAGCGGCAGGCCGTTCACCTCGACGACGTTGTCGAGCATGCGCGTGAAAACGCGCACGACCTTGCGGTACTCGTCCCAGTCGAAGTGCGCGTCCTCGCCGAACGGCTCGCGGACGAAGCTCGTGAGGTTGACCGAGCCGAGCAGGCACGAGCCGTAAGGCGGCAGCGGCTGCTCGCCGCACGGGTTCGTGGCGCGGATGTTCTCGCACCACCAGTTGTTGTTCATCTCGTTGACGCGGTCGACCAGCACGAACCCCGGCTCGGCGAAGTCGTAGGTGGACGACATGATCACGTCCCACATGCGCTTCGCGGGCAGCGACTTGTAGACCTTGCAGAGCACGAGGCCCTCGGCGTTCGAGACGTAGCCGTTGTCGACCGGCCACTCGCGCCAGACGTAGCTCGCCGGGTCGGAGGTGTCGCGCCCCTCGACTTCCGCCGCGGTGACCGGGAAGGCGAGCTGCCACTCGCGGTCCTCGCGCACGGCCTTCATGAACTCGTCGGTGACGAGCAGCGAGAGGTTGAACTGCCGCAGCCGGCCGGCCTCGCGCTTGGCGCGGATGAACTCCATGACGTCCGGGTGGCCGACGTCGAAGGTTCCCATCTGCGCGCCGCGGCGGCCGCCTGCCGAGGACACCGTGAAGCACATCTTGTCGTAGATATCCATGAACGACAGCGGACCCGACGTGTAGGCCCCGGCGCCCGAGACGTAAGCGCCGCGCGGGCGCAGCGTCGAGAACTCGTAGCCGATGCCGCAGCCCGCCTTCAGCGTGAGCCCCGCCTCGTGGACCTTGCCGAGAATGTCGTCCATCGAGTCGCGGATGGTGCCGGACACCGTGCAGTTGATCGTCGAGGTCGCCGGCTTGTGCTCCTGCGCCCCGGCGTTCGAGGTGACGCGACCCGCGGGGATCGCGCCGCGGCGCAACGCCCAGAGGAACTCCCCGTACCAGTGCTCGCGCGCCTCCTCCGGCTCGACGTCGGCCAGTGCCCGGGCGACGCGCTTGTACGTGTCGTCCATCGTGCGGTCGATCGGCGTGCCGTCCTTGGCGGACAGGCGGTACTTCTTGTCCCAGATGTCGAGGGACGCTTCCTGGAACGGAATGCTTCGCGCATCCCGTGGTTCGATCTTCACGGCAGTGCTCATTGCGACGACGCGGCTCCGGATACGGTGGTGCGGAACGGACAGACCCCCTGATCACGGACGGCGCGACCGGCCGGAGAGACCGGAAGAGGAACGTCCGCCTGTCCCTCCTGGTGTCGGCGCCGGCTCCGCCCGAGCCCCCCGGGGGGCGTGGCGCTCGACACAACATGTAGGGTCAGGGCCGGAACTTTAGGCACCGTCCCCCACCCCGTCAACTGCTTTGTACGCCGCGCTGCAGCATTATTTTATACCGTAAAAACAATGACTTGTGATATTTCAACCGGACACCTCGCCATTGCGCGAATCCGCCCCGCCGTCAAGTCCGTCGTCGCGTGTCCGACACAAGATGTTGTGTCCACGGGTCGACCACCGGAAATCCACAGGTTGTGCACTTGCTTCCGGCGTGGAGAAGCCGTCCGTCGGACGCCGCCTGCTGGGACCCGTCCCGGGCCGCGCGGAACTCGCTGACGGCCCGTTTGGTCAGAATGCGCACTGCGCTGCCGTCCGGGCGCTGGACGGGCGGCTGCTAGACTCGCCGCCCGCGCGTATCCACCACAACGATTCAGGAATCCCTCATGAAGCTGTTCCACGGCCTCGTCGCGACTGCGCTCTGCGTCGCCGCCCCGGTGGCCCTCGCCCAGCTGCCGGCGCAGGTCGGCGGCACGCCCGTTCCCTCGCTCGCGCCGATGGTGAAGCGCGTCTCCCCCGCCGTCGTCAACATCGCGACCAGCGGCACCGTGCAGGAGCAGAACCCCCTGCTCAACGACCCGTTCTTCCGCCGCTTCTTCGACGTGCCGAACACGCCGCGCGAGCGGCAGTTCCAGAGCGCGGGCTCGGGCGTCATCGTCGATGCCGAGAACGGCTATATCGTCACGAACGCGCACGTGATCGAGAACGCCACCGAGATCACGGTGACGCTGCTCGACAACCGTTCGCTCACCGCGAAGGTGGTCGGCAAGGACGAGGGCTCCGACGTCGCGGTCCTGAAGGTGCCGACCGGCAACCTCACCGAGATCCCGATCGCCGACTCCGACCGCACCGAGGTCGGCGACTTCGTGGTCGCGATCGGCAACCCGTTCGGCCTCGGCCACACCGTGACCTCCGGCATCGTGAGCGCGCTCGGCCGTTCGGGCATCAACCCCGAGGGCTACGAGGACTTCATCCAGACCGACGCGTCGATCAATCCCGGCAACTCCGGCGGCGCGCTCGTGACGCTCGACGGCCAGCTCGTCGGCATCAACAGCGCCATCCTGTCGCGCACCGGCGGCAACATCGGCATCGGCTTCGCGATCCCCGCGAACATGATGAAGACGGTGATGGCGCAGCTCGTGAAGTACGGCGAGATCCGCCGCGGCGTGCTCGGCGTGAACATCCAGACGCTGACGCCCGACATCGCGCAGAGCATGGAGCTCGCGAACGTCCAGGGCGCACTCGTCTCGCAGGTCATCGAGGACTCGGCCGCCGCGAAGGCGGGCATCCAGGCCGGCGACGTCATCACGGCCATCAACGGCCGCCCGGTCAAGGACGCCGCGGGCCTGCGCAACAGCATCGGGCTGCTGAGCATCGGCGACCGCGTCGACATCGCGCTGCTGCGCGACGGCAAGCCGCGGCGGGTCACGGCCCTGGTCGGCCAGCGCGACGCGGCGAGCGAGGCCGCCGGGACGAGCGGCTCGCCGGGGCATCGCGGCCTCGCGGGCGCCGAGCTCGCCGATGCGCAGGGCGGCGGCGTGCTGATCCGCTCCGTCGCGGAGGGCAGTCCCGCCGCGCAGCGGGGGCTCCGCGCGAACGACGTGATCGTCGGTGTCGGGCGCGCCCGGGTCGCGAATCTCGCGGAGTTCCGGCGCGCGACCGAGGGCGCCGCGGCCTTCGTGCTGCAGATCCGCCGCGGCAACGCAACGCTCGTGATCCCGATCCGCTGAGGTGCCGGCCGTGCCGCTCTCGGTCTGCGTCCTGGGCGGCACGGGCTTCGTCGGCCGTTCGCTGGTCGCGAAGCTCGGCGCCGCCGGGCACCGCGTCGAGGTGCTCACGCGCGACCCGGCGCGCCACCGCGAGCTCTACGTGCTGCCGACGGTGCGCTTCGTGCGCGCCGACGTGCATGACGCCGCGACGCTTGAGCGCCGGTTCGCCGGCCACGACGTCGTCGTGAACCTCGTCGGGATCCTGAACGAGCGCCGGCCCGGGCACGGCGACCGGGAGTTTCGACGCGTCCACACGGAGCTCCCCGCCCGGGTGGTCGCGGCGTGCCGCGCGGCGGGCGTGCGCCGCTACCTGCACATGAGCGGGCTCAAGGCGGACGCGGCACGCGGGCCGAGTCACTATCTCCGGACCAAGGGCCTCGCCGAGGAGCACCTCCGTTCCGCCTGCGCGGACGGCGGCCTCGAGTACGTCGTCTTCCAGCCGTCCGTCGTCTTCGGTCCCCGCGACCAGTTCTTCAACAAGTTCGCGTCGATCCTGCGGCGCGTGCCGGGGTTCCTGCCGCTCGCATGCGCGGATGCCCGCTTCGCGCCGGTGTACGTCGAGGACGTCGCCGAGGCGTTCGTCCGCTGCCTCGACCGCAGGGACGTCGTCGGCCGGACCTTCCAGCTCTGCGGCCCCGAGGTCTTGACGCTGCGGGAGATCGTCGAGAGCGCGGCGCGCGCGCTCGGCCTCACGCGGCACGTGGTCCCGCTGCCCCGCGCCGTCGCGCGGATGCAGGCGGCGCTCATGGACTACGTGCCGGGCAAGCCTTTCTCGACCGACAATTACCTCTCGGCGACCGTCGACTCGGTCTGCGACTGCGACGGCCTCGGCCAGCTCGGCATCGAGCGCACGGCGATGAGCGCGGTCGTGCCACGCTATCTGCGGGCGAACTTCACGGCGAGCGGGCTCCGCTCCTGAGCCGGCACACCGCCGCGTGACGCTCGTCGCGCGGCAGGCGCGCGAGTTCCTCCGCCCGGGCGTGGAATGCCTCGAGCGACCCGGCCGCCTCGAGCTCGCCGAAGAGCCCGGGCACGCAGTCGTGATACGTCGCGACCGAGGCGAGATGCGCGTTGTTCAGCGTGCGGGCGAACCACGCGTCGTACCCCCCGTAGCCGCCCCAGACCTGCCGCAGTCCCTCGTAGCGGAACTTGAGCACGCCGAACGCGCGCTGCTTCTCGACGTCGAGTTCCGCACGGGGCCGTCCCGAACGGTAGAGCCGCGCGAGTTCCTTGCGCGTCGACCGCAGCAGCACCGCGAACTCGGCTTCGCGCTCGAGCGCCAGGTCGTACGCCGCGACTTCGTGCCCGCGTCCACGCTCGGCCAGCCACAGGCGGACGCCGGCAGCCTCGACCACGCTCGCGTAGGCCTCGTTGAACTCGCTGTCCCCGGGCAGGTACAGGCGCTCGTGGGCGAGTTCGTGGAAGATCGTCCCCACGAAGCGGGTCTCGCGCCAGCCGAGCATCGTGTTGAAGAGCGGATCCGGCAGGTGGCCGAGCGTCGAGTAGGTCGCGACGCCGCCGACCGTGACGTCGTGGCCGCTGCGCCGCAGGCGCGCGGCCGCTGCCCGGGCGGAGTCTTCGTCGAAGTAGCCGCGATAGGCGACGCAGCCCGCGACCGGGTAGCACCATCGGACCGTCTGCACGGAGAACGGGCGGGTCGCCACGACATTCCACACCACGTAGCGCCGCCCGAGATCGGCGTAGGTCTGGTAGCTGCGGCCGTCCGGCAGGCCGAGTTCGCGGATGGCGAACTCCCGCGCGTCACGGGCGAGCTCGAGCCGTTCGCGCGTCGCGGCCGGGGTGTCCGCGTCCGCGATGACCTGCTCGATCGGCTCGCTGCGCGCGAGCACCTGGGCCTGGCCCGACGCCGCCTGCAGCACGTAGCAGCCGCCGAGCGGCGCGAGCGTGCACGCGACCGCGACGACGCGCGCCCGGCGTGACCATTCCGCTACGATGTTCGGCATGAAGACGTACCTCGTCGGCGGCGCCGTCCGCGACCGGCTGCTCGGCCGGACGCCGGTCGAGCGCGACTACGTCGTGGTCGGGGCGACGCCCGACCGGCTCGTGGCGCTCGGCTTCCGGCCGGTCGGCAAGGATTTCCCGGTCTTCCTGCACCCGCGGACCGGCGAACAGTACGCGCTCGCCCGCACCGAGCGGAAGACCGGCCCCGGCTACTACGGTTTCGAGACGCGTTTCTCCCCCGACGTCACGCTCGAGGAGGACCTCGCCCGCCGCGACCTGACGATCAACGCCATGGCGGAGGACGAGGGCGGCGCGGTCGTCGATCCGTACGGCGGCCGTCGCGATCTCGAGGCGCGCCGCCTGCGGCACGTCTCGCCCGCATTCGTCGAGGACCCGCTGCGCGTGCTGCGCGTCGCGCGCTTCGCCGCCCGCTACGCGCCCCTCGGGTTCGAGGTGGCGCCGGAGACGCTGGCGCTGATGCGCGACGTGGCGGCGTCGGGTGAGCTCGAGGCGCTGGTGCCCGAGCGCGTGTGGACCGAGACCGAGCGCGCGCTCGGCGAGCCGCGACCGACGACCTACTTCGAGACGCTGCGCGCGTGCGGCGCGCTGCGAGTCGTGTTCCCGGAGATCGACGCGCTCTACGGCGTCCCCCAGCCGCCGCAATGGCATCCCGAGATCGACACCGGCGTGCACACGATGCAGGTGCTCGAGGTCGCGGCGGAGCTGTCCGAGGAGACGACCGTGCGCTATGCGGCGCTCGTGCACGACGTCGGCAAGGGGCTCACGCCGCGCGAGCAGTGGCCCCGCCACATCGGGCACGAGGAAGCCGGCGCGCGGCTGATCGAGAAGATTGCGGCGCGACTCCGTGTGCCGAACGAACACCGCGAGCTCGCCGTGCTCGTCGCCCGCTGGCACGCGCGCGTGCACCGCATCGCCGAGCTGCGGCCCGCCACCGTGCTCGAGCTGCTCGAGCGCACCGACGCGTTCCGGCGACCCGCCCGGTTCGAGCGGCTGCTGCTCGCCTGCGAGGCCGACGCACGCGGCCGGGGGCCCGAGCTCAGGGCCCGCCCGTATCCGCAGCGCGACGAGCTCGCGCGCGCGTTCGCGGCCGCAGCGGCGGTCAGGCTCGATGCGGCCACGCTCGCAACCGTGACGGGGCCCGCGATCGCCGGGCGCCTGCGCGAGGCGCGCATCGAAGCGATCCGCGTCGCCCGCACGACCTAGAGCGCGTGCCTCAGGTCGCGGGCCGCGAAGCCGCGCAGCGGCAGGTCGAGGTTGCGCGAGAACGCGATCGCCTTGAACCGCTCGCCCATCTCGCCGGGCAGCGTGAGCACCATCGCCTGCCGCGACAGGTTCACCCGCTGGACGAGGTCGAGCCCCTCGACGTCGGCGACGAAGCCCGCGATGTCGTTGCCGATCAGGAAGTGCGACTGCGTCGTGTAGCCGGCGAGCTCGAGCCCCGCCGCGAGGCCCGCGTCGGCCACGGCCGTGAAGTCCACCCAGGCCGTGACGTCCTGCAGCCCGGGCAGCACGAACGGATCGTCGTGGAAACGGTGGCGGTAGTGGCACAGCAGCGTGCCGTCGCTGCGCTCCGGCGAGTAGTACTCGCGCCGCGGCAGCCCGTAGTCGACGAAGAGCGCGACGCCACGGACGAGCGCGGCCGCCACGGATGCGACCCACGGCGCGAGCCGCAGGCCGATCTCGGAGGTGTAGCCGTCGGGCCACTCGACGCCGGCGTCGACGCGCACCGCGTCGACCGCTGCGCGCAGCGGCGGCGGCGCTTCGAACTCCTCCGCCACGAACCGCCCGTCGCGCCACGTCACGCCGAGCGCGCGCACGACGCCGTCGCGATACCTGAAACGCTCGACCGGCAGCGCGTCGAGCACCTCGTTCGCGACGATGACGCCCTCGCAGTCCGTGGGCAGCCCGTCCAGCCAGTCGACCCGTCCCAGCAGGTGCGGCACGGCGGCGGCGATCGTGGCGAGCTGGCGTTCGCGCAGGTCGGCGCTCACGTCGAGGATCCGGTAGCGTCGCGGCAAGGCGTCGCGGCGCTCGAGTTCCGCGAGCAGCGCGGCCGCCATCACGCCCGAACCGGCGCCGAGCTCGAGCACGTCGCCGCCGCCGAGCGAGCGCAGCACCTGCTCGCACTGCACCGCCATGCACCGGCTGAAGACCGGAGCCACCTCGGGCGCCGTCACGAAGTCGCCGGCCGCGCCGAACTTGCGCGCGCCCGCGCTGTAGTAGCCGAGCCCCGGCTCGTAGAGCGCGAGCTCCATGTAGCGCGCGAAGCCGATCCGGCCTCCGGATGCCGCGATCTCCTCGCGGATGCGCTCGACGAGCCGCGCGCCGTGCGCGGCCTCGTCGTCCGTGAGCGGCGGCAGCTCGACGGGCACGTTCACGGGTCGACCGCCGGGCCCGCGACACGCCGGGCAGGCTCGGGTATCTTCACGGCCGGTTCCCGCGCACGGATCGCCGAAGCCCCATGGACCCCGTCCTGCCCCTCGCGGGCCGCTGCGTGCTCGTCACCGGCGGCGCGAAACGCCTCGGCGCCGCGATCGGCCGTCGCCTGCACGCGGCCGGAGCGGACGTCGTCGTCCACTACCATCGATCGGCGGGTCCGGCGCAGGCGCTCGCGGCGGAGCTCGAAGGCGTTCGGCCCGGCTCCGCGCTCGCGATCACGGCCGACCTGCGCGACGTCGAGCAGCTGCCGTCGCTCGTCGAGGCGGCGCTCGGGCGCTACCGGCGCCTCGACGTGCTCGTGAACAACGCCTCGACCTTCTACCCGACGCCGGTCGGCACGATCACGGCCGCGCAGTTCGACGACCTCGTCGGCACGAACCTGCGCGCGCCGCTGTTCCTGTCCCAGGCGGCCGCGCCGGCGCTGCGGCGCACGTCGGGCCTGATCCTCAACATGGTCGACGTGCACGCGCTGCGGCCGCTCAGGGAACACCCTGCCTACTGCGCCGCCAAGGCGGGCCTCGCGATGCTCACGCGGTCGCTCGCGCGGGAGCTCGGTCCCGAGATCCGCGTGAACGGCATCGCGCCGGGCCCGGTGCTGTGGCCCGAACGCGACCTCGATCCGCAGCTCAAGCGGGAGATCGTCGCGAAGACGGCGCTCGAGCGGGTCGGCTCGCCGGAGGACATCGCGCGGACCGCGTACTTCTTCGCCGCCGAGGCGCCGTACGTCACCGGGCAGATCCTGGCCGTGGACGGCGGCCGCAGCCTCTGAGGCGCGGCGCCCGGCCGACGGGCGCGCCGCGACGCATCGCCGGCTCACGACCGACCCGGCGCCGGCGACCAGTCGAACGGTACGACGCGCAGCGGATGCCGCTGCTGCGGAAACTCCCGCCAGAGTTCCGCGAGCGTGACACCGAGCGTGGGGTGCACGGTGCCCGGCGCGATCTCGGCCGCCGGTCCGAGCATGTACGCGCGGCGCAGCAGGTCGGGGCGGGGCAGCACGAGGCCCGGCTCGTCGCACACGAGGCCGCCGTAGAGCAGGATGTCGAGGTCCATCGTCCGCGGCGCCCACTTCGGCGCGTTGCGCGGCCGGCCGCACGCGGCCTCCGCCTCGTGCAGGTGGCCCATCACCTCGCCCACGTCGTCGGTCGTTTCGAAGCCGATGGCGAGGTTCACGAAATCCCTGCCGGCGAAACCCACCGACGCGTTCTGGTAGGCGCTCGACCGCCGCAGCCCCGGGTAGTGGCGCGCGACCCCGTCGAGCGCCCGCCGCAGGTTCGCGTGCGGGTCGACGTTGCTGCCGGCGGCGACGAGCACCTCGATCACGGTTGCGACGCGCGCCCCGCGTAGTCCTCGCTGCGGCGCTCGATCAGGATGCCGACGTCACGCGAGCCGCGGAGCGCGCCCTGCTTGTTGAGGCGCACGCGCACCCAGGCGACGCCGAACTCGGTGACGACGATCTCGGCGATGCGCTCGGTGAGCGTCTCGACCAGCTGGAACTCCGACTCCGTGACGAACTGCAGCAGGCGCTTCGACACCCGCTTGTAGTCGAGCGTGTCGTCGATGTGGTCGGTGCGGGCGGCCCGGCGGATGTCGGCCGCCATCTCGAGATCGATCACGACCTTCTGCTTGACGCGGCGTTCCCAGTCCCAGATGCCGATGATGCACTCGGTCGTGAGACCGCTCAGGAAGATGATGTCCATGGAGGGATGCAAAGACCGGGGGGTGCGCATAGTGAAGCGGATCGGGGCGCGCCGCCAGCGGGGCCCGGGCTCCCGGGCCCCGCCCGGCTCATGGCCGGGGCGGGCCGAGTTCCTCGAGCGGCCAGCGGGCGCGCGCGCGGATCGCGAGATCGTCGCTCTGGCCCGCCGCGAGCCGCAGTTCGCCCAGCAGCGCGATCATCGCGGCGTTGTCCGTGCAGTACTCGGATCGCGGGTAGACCACGGCGACGCCCACGCGTTCGCCCATCGCGAGCATCCGGGCCCGCAGCCGCCGGTTCGCACCGACGCCGCCCGCGACCACGAGCGTCCGCGCGCCGGTGGCCTCTAGCGCGCGACGGCACTTGATGACCAGCGTGTCGACGACCGCTTCCTCGAAGGCGAGCGCGGCGTCGGCCCGGGTCTGGTCGTCGAGGGCGAGGCCGCGCAGCGCGACGACGACCGCGGTCTTGAGTCCGCTGAAGCTGAAGTCCAGGCCGGGGCGCTCGGTGAGGGGCCGCGGAAAGCTGAAGACGCCGGGCCGGCCACGCTGGGCGAGCGCGGCGAGCTGTGGCCCGCCGGGGTACCCGAGCCCGAGCAGCTTCGCGGTCTTGTCGAACGCCTCGCCGGCCGCGTCGTCGAGCGACGAGCCCAGGATCCGGTACTGGCCGAGGCCCTGGACTTCGGCGAGCAGGGTATGCCCACCCGACACCAGGAGTGCCACGAACGGGAAGCCGGGCCGGTCCTGCTCTAGAAGCGGCGCGAGCAGGTGGCCCTCCATGTGGTGCACGCCGATGCAGGGCACGCGCCACGCGTACGCGAGGCTCCGGGCCACCGCGGCGCCCACGAGCAGCGCGCCGACGAGTCCCGGGCCGCTCGTGTAGGCGATGCCCTGGACCGCCGCGGGCCCGCCCGCGTCGGCCACGACTTTTTCCAGCAGCGGCAACAACTTGCGCAGGTGGTCCCGGGACGCGAGCTCCGGCACCACGCCGCCGTACGCTGCGTGGAGGTCGACCTGGCTGTAGATCTCGTGGGCGAGGAGCCCCGACGCGCCGTCGTAGACCGCCGCCGCCGTCTCGTCGCAGGAGGTCTCGAGGCCCAGTACCCGCATGCTTTGCTTTTCCCGGCCGCGATCTCTAGAATTCGCGGTCCTTTTTACCGGCAGCGGACCCCTCGGGGACGTGGCCGGCGCCCTGTACCGACCGTCGACGAGGTTTCGATGCCCAGCGTTCGCGTTCGTGAGAACGAATACTTCGATGCCGCCCTGCGCCGTTTCAAGCGCGCCTGCGAGAAGGCCGGCGTACTGACCGAGCTGCGACGCCGGGAATTCTACGAGAAGCCGACCCAGGAGCGGAAACGCAAGAAGGCGGCCGCGGTCAAGCGCCACCAGAAGCGCGGCATGCGCGACTTCTCGGCTCCGCGCGCCCGCAACTACTGAGCCCCTTCGTCCCGTGACGCTCAAGGAGCGCATCACCGAGGACATGAAGGCCGCCATGCGGGCCGGCGAGAAGGAACGCCTCTCGACCATCCGCATGGTGCAGGCCGCGATCAAGCAGCGCGAGGTCGACGAGCGCGTCACGCTCGACGACGCACAGGTGCTCGCGGTGCTCGAGAAGATGATCAAGCAGCGCCGCGAGTCGGTCGTCCAGTTCGAGCAGGGCGGCCGCGCCGATCTCGCCGCCCGCGAGCAGACCGAAATCGAGCTGCTCCAGTCCTACCTCCCCGCCCAGCTCTCGGATGCCGAGATCGAATCGATCATCCGCGAGGCGATCGCCACGACCGGCGCGGCCTCGGTCAAGGACATGGGCAAGGTCATGGGCGTCGTGAAGTCGCAGGCGGCAGGCCGCGCCGACATGGGCGCCGTGAGCGCCCGCATCAAGGCCGCGCTCTCCGCCTGACCTGCCCCTGTGCCGGTCGAGTGGCCCGGCTTCGGTTCACCCCCCCCAGGAACTCGCCGGCGCGTGTGCTGGTCGCGGGGCGTCGCCGTGGCGACGGCGGCTGGGGAGGGTTCGGGGTCCTGTTCCTGCTCGCGCGGAAATAAGCTCGCTGGAACAGGACCCCGAACCCTCCCCTTGGGCCGCGCCTGAGCGACCGGCCGGCGAGCGGCGATCGTGCGGATGGACTGGTGGCGAACGCTCGCCGACCAGTCGCACGGCGCACCCGGCGGAAGGATTGCGAAGAGCGGCCTGATGCGGTCGCGGTGGCCTGCGATGGTGAAGCGGGGTCCGGTGGATGCTTCGTGCGCCGTGCGAGTCTTCGCGCCTCGGCTTGGCGAGCCGGGCCGGACCCGGATCGAAGGCCCGCCACCGCGGCCCGACTCCTGAAAATTCGCATCGCCGACGATGAAAACCACTCGCAACGCCGCGAACCTTGCGACGCCCGCAGCCGACCCCCACTATCGCCACTCTCCCCACCGCTGATCGCACCCCCCGTGGCCGGCCGCATCCCACAGCACTTCATCGAGGAACTCGTCGCCCGCACCGACATCATCGAGGTGATCGGGAGCCGCGTGCCGCTCAAGCGCGCCGGGCGCGAGTACAAGGCCTGCTGCCCGTTCCACGACGAGAAGACGCCTTCGTTCACGGTGAGCCCGACGAAGCAGTTCTACCACTGCTTCGGGTGCGGGGCGCACGGCACGGCGGTCGGCTTCCTGATGGATTACGACCACGTTAGCTTCGTCGAAGCGGTCGAGGACCTCGCGGCGCGCGCGGGCCTCGAGGTGCCGCGCGAGGGGGGCGCCGCCGCGCCGGAACAGCCGTACGACGAGCTGTATGTCGCGCTGGAGCGGGCCGCGCTCTACTTCCGGCAGTCGCTCTCCGGCGAGCCCAAGGCGCGGGACTACCTCGCGCGACGCGGGCTCTCCGCCGAGACCATCCAGCGCTTCGGCATCGGCTACGCACCGGCGCGCTGGGACGCGCTGCTCGAGCGCTACGGCACGACGGACGACGAGCGGCAGGTGCTGCTCAGGGCGGGGCTCGTCGTCGAGCGCAACGCCGACGGCGAACGCGCGAGCCCGCCCGGGCATTACGACCGCTTCCGCGACCGGATCGTGTTCCCGATCCGGGACACGCGCGGCCGCTGCATCGCGTTCGGCGGGCGCGTGCTCGACTCGGGCGAGCCGAAGTACCTGAACTCGCCCGAGACGGAACTCTTCCACAAGGGGCGCGAGCTCTACGGCCTCTACGAGGCTCGACAGGCGACGCGCAGCCTGCAGCGCCTGCTCGTCGTCGAGGGCTACGTCGACGTCGTGAGCCTGCACCAGGCGGGCATCACCTACGCGGTCGCCACGCTCGGCACCGCGACGACGCCCGAGCACCTGCAGCGCATCTTCCGGCTCGTGGGCGAAGTCGTGTTCTGCTTCGACGGCGACCGGGCCGGCCGCGCCGCGGCGTGGCGCGCGCTCGAGAATGCGGTCGGCGAACTCAAGCAGGCACGGCAGGTGCGATTTCTGTTCCTTCCCGAGGGACATGACCCGGACAGCCTCGTCCGCGAGGAAGGCGCCGAGGCGTTCGAGCAGCGGCTCACGGGTGCGCTGCCGCTGTCCGACTACCTGATCCGCGAGCTGGCAGCGCGAGCGGACATCTCGAGCGTGGACGGCCGGGCGCGGCTCGTCGAGCTCGCGCGGCCGCTGGTCCGCCGGATTCCGTCCGATGTGTACCGTGAACTGCTGGTGGCGCAGCTCGCCGAGACCGTACGCATGCCGGCCGCGCGCCTTTCGGAGCTGCTGGAAACCGGGAACCCTCCGGCAGCCCAGGAACGCAAGGAGTCCACGCCTCCGCGACGGGCCCGCTTCGGCGGCCCCCCGGTCACGGGACGCGGGAACCTGGTGCGCCAGGCGATCACGCTGCTCGTGCACTACCCGGAAACGGCCTCGGCCGTCGGATCGATCGAGACGCTCGACGCGGTCGACCGGCCCGGCGTGCCTCTCCTCATCGAGCTCCTCGCGCAGCTGCGCGAGGACCCGCCGCAGGGCACCGCCGCCCTGCTCGAGCGCTGGCGCGACCGGCCCGACCACGGTCCCCTAGCGCGCCTCGCAGCCGCCGAGTGCCTGGTGCCCGACGCGGAGGCGGCAGTCGCCGAGCTGCGTTCCGCCCTGCGCCGCCTCGTCGAGGAACACGCGATGACCCGCCTGCAGGTGCTCGAGGAAAAGTCCCGGGACGCCGCGCTGACCTCCGAAGAAAAGCAGGAACTTCAAGGACTTCTGCGGGCCAAAGGACTATCTGCGCGGGTCCCGGCCGCCAAATAGCCGGTCGGGGTCGTCACGGCACGTGGTAAGATTCCGCTCTTTTTTATACCCCCCTTTGCTGAGGCGCCCATCTTGAGCAAGACGGTACGCAAGCAGGCCAAGTCCGCCCCCGCCCGCAAGACGCCCGTTGCCCCGCGGCGCGCGGCGTCGGCCGTGAAGCCCAAGGCTGCCAGGCCGGCCGCCGTGGCGGCAAAACCGAAGAGCAAGGCCGTGGCCGTGAAGTCCTCGCGCGCGCCGGCGAAGGCGGCGCACAAGCCGGCGACGAAGACTGCTGTCCACAAGGCGCCCGCCAAGGCCGCGCACAAGCCGGTCGCGAAGCCCGCGCAGAAGCCCGTCCACAAGCCCGTCGCGAAGCCCGTGGCCCACGTCGCCGCGCCCGCAAGACCGGCATCGGCGCATCCTGCGTCGACCGTCAAGCCGGCAGCCGCCAAGGCTGCAATGCCCGCGAAGACCACGACCACGGTTGCGCCGAAGGGCAAGGCGGCCTCGGCCGAGGCTCCCGCAAGCACCCGCAAGGCGGGGAAGGCGGGCGCCGAGAAGCTCGACGTCGCGCTGCCGGCCAGCACTCCCGAGGACCGCCAGTCGCAGCTCAAGCTCCTGATCGCGCGCGGCAAGGAACAGGGCTTCCTGACCTACTCCGAGGTCAACGATCACCTGCCCTCCGAGATCGTCGATCCCGAGCAGATCGAAGACATCGTGCAGATGATCAACGACATGGGCATCCCGGTGTACGAGAAGGCACCCGATGCCGAGGCGCTGCTCCTGCGCGAGCCCGTCGTGGCCGACGAGGAAGCGGCCGAGGAAGCGGCCGCGGCGCTCGCGACGACCGTCGACGCGGAGTTCGGCCGCACGACCGACCCGGTCCGCATGTACATGCGCGAGATGGGCACGGTCGAGCTGCTCACACGCGAAGGCGAGATCGCGATCGCGAAGCGGATCGAGGAAGGCCTCGACTCCGTGCGTCGCGCGCTGTCCGCCTACCCGCCCACCTTCGACCTGATGGTGCGCAGCTACGAGCCCGTACGGCAGGGCCAGGGTCGCCTCGTCGACATCATCGTCGGCTTCGTCGACCCGAACGCGCCGGACGTCATCGCCGAGCCGGTCAACCCGAAGCTCGCGGCGGCCAAGGAAGAGGCGGACGACGAGGCGGAGGACGACTCCGAGTCGAGCGAGGACGAGGAAGCGGTCGACACCGGCCCCGACCCGGAGGAGGCCGCGCGGCGTTTCGCGTCCCTCGGGAAGACCTACGCGCAGGTCGTGAAGTCGCTCGACGAGAAGGGCTCGAAGGACCCGAAGACGATCAAGCTGCGCCGCAAGCTCGCGGACGAGTTCATGGAGCTCAAGCTCGCGCCGCGGATGTTCGACCAGCTGATCACCCAGCTGCGCGAGCACCTGAACGAGATCCGCGGCCTCGAGAAGTCGGTGATGCAGCTCTGCGTGCGCGATGCGGGCATGCCCCGCTCGGACTTCATCGAGACGTTCCCGCGCAACGAGACCAACCTGCAGTGGCTCGACAAGCACGTCCGCGCGAAGCGCAAGCACTCGGCGGCGCTCGCCCGCCTGCGCGAGGAGATCGAGAAGCACCAGCTCCGGCTGCGCGAGGTCGAGAAGCGCGTGCACCTCTCGATCGCGGAGGTCAAGGAGATCAACCGCGAGATCGCGGTCGGCGAGGCGCAGGCGCGCCGCGCGAAGAAGGAGATGGTCGAGGCGAACCTGCGCCTCGTGATCTCGATCGCGAAGAAGTACACGAACCGCGGCCTGCAGTTCCTCGACCTCATCCAGGAAGGCAACATCGGCCTCATGAAGGCGGTCGACAAGTTCGAGTACCGCCGCGGCTACAAGTTCTCGACCTATGCCACGTGGTGGATCCGCCAGGCGATCACCCGCTCGATCGCCGACCAGGCGCGCACGATCCGCATCCCGGTGCACATGATCGAGACGATCAACAAGCTGAACCGCATCTCGCGGCAGATGCTCCAGGAGATGGGCCGCGAGCCCACGCCCGACGAGCTCGCCGTGCGCATGGAGATGCCCGAGGACAAGGTGCGCAAGGTCCTCAAGATCGCCAAGGAGCCGATCTCGATGGAGACGCCGATCGGCGACGAC
>RPQJ01000075.1 GCA_003819815.1 Lysobacterales bacterium
GCCCATGGGCAAGGAGCACAAGACCAACCTCAAGCAGGTCGGCACGCCGCTCGAGCTCTACGACAAGCCGCAGAACGTGTTCGTCGCCAAGTTCATCGGCACGCCGAACATGAACATGGTGGCCGCGAAGGTGAACGAGGACGCCACCGTCCTGCAGGCGAGCGGATTCAGCGTGCCGGTGCCGGAGACCTGGCGGGCCGGCTTGAAGCCGCTCGCCGGTCGAGGCGTCCTGATGGGCGTGCGTCCCGAGCACGTCGGCGAGGCAGGCGCGCACGACTGGCCCGCCACCGCCCCGCTCGGAGGGACGATCGAGATCGTCGAGACCATCGGGCACGAGGTCATCGTGCACTTCCGGACCGGCGAGGACATGATCATCGCCAAGCTCGGCGCGCACCGGATCCCGCGGTTCGGCGAGCAGATCGAGCTCGTGATGGACTGCAACGCCATCCACCTGTTCAACCCCGAGACGGAGCAGCGGCTGCCCGGCTGACGGCCGGCCGCCATTTGGAGTAAGCCGAGATGACCCGCAAGACGCTCACGCTGATCGCCCGTACCTTCGTCACTGCACTCGCCGGCTGCCTCGTCGCCGCCTCCGCGGCGCGCGCCGCGACGGAACTCACGGTGTGGCACGCCTACCGCGGCGACGAGAAGGCGGCCTTCGAGAAGGTCGTCGGGATGTACAACGCGAAGCAGAAGGACGCCGTCGTGAAGACGCTCGCCGTCCCCTACGACGCGTACGCGGACAAGATCACGGCCTCGGTGCCGCGCGGCAAGGGCCCGGACGTCTTCATCTTCGCGCAGGACCGCCTCGGCGGCTGGGTCGAGGCCGGGCAGACGATCGAGCCGATCGACTTCTTCGTCGACGACAAGATCGTCGCGAGCCTGGTCCCCGGGATGATGTCCGCGATGACGTACCGCGACACGGTCTACGGCCTGCCGCTCAATTACAAGAGCATCGCGATGATCTACAACACGGCGCTCGTGAAGACGCCGCCGAAGACCACGGGCGAGCTCGTCAAGGTCGCGAAGGGCCTCACGAACGCACCGTCCGGCCGCTTCGGGCTCGCCTACGAATACTCGAACTTCTTCTTCCACGCGGCGCTCATGAACGCGTTCGGCGGCCAGGTGTTCGGGCCGGGCGCGAAGCCCACGATCGACTCGCCGCAGAACGTGGCGTCGGTCAAGCAGATGCTCCGCTGGTACAAGACGGACGGCATCCTGCCGGCCGACCCGTCGTCGACCCTGATCGCGAGCCTGTTCAACGAGGGCAAGGCGGCGATCGTGTTCTCGGGCCCGTGGTTCCTCGGCGAGGTCCAGGACAAGGTCAAGTACGCGATCGCGCCGCTGCCGACCGTCGACGAGGCCGGCGGCAAGCCGATGAAGCCGTGGCTCACCGTCGAGGGCGTCTACGTCTCCGCGGGCTCGCAGCACAAGGAGGCCGCCTACGCGTTCGCCGAGTTCCTCGTCTCGACGGAGGCCGCCGCCGTGCTCGCGCTCGAGGGCGGCCAGCTGCCGACGAACAAGGCCGTCTACGCCGATCCGCGCGTCATGAAGAACCCGACGCTGCAGGGCTTCCGCAAGCAGCTCGACACCGCCGTGCCGATGCCGAACTACGCCGAGATGACCTTGATGTGGTCCCCGGTCACGACCGCGATGAACAAGATCGTGAAGGGCTCGGCGACCCCCGAGGTCGCGCTCAAGGAAGCGCAGGCGACGGTGACCGACAGCATCGCCAAGCTGCGCAAGGGCAAGTGATCGTCACAGGCAGGAACGACCAGGGACCGTGACCGACCTCGCGCACCTACCGACGACCCGGGCGGCGCCGGCCGACACGCCGGCGCGTCGCACGCTGCGGTTCCTGCTGCAGCCCGCGGCGCTCGGGCTCGCGCTCGCATTGCTCGTCGCGGGATTGCTCGGAAACTGGTTCCATCGCCAGGCCTCGGCGGAGCTCGTCGCCGACCGCCAGGCACGCATCTCGATCCTCGAGGGCTCGGCACTCGCGGACTTCGTGGCGATACAGGTCGGTGCGAACCCGGAAGACCAGGCGCCCCTGCAGCAGGCGCTGCTCGACTGGGTCGAGCGCTCGCCTGGGGACGACGACATCCGCGTCGTGCGGCTCGGCGGCGCGCGCCTCCTCGCCTCGACCCACCCCGCCGATCGCGCGGGCGAACTGCCGCGCCGCCTGACGCGCGAGGAAAAGTGGCTCTTCGACCTCGGCCAGGAGCTCCGGGCCGCGGCGGACACGAATGCGTCGGAAGGCGTGTTCCGCAAGCCGCAGATCGAGGTGAGCCGGCCGGGCGAGGGCCGCATCCGGGTCACCGTGCCGTACCTCAGCGACGGCCAGATCACCGGGTTCGTGCAGCACGATCGACCGCTGCCCGCCGTCTCGCCCCTCCGCGCGCCGCTGCCGCTCGCGCTGCTGCTCGTGGTCCCGCTGGCCGTGCTCTGGCTCGCCGCGCTCTCCCTGAACCGCCAGGGAGGCGTGGCCGCGGGCGCCGGCAAGTGGATCCTGTTCCTCGTCGCGGTCGGGCTCTTCTCTATCGCCTGGTACCTGTACTCGAGCCGCGCCCTCGAGGGCCTGGGCACACTGGCGGACGAAGGCCAGTCCGCGGTCGCCGAGGCGTACCAGGAACTGCGGTCGCGGGTCACCGACTCGGACGCGGCGGCGTCCGGTCCCGAGAACCCCTGGGACGTCGACGTGTTCCAGCGCCCGCGCGGACTCCTGGCGGCCGACGGCAGCCCGAATGCCGACGCGGTGCGCGCGGCCGCGGACAGCGTCCAGCAGCCCTACACCCGGGCGATGTGGGGCAACTGGGTGCTCGGCCTCGCGGTGATCGCCTTCTTCGCGCTCGGCGTCGCCCGTCGGCTCCGCGAGACGATCTCGGAGTACCGGTACGCCTACCTGTACGTCACGCCCGCCATGGTGGGCATGCTGATCCTGGTGTTCTTCCCGTTCGCCTACGGCATCGCGCTGTCGTTCACGGGCCAGACGATCTTCAACACCAACCAGCCGCTCACCGACCTGTTCGTCGGGCTGCAGAACTACCGCGACATCCTCGGAGACTTCGACGTCGCGCGGCACACGGCCGACGGCTGGGCCATCAACTACCAGAACTTCTACTGGACGCTCTTCATCACGATCTGCTGGACGGTCGCGAACGTCGCGATCGGCGTCGGGCTCGGCATGGTGCTCGCGCTCGTGCTCAACACGCCCGGGCTCAGGTTCAAGGCGATCTACCGCGTGCTGCTGATCCTGCCCTGGGCGATCCCGAACTACATCACGGCCCTCATCTGGAAAGCGCTGTTCCACCAGCAGTTCGGCGCGATCAACCAGGGCATCCAGATGTTCGGCGGCGAGCCCGTGGCGTGGTTCGACGGGGTGTTCAGCTCGTTCATCACCGGCCTCGCCACCAACGGCTGGCTGTCCTTCCCGTTCATGATGGTCGTGATCCTGGGCGGCCTGCAGTCGATCTCGGCCGACATGTACGAGGCCGCCACGGTCGAGGGTGCGACCCGCCGACAGCAGTTCTGGAGCATCACGCTGCCGCTCCTGAAGCCCACGCTGGTCCCGGCCGTGATCCTGTCCGTGGTCTGGACCTTCAACATGTTCAACGTGATCTACCTGGTCTCGGGCGGCGAGCCTGCCGGGGCCAACGAGATCCTGATCACGAAGGCCTATAAGATCGCCTTCGAGGAGTACCGCTACGCCTACTCGGCGGCCTACTCGACGGTGATTTTCCTGATCCTGCTGGTGTACGGGGTGTTCCAGACGCGCATGACGCGGGCGACGGAGGCGGTGCACACGTGAAGGGAAGCTGGGCGGGCAAGGCGGACCGGTCGCACGTGGGGCTGCACGTGTTCCTGATCCTGTTCACCCTGATGGCCATCTACCCGGTGCTGTGGGTGATCAGCGTGGCCTTCTCGGGCACGCAGAACCTCTCCTTCGCGGACGTGCCGCCCGATCCGGGGTTCCTCGACCGGCTGCGGGCGATCATGCCCTGGCCCGAGACTCTCTCCCTTGCCAATTTCCGGGACGTGCTCACCGAGCAGCCGTTCCTGCGCTGGATCCTGAACAGCGCGATCGTCGCGCTCGCGACGACGGTGGTCGGCGTGTTCCTCGCCTGCACCGCGGCCTATGCGTTCTCCCGTTTCCGGTTCCCCGGCCGGCGGGCCGGGATGATGTCCTTCCTGGTGTCGCAGATGTTCCCGGGCACCCTGCTGCTGGTGCCCCTCTACATCATCATCGTGAGCTGGCTCAAGCTCGGAAACTCCTTCCTCGGGCTGGTGCTGGTGTACTCCGTCACCGCCATCCCATTCTGCGTATGGATGCTGAAGGGATACTTCGATACGATCCCGCTCGAGATCGAGGAATCGGCCATCATGGACGGCGCCTCGCGGCAGACGATCTTCTTCAGGATCATCCTGCCGCTCGCGAAGCCTGCCGTGGCGGTGACGGCGCTGTTTTCGTTCATGACCGGGTGGAACGAATTCATCCTGGCGGCCACCTTCCTCGAGGAAGAATCAAAGTACACGGCCCCCGTGGGCCTCAAGTTCTTCGTCGGAGGGTTCACCTCGCAGTGGGGTTATTTCGCGGCCGGGTCGATCATCGTGTCGCTGCCGGTCGTCGTGCTGTTCCTGTTCCTGCAGAAATATCTCGTCTCCGGCCTGACGGCGGGCGGCGTGAAGGGTTGAAGCAAGGCACTGCCCCGCTGGGGCGTCGCAACCGAATCAAAAGAGGACTGCTCATGAACCAGAAGACCCGTGTTTCGATCTGCGCGCTGGCGGTCGGCCTGGCCCTCTCGGGCGCGGCCCGGGCGGACGGAGTCAAGTTCACCGACCCGACGGGCGACGACAAGGGCCCGGGCGGCTACACCTACCCGACCGACGCCGTCTACTCGCCGGGCTCGTTCGACCTGGTCGAGTTCGAGGTCACGGCCGGCGACAACCCGGACTTCCGTGCGACGTTCAACGACCGCCTCGCCGACCCGTGGGGCATGGGCGTCGGCTTCGCGACGCAGATGGTCTTCATCTTCATCGACACCACGCCCGGCAAGGGCCACACGAAAGGCCTGCCCGGCCTCAACGTGGAGTTCGCGCCGGACGCCGGCTGGGACAAGGTCATCCTGCTGTCGCCGCAGCCTGCCTCGCGCGTCTCGGCCGAAGTGAAGGCCAAGGCCGCCGACCTCGCGGCCGACATTGTGATCCCGCGCCGCACGACCGGCGTGGGCAAGACCGTGAGCGCCAAGGTCAAGCTCGAGGACCTGGGCGGCGGCGATCCGGCCACCTGGGGCTACCAGGTCGTCGTGCAGTCGAACGAAGGATTCCCCGACAAGAGCGATCTCCTCACCCGCAAGGTGAACGAGTTCGAGGGCCAGCACCGCTTCGGCGGCGGCAACGACGGCGATTGCGATCCGCACGTGATGGACGTGCTCGCGGGCAAGGGCGCCGGCGCGGCCGACGAGGCCCAGGCGCAGTACGACATGCTCAAGTTCGAGTGCGGCGCGGACGGCAGCTCCGTCAAGCGCGCCACGCTCACGATGATCCGCAAATAACGAACCGATCGATCCGGCTGACACGTTCACAGGGGATGAACATGCATCTTCGCAACGCGACTCTGGCGGCTGCCGTGGCCGCTGTCCTCGGGCTGGCTCCTGAGGCCGGCCATGCGCAGGGCGCCCAGGCCACGCCGATAAAGTGGTACGGCAGCATCTACGCGAAGTTCCTGGACGGCAACCGACGCACCGAACAGGGGCTCTACTCCAACGCCGAGACGACGCCCGGGGAAGGCGGCGGCGACCAGGGGCAGGGCATCGAGTTCGAGCTGATGTTCAACGCGCAGGTCTCGAAGCAGGTCGAGATCGGCGGCCGCCTGCACAGCCGGTTCAACAAGAACTACTGGTCGAACTACGGCGGCTTCCAGGTGCCGGACAACGACACGACGAACTGCGGCGAGGACGACCCGCGCTGCAACCAGTACGTGAAGCTCCGCGGCGCCTGGGCGCGCATCACGCCGGGGTACGAGTGGCTCGACTCCGCGACGATCGGCAACAGCGACTGGGGCATGTTCGACGCCTGGACGCAGGGCAAGTCCCGCTACATCGACCGTGACAACATCGGCGGCGTGCTGCTGCAGGGCTCGGCGTTCGACAAGACGCTGCGCTGGGACCTCGCGCGCGTCACGCTCGCGCAGTACCAGGGCCTGCAGTACAACACCGGCTCCTTCGGCTCGGACAACATCTACGCGAACGACTCGAACTGGATCGCGCAGGCGAAGTACACGCCGGGCCCGGACTGGAACGCGACGATGATCGCGATGTACGCGCGCGACGCCGACCTGTCCGATGCGGACACGAGCGATCTGAACGGCGTCTCCGAGCGCGTCCGCTGGGACAACGCGGTGGTGGCGCTCAAGGGCCAGTTCACCGGCCTCGACTTCATGGATCTCGGCGCTTCCGTCTACTACAGCGATTACTCCGTGCGCGACTCGCTGTGCGGCCCCGGCGACTGGAACAACGCCTGCCGGTTCAGCCCGGTGCCGCTGCGCGACATGGACGACATCTCGGGCACGCTGAACCTGAACTTCAACCGCCTGTTCGTGGACGGCCTGTCGCTGAGCGCGCAGCTCTTCCGCGTCGGCTCCGACTACGTGTCGATCACCGCCGCGCGCCGCGAGCAGGACGTCCTGCTCACGGAAGGACAGGAAGGCACCTGGCAGTGGGGCCGGCCGGACTACAACTTCGGCAACCGCGAGAACGGCAACTCGCGCGCGGGCCTCGGCTATGGCGGCTGGAACGGCGAGGTGCAGCAGGTCGTCTCCGGCATGGCCGACAACGACTTCACGGACTTCGACGAGCCCGTCGCCTACACCGTGATCGGCTGGCAGGGTGTCACGCTGGTGCCGAAGTACTCGTTCGGCGACTGGGAGTTCGCGGGCGAGTACAGCTGGATCGACTTCGACACCAACTGGCAGGCGTGCGGCGGCACGGACAAGGACGTGGACTGCGCACCGTACCCGCGCCAGGAAGGCGTGCACTCCTGGGGCCTCGGCGGCGACTACCGCTCGCCGTACGGGCCTTACCAGGACCGCCTGCTGCAGATCTTCGCGCTCAAGGCGAAGTACACGCTCGACTTCGGCAACGGCGTCGACCTGATGGCCCGGTACAAGTACATCAAGGATGAAGACGACCGCGTGACCCGCGCCTCGTCGCTCACGGACGCGTACGACGGCTTCCCGAACGCCGCGGGCGCGATCAACCCCGACTGGATACCGAACGTCGGCCTCGGCGGCTGCGTCTCGTGCGACGACCGCAAGGGCGACTACGACACCTACGGGGTGAGCGCTGGCTACCAGCTGACGCCGGACCTCTACACGACGCTGATCTACGAGCTCAACAAGGTCGAGCTGATCGACGGCACGATCGACGTCGCGCCGATCGGGCTCGGCTTCGAGGCGAGCAACGACTTCGGCTTCGCGGAGTACCTGACCGGCGAGCACACCAAGAACCGGCTCGGGCTCGACTTCAGCTACTTCCTGTCGGGTGTCGAGTTCGGCGGCACGATCGACTACCTCTGGGGCGACTACGACCCGTACTTCTTCACCGACCAGGACGGTCGGCGGGTGCGGCTCAGGCCGACGGAAGGCGTGAGCTCGATCGCGACCCCGCTCGGCAACATCCCGGTGGACAGCGTCGACTACCGCCAGTACCGCATGAAGATCTTCATGAAGGTCAGCTTCTGATCTGCACGCGGGTCTGACTGCATCCGGGGCGGCTACGCGGGAGCGTCGCCGCCCCGATTTTTCGGCGAGGACCGATTGAACGCACGCGCACGCCGCTCCCCGGGCCCACTGCTCGCCGCCGTCCTGGCCGCCGCCCCGGTCTATGCCGCCGCGGCGGCGGAGCCCTCGTTCGTCCTCGAGGACCTGAAAGGCGACGACCACGGCACGGGCGCGCTGATCTACCCGAACCGCGACGACATGCAGAAGGGCGACCTCGACCTGGTGTCGTTCGAGGCCGAGGAGCGCGGCGACGGCATCTGGTTCACGGTCGAGATGGGCCAGCCGATCCGCGACCCGCGCGGCCGCGTCACCGAGCTCGGGCAGACGCCGATCGAGCGCCTCGCGCGCCACGGCTTCTACACGTTCAACGTCGACGTCTACGTCGACACCGACCGCATCGCGGGCGCGGGCGAGACCGAGGCCGTGCCCGGGCGCGGCGTCACGGTCGACCGCACCTACGCATGGGAGAAAGCAATCGTGCTCACGCCGCGGCCCGACATCGCGCGCACGATGCTGCAGATCGACTTCGACCAGCAGTACGAGGCGGAGCTGCGCGCCGAGAAGGGCCGCACGTCGAAGGAAGACCTCGCGGCCGTCGCGGGACGTTCGGAGCAGCGCGTGAGCGACCTTTATTTCTTCCCGGACCGCATCCGCGTGCTCGGGCGCCGCATCGAGTTCATGGTCCCGAAGGAATTCCTCGGTGGGGCACCGGCTCCGACGTGGGCCTACACGGTGATCGTCACGGGCGCGGACCTCGAGCAGACCGGGCGGCCGGGCCAGATCACGCCGCGCCGGCCGACGATGATGACGATGCCGGTGGCGCGCGGCGTGCGCTGGTCCCAGTGGGGCATCCGCGGCGACGTCGACGAGGGCATGCCCCCAGTGGTCGACCTGCTCTCGAGCGACCCGAACGTGCAGCCCACCGTGCTCGCTGATTTCGACACCGTCGCCGGCCGGCTCGCGGCCGTCCCGGGCATCCCGCTCGACGGCAAGCCCGCCGTCGCAGCCTCCGGCCAGCCGCTCACGATGGAGCAGGCCGCGCGCATCGACGAGGCGGCCGGAGCCGGCGCGGCGCCCGCTCCGGGCCCGGCGTCGGCCGAGAAGCGCACCGTGCCGGCGCGCCTGCGCACGCTCAACCAGCTGCTCGACGACGGCCTGATCACGCAGGCCGAGTTCGACGAGCTGCGCCGCAAGATCCTCGCCGAACTGTGACCATGCTCGACGGCCTCCTCGACCACCTGGCGCGCAGCCGCGGCATCGGCGACGCCTACTACGATTATCGCGGCGAACTGCGCTACTTCAGCGCGGCGACCAAGACGGCGATCCTCGATGCGATGGGGTGCAACGTCACCGACGCCGACGTCGTGCGCGGCGAAATCGAAGCGCTCGACGCCTCGCGCTGGCGTTCGCTGCTGCCGGGCGTGAGCGTCGTGCGCCGCGGCCACGCGGGCGTCATCGTGGGACTGCCTGCCGATGAGCTCGACCAGCGCGTCGAGTGGCGGATCGCGCTCGAGGCGGGCGGGGAGCGGACCGGCGGCCTGCATGCCGTGGACCTCGGCGAGATCGAGCGCCGCGAGCTCGACGGGCGATGGCTCACGCGCCGCGTGCTTGCGCTGCCCGAAGACCTGCCGCACGGCCACCACACGCTCGAAGTTCGTACAGGCCATGGCGCCACGGCGTCCGGCGCGCTCGTCGTCGCTCCCGCGCGCTGCTACGAGCCGGACGCGCTCGCGGGCGGGACGCGATTCTGGGGCCTCGCCGTGCAGCTCTACACGCTCCGCTCGCCCGGCAACTGGGGCATCGGCGATTTCGCCGACCTCCGCACGGTCGTGCGGCACGCGGCGGGGCAGGGCGCAGCGTACGTCGGCCTCAATCCGCTGCACGCGCTGTTTCCGTCGAACCCTTCCCACTTCAGTCCGTACAGCCCTTCGACGCGGCACTTCCTGAACGTCCTCTACCTGGCGGTGCCCGAGCTGCCCGAGTACGCCCAGTGCGCCGAGGCGCGCGCGATGGTGGAACGGCCGGAATTTCAGGCCGGGCTCGAGCGCCTCCGCGCGACTGAACTCGTCGACTACGAGGGCGTCACGCGCGCCAAGCTGCCCGTGCTCGCACTGCTGCACGCCGAGTTCCGCAAGCGGCACGGCGTCGGCGGTACGGACCGTGCGCGCGCGTTCGAGGCCTGGCGTCGCGAGCGAGGCGAAACCCTGCGCCTGCACGCGCTGCACGAAGCGGTCGACGCGCACCTGCGGGCGCAGGACCCGTCGCGCTACTGGGGCTGGCCCGTCTGGCCCGAGGAGTATCGCGATCCTTCGGGCACGGGCGTGCGCGGCTACGCGGAGCGTCACCCGGAGGCGGTCGAGTTCCACGAGTGGCTGCAGTGGGTCGCCGACGAGCAGCTCGCTGCCACACAGCGGCTCGCACGCGAACTCGGCATGGCGATCGGTCTCTACGGTGACTACGCCGTCGGCGTGAACCCGAGCGGTTCCGAGACCTGGTCGGACCAGCAGCTCTACCGCATGGGGGCCGGCGTCGGCGCGCCACCCGATCCACTCGCGCTCAAGGGCCAGGACTGGGGCATTCCGCCGCAGGACCCGTCCGCGCTGGTCGCGCAGCGCTATCGGCCCTTCCGCGAGCTGGTCTCCGCGAACATGCGCCACTTCGGCGCGCTGCGGCTCGACCACGTGATGGCGCTGTTCCGCCAGTGGTGGGTGCCGGTGGGCCTCGGCGCGACCGACGGCGGCTACGTGCACTACCCGCTCGACGACCTGATGTCGGTGCTCGCGCTCGAGAGCGAGCGGCACCGCTGCCTCGTCGTCGGCGAGGATCTCGGCACGGTGCCGGACGAGGTGCGCCGCGCGATGGCGTCGTTCGCGGTGTACTCGTACAAGGTGCTGCTCTTCGAGAAGCACGGCGACGGCCGCTTCCGCCGGCCCGACGAATACGTCCGCCGCGCGATCGCGACGGTGACGACGCACGACCTGCCGACGCTGCGCGGCTACTGGGCCGGCCACGACCTCGCGCTGCGCGATCGCCTGCAGCTCTTCCCGGGCGAGGAGATCCGCCGCCACGTGTACGAGGAACGGGTGCGCGACCGCGCACAGATGATCGCCGCGCTCGAGGGCGCCGGGCTGTCGCCCTCCCGGACGGGCGACGAGGCCGAGCACGGCTATTCGGAGTCGCTGGCGCACGCGATCCAGGTCTACCTCGCGAAGAGCGCGGCCTCGCTGGTCGTGCTGCAGTACGAGGATCTCGTCGGCATGACGGATCCGGTCAACGTCCCGGGCACCAGCCACGAGCACGCGAACTGGCAGCGCAAGGTCACCGTCGGGATCGACGACGCGCTCGGCCGCGAGTCGACGCTGCGCCTGTTCGACGACATTCGCCGGGCCCGGGCCTCGTAGCGCGCGCCGGGCGGGGCTCGCGGCCGTGCGGTTCAGGCTGGCGAACGCAGGCGACTACCCCGCGGGGCTGGAGCTCCCCTGGGCCACGCCGCTCGAGCAGTGGCCCGACGAACGCTGCACGGACGTCGAGCGCGGCCTGCACCGCAATCCCGTCCGGTTCGTGACCCACGACGGCTCGATCTACGCCATCAAGGAGCTGCTCGAGCACGTCGCGACCCGCGAGTACGCGATGCTGCGCTCGCTCGAGGAACTCGGCCTGCCCGTCGTCGAGCCGGTCGGCCTCGTGACCGAGCGGCCTGCCGTACCGGGCAGCGAGTCCCGCGGACTCGTGGTGACGCGCTTCCTGCAGCACTCGATGCCGTTCCGCCACGTGATTTCGCGAGGCGTGACCGCGACCCAGGCGCACCAGCTGCTCGACGCGCTCGCGGACCTGCTCGTGAACCTGCACCTCGCGGGCTTCTTCTGGGGCGACTGCTCGCTGTCGAACGCGCTCTTCCGGCTCGACGCGGGCCGCTACAGCGCTTATCTCGTCGACGCGGAAACGGGCGAGATGCACCCCTCGCTGTCCGATGGACAGCGCCGCCACGACCTGATGATCGCCGAGGAGAACGTAGCGGGGGAGTTCATGGACCTCGCGGCGGGCTACGGGCTGCCCGAGGGCCTCGAGCCGGTCGGACTCGCCGCGGGGCTCGCGTCCCGCTACGCGCAGCTCTGGCAGGAGCTCACGATCGAGGAAGTGTTCGCGGCGCAGGAGCAGTACCGCATCGACTCACGGATCAAGCGCCTGAACGAGCTCGGCTTCGACGTCGAGGAGCTCGACATCCAGACGATCGAGGGCGGGCACAAGATCCGCCTGCGGGTGCAGGTGGTCGAGCCCGGCCACCATCGCCGTCGCCTCGCGGAGCTGACGGGCCTCGACGTGCAGGAAAACCAGGCACGCCGCCTGCTCAACGACCTCGACCACTATCGCGCGTGGAACGGCCGGCTCGAGGACCGGGTGATCCCGGAGCCCGAAGCGGCGCGTCGCTGGCTCGAGGAGGTCTATCGCCCGACGCTCGCCGCGATTCCCTCCGCGGAGGCCGCGAAGCTCGACCCCGCCGAGATCTTCCACCAGCTGCTCGAGCACCGCTGGTACACCTCCGAGCGCGCCAGCCGCGACGTGCCCCTGTCGGAGGTCGTGACCTCGTATGTCGAGGACGTGCTTGCGCGGCTGCCTGCCCCCGAAATCGGGGACGCTGCCCTTTGAGGCACGCAGCCGTGCGATCGCCGTACCCGGCCGCGCCGCGCGACTTTCGGGTAGATTCACGACGCACGGTAACGGAGGCGATTCGATGCGAAGCATTTCGATGATCGCGGCGGGCCTGGCGGTCTTCGCCTCGATGCCGGCGCCCAGGGTCGCGCAGGCCGCGGAGGCCATGCCGCCCGCGAGCGAGTGGCGCAGCTACTGCCGCACGTACCTGAAGGCCCTCGACGGCGACCGCGCGGCGGCCGACCTCGACGTGACGTACTGCCTCGGGATCACCCAGGGCCTGATGAGCGGCCTGCAGGTCGGCAGCCAGATCGGTGCGCTCAGTTTCGGCTCGAAGGTCGCGGTCCAGCACAAGCTCGACCCGGACGAGATCTTCAAGCTGTTCCAGACGCTGTCGCCGTCCCAGCTCCTCGGCATCTGCGGGCCCGCCGAGCCGACCGCGGCGCAGTACATCCGCGCGGTCGACGAATACCTGGAAAAGAATCCGAAGCACCTCGCCCGCCCGATCGGCGAGGTGTTCTTCGAGGGCCTGCAGGCCGCGTTTCCCTGCGGCTGACCGCCGCAGCGCCGCTACTGGTCTGCGCGGCCGAGGCGCGCTTCGGGCGCGAGTTTCCAGGTGCCGTCCGGCATCGCGCAGGCGACCGTGCGTCCTTCGCTCAGCCCGAAGTCGCCGGTCGCGACGAGGCGGAACTTGCGGCAGCCCTCGGCCGGCTCGGCCCGGTCGGTCGGCGTGAGCTTGTAGGTCACGCCCGTGTTGCGGTTCACCCATGTGACGGTCTGGCCCGGCGTCGCGAGCTCGAGCGCGTGGCCGACGCAGGAACGGTCGGTGCGGTCCATGCGACGGCCCACCTCGGCGCCGATCGCCGCGCCGATCACCGTGCCCACGACGATCGCGACGGCCCGGTTCTCCGAGTCCTTGCCGACCTCCGAGCCGATCACGCCCCCGGCGACGCCGCCGAGCACGGCGCCGATCTCGGCGCGGTCGCACTGGCCGGAGCGGATGCCGTAGTCGTCGCTCCACTCGCGGCCGCTGTAGCCGGCGTAGCCAGGATCGTTCTTCTTGCGCCAGCCGTGGGCCGGCGCCCACGACGGTGGCGTCGCGAGCGCGATGCAGGGCAGCGCAAGCAGCAGCGCGAGCCCGCAGCGGACCAGCACGCGACGGGCGCGCGGCGTCAGGGTGGGCAGCACGGGAACTGTGGGGACGTGGCCGATCGTGATCATGCGGTCCTCCTCCTGTGGCCGGGCGACGAGCGACCCGGCCGGTGAGGAGAACGCTACTGCCCGCCGCCGAGCGGCGCGCGGCCCACCGTCCGATGCGTGATGCCGGTCACGGCCGACACGGCGCATTACGTCAAACGCACGCGGTGCGTCCGGCAGCGCGCCGGGCGGCGCGGTTGCTAGAGTCCGACGGTCCGCATCCAGAGACCTGCCGTCGTCGTGATGCCGACGTCGCGCCGCGCGACGCGGCCCTCGCGATCGATCACGTAATAGGTCGGGTAACCCTGGATCCGCCAGTCGGCGGCCACGCCGCGATCGCCGACGAGTACCGGCATCCCGAGCCGGTGTCTGGTCGCGTAGGCGCGCAGCTCGTCGACGTGCGACCAGTCGAGCCCGACGAGCAGCACCTGCACGTCGTCGCCGCGCCAGCGGTGGAACCAGCGCAGCTGCGGCGAGCTGGCCGCGCACACGCCGCACCAGGGCGCGAAGAAGTAGAGCACCGTCGGCCGGCCGGCGAGCGCTGCGTGCGACCAGTCCCGTCCTTGGAGATCCGTGAGCGCGAACGGTGGTGCGGGCGTGCGCTGATCGGCGGGCAGCAGGTCGCGGGCGCGCCACGCCTGGATTCCGGCGACGACCGTGACGACGACCAGGATCTCGAGCAGCCGGCGCCGCCACGGGCGCACGGGCTCGCTCATCGGGGCTTGTGCGGCCGGGCGCGCGCCGGCACCTGCGGCAGTCCCGTGTGCTGGGTACGGAACGGCCTCGCCGCCGCACCGGCCGCGGGCTTGCCCGGCTTGCGCTTCCCCTCGTGCGTACCCCCCGTGCCGATCGGCTGGTAGGTCGGCACCAGGTGATGCTTGCCGTTGCCGATCAGGTCCGCGCGGCCCATGTTGCGCAGCGCCTCGCGCAGCAGCGGCCAGTTGTTCGCGTCGTGGTAGCGCAGGAAAGCCTTGTGCAGCCGGCGCTGGCGCGTGCCCTTCGGGATCACGACGTCCTCGGAGCTGCGCGTCACCCTGTGCAGCGGGTTCTTGCCGGAGTGGTACATCGCAGTCGCGGTCGCCATGGGCGAGGGCAGGAACGCCTGCACCTGGTCCGCGCGGAAGCCGTTCTTCTTGAGCCACAGCGCGAGCTCGAGCATGTCCTCGTCGGTCGTGCCCGGGTGCGCCGCGATGAAGTAGGGGATGAGGTACTGCTCCTTGCCCGCCTCCTTCGAGTACTTGTCGAACAACGCCTTGAAGCGATCGTAGGTGCCGACGCCCGGCTTCATCATCTTCGAGAGGGGGCCTTCGGCGATCGCCTCGGGTGCGATCTTGAGGTAGCCGCCGACGTGGTGCTGCGCGAGTTCCTTGACGTATTCCGGCGACTCGATCGCGAGGTCGTAGCGGACGCCCGAGGCGATCAGCACCTTCTTGATCCCGGGCAGTTCGCGCGCGCGCCTATACAGGCGGATCAGGGACGAGTGATCGGTGTTCAGGTTCGGGCAGATGCCCGGGTAGACGCACGACGGCTTGCGGCAGGCGGCCTCGATCTCGCGCGACTTGCACGCGACCCGGTACATGTTCGCCGTCGGGCCGCCGAGGTCCGAGATCACGCCCGTGAAGCCCGGCACGCTGTCGCGGATCGTCTCGATCTCGCGGATCACCGAGTCCTCGGAGCGGTTCTGGATGATGCGGCCCTCGTGCTCGGTGATCGAGCAGAAGGTGCAGCCGCCGAAGCAGCCGCGCTGGATCGAGATCGAGAACCGGATCATCTCGTACGCGGGGATCTTCGCGTCGCCGTACGAGGGGTGCGGCACGCGGCGGTACGGCAACTCGTACACGCCGTCCATTTCCTTCGTCGTGAGCGGGATCGGCGGCGGGTTGAGCCACAGGTCCGCGTCGCCGTGGCGCTGCACGAGCGCGCGCGCGTTCCCCGGATTCGACTCCGCGTGCAGGATCCGCGAGGCGTGCGCGTACAGCACCGGGTCGGCCGCGACCTGCTCGTACGACGGCATGCGGATCACGCTGCGGTCGCGGTCGACGGTCTTCGGGATGCGGCGGTGGAACTTGAGCACCGCTTCCGTTGCGGAAAAGGTGCCTGACACCTTTTCCTCAGCGCCGTCGCCACGTCCTTCCGGGTCGATCCGGGAGGACGCCGTGAACCCATCCATGGGGGCTCCGGGCGCGGCATCCATGCCGCGCACGGCCTCCCGGACCGATCCGGAAGGACGTGCCGCCGTCGCGTCGGCTGCAGTCGCCGCTTGACTACCCCCTAACCCCTTTCCGCTACCCCCTTCCTCCGCGTACGGATCGACCGGCGGGTTCAACGGCCCCGGCGTATCGATCGTCGTCGAGTCGATCTCGGTCCAGCCGTCCGGCAGCGCCTTGCGGACGAACGCAGTGCCGCGCAGGTCGGTGATCTCCTCGATCGCCTGGCCCGCGGCGAGGCGATGCGCGATCTCGACGATCTGCCGCTCGGCGTTGCCGTATACGAGCAGGTCCGCCTTGGCGTCCATCAGCACCGAGCGCCGGACCTTCTCGGACCAGTAGTCGTAGTGCGCGATGCGGCGCAGTGAGGCCTCGATGCCGCCGACCACGATCGGCACGTCGCGATACGCCTCGCGCGCGCGCTGCGAGTACACGAGGACGCAGCGGTCGGGCCGCGAGCCTCCGGCGCCGTGCGGCGTGTAGGCGTCGTCGCTGCGGATGCGGCGATCCGAGGTGTAGCGGTTCACCATCGAATCCATGTTGCCGCCCGTGACGCCGAAGAACAGGTTCGGCCGGCCGAGCTTCTGGAAGTCGCGGGTGGAGTGCCAGTCGGGCTGGGCGAGGATCCCGACGCGGAAGCCCTGCGCCTCGAGCAGGCGGCCGACGATCGCCATGCCGAAGCTCGGGTGGTCGACGTAGGCGTCGCCGGTGACGACGACGACGTCGCAGGAATCCCAGCCGAGCTCGTCCATCTCCGCCCGGGACGTGGGCAGGAACGGCGCCGGGCCGAAGCGGTGGGCCCAGTACTTGCGATAGGAGAAGAGGTCGCGGGCGGGGTGCATGGCGCGGAGTTTAGACCAAGTCGCGGCCCGCCCCCGCCGGGCAGCAGATGAGCCGGCTCGCAACGACGGCCCGAACCGGCCCGGGTCCGGTGGACGTCGTGGCGCAGGCCCGGGCGAGCCGATCGGTCACGCGAGCGTGTGGTACACCTTCTGCACGTCCTCGTCCTGTTCGAGCTTGTCGATCAGTTCGAGCACCTCGGTGGCCTCGGCCTCGCCGAGCTCGGTGGGCGTCTGGCAGATGTATTCCTGCTCCGCCGAAATCGGCGTGATGCCGCGGTCCTCGAGCGCCTTCTGCATCGTGCCGAAGTCCTCGA